>JALZJE010000325.1 GCA_030859955.1 Chloroflexota bacterium | reverse complement strand
GACCTGGGCGACGCCGTCCACGGAGACCGCCCCGAACACATGCGGGTGGCGCCGAACGATCTTGGAGGCAATCGACCGATAGACATCGGTCAGGTCGAAGGCTCCGGTCTCGGCGGCAAACTGGGCGTGCAGGATGACCTGCAGCAACAGGTCCCCGAGCTCCTCGGCCAGGTCCGCGGGCGTCCCGTGCTCGATAGCGTCGATCGTCTCGTATGCCTCTTCCAGCAGGTACGGCCGCAGGCTCAGGTGCGTCTGCTGCTGGTCCCAGGGACATCCATCCGTCGCTCGGAGCCTGGCGCTGATGGCCGCCATGCCATGCGGGCTGGCCAGGTTCCGCACCGGATCCAGCGCCGGAACGAGCCACGCCGTGGCGGCAAGTGTCGAATCGTCGAGATCCGCCATGTGACGAACCGCGCGACGCGGCAGCTCCAGCAACTCGTGGTCGGACGGATACAGCGCTGAGAGCACGGCCAATGGCCCACTACGGGCATGGCGCCCCGGCAGCACGGCCGTTGCGGGATCCGCTGATCCGGAGAGCAGCACCAGCGGGAGGGACGGGTCGAACGCGATCGAGGCGAGTCGACCGACCGCGACCAGCTGTACTCCGGCCGCGGGATCGATCCCGGCTGCGCTGAGGAGCTCGTCCACGCCGCGCGACGCGCCGGCGGTCATCGGCTCAGGCGGCAGTCGAGGACGCGAACTGCGGATCGACCCACGTGTCTACGGGAGCACGCACCTCCTGCTCCAGCCACCGTTCGAACCCGCTCGAGCGGATCTCCTGGAGCTGATCGTCGTCGAGCACACGGTCATCACTCATCTCGAGCAACTGGTAGATCGTGATCCCCTCAGCACCGGCATCGTACGGGTCGCTGATCTCTTCGACCTCGGCGAGGTCGAAGAGGACGTCCTCGAGGGGCTCCCTGAGCTGGTACGGCGCGACCCACCCGAGCTCACCACCATCCTCGGCCGTCGCGTAGTCCTCGCTGACGCGTGTCGCAACCTCGGCGAAGGTGTCGGGATCCGCCTGCAGCTCCTCGACGAGCTCGGCCGCCTGCGCCTGTGGGCTGGTGCGCTCACCCGTTTTCTGGATGACGTGGTATCCGAAATCGCTGCGGACAGGCTCACTCAGCTCGCCGACCTCGAGAGTATCCAGCGCCTCGGTGAACTCCGGAACAAACGGGGACGCGGCCGGGTCGTACCAGCCCAGGTCGCCGCCGCGGGCGCCCGAGCCCGGATCGTCACTGCGCTCCTCCGCGATCGCGAACCAATCGGCGTCATCGGCGCTGAGCTCCTGGTGCACGTTTTCCGCCTCTTCCAGCGCGGCTTCCCACTGCTCATCGGTCGCTTCCGCGTCCTGGGCCGCATCCTCGGGCAGCGGATTGATCAGGACGTGGCGTGCGCGCTCCTGGGGCACCGCGGCCGCACCGGCGGGCGTGGCGATGAAGATCTGCGCCACCCGGCGCTGCTCGGTCTCCGAACCGACCACCTCCTCCGAGAAGTGATCCCGGAAGGCGTCCACCAGCAGCGACCCGCGTACGTAGGCGCGGTAACTCTGGTCATCGACGCCCTGGCGGTCGAGAAGCTCCCGCAGCGGGCTCTCGGTCGTGGCATCCCTGCGGCCGAGCAGCTCGAGCACGGCATAGCCACGATCGGTCTCGATGGGACCCACGCGGTCGCCCATCTCAGCATCGGCCAGCGCCTCGAAGTACTCGCCATATGAAGCGTCGTCCATCCCGAACCAGCCGATCAGGCCGCCGCTTTCGGCGGTGAAATCGTCGCTGACCTCGGCGGCCACCTCCGCGAACTCCTCCCCATCCTCGAGCCGCTCGAGCGCCTCCTCGGCCTCGGCCCGCGCCGCCTCCAACTGGTCCTCCGTCGGCTCATCATCGGCCGCGGCATCCTCGGGAAGGGCATCGACAAGGATCAGCTGCGCGCGGACCAGCTCCTCGACCGCAAAACGCTCGGCCAGGCCGGCGTTGAGCTCCTCGTCGCTCACCTCGAGCCCGAACTCGTCAGCCTGCGCTGTGAGGACCGCGCTCTCGACCAGTGACTCGGCGGCGCTGGTATCGAGGCTGGACAGCTGGAGGCTGACCTCGTCGATCTGCTGCTGAATGATCTGGTCGCGAGGACCGCCGAGCTGAGCCTGGAGCTCGGAGACGGTTGCCGACGCCTCCGCGACCAGGATCCGCTCACGAGCCTGGAGGTCGGAGCGGTCGTACGTCGTGCCGGCGACCGAGGCCACCGGGCGAAAATGGGATTCCCAGTAGCCATTCCACGCGGCGGCGCCAAAGATCCCGAGCGCCACCGCGATGGCCACCGCAAAGCCGACGATGGTGAGCTGCTGGGTACGCAGCTCATCCTGCCAGCGCGGGCGGTGCCTGCGGTCGAGGACGGGTCGAGATCGAAAGCTCATCTGATCATGGTCATGCGGCGGCCCGGCTGCGGCCTTCGCGGCCGCTGGGCGGAGCGCGGCGCAATGCTAGCCGATGCCGTCGCCGGGCGCATCCAGGCAGTCTTCGCACGGCAGCAACGCCTGCCTCATCTCACCGGCGAAACACGGCGTCGCGGATGGCGGCGATGCGAAGCCCGATCACGAGCAGCAGCGCCTCGCGCACGATCCCGCCGGTCATCTTCGAGGCCCCGACGACGCGCTCACGGAACACGATCGGCACCTGCACGATGCGCGCGCCACGCCGGTGCGCCCACCACGTGGTCTCCACCTGGAAGCCATAGCCCGATCCGGATGTCTCACGCAGACGAATCGCCTCGAGCAGCTCCCGGCGCCAGGCCTTGAAGCCGCCGGTGAGGTCGCGGTACGGCAACATGAGCACGGTCCGGGCGAACATGGTCCCTCCGCGGCTGACGACCTTGCGATGCCAGGGCCAACCGACCGTCGATCCCCCGCGCATGTACCGGGTGCCCAGCACCAGGTCGGCGTCGCGCATGAGGGGCGCCAGGAGCCGCGGCAGGGCGGCAGGGTCGTGGCTGAAATCGGCATCCATCTGGACGACGGCGCGTGCGTCGGGTCGCTCCAGCACCCAGCGGAAGGCATCTCGGTAGGCTACGCCGAGGCCCTCCTTGCCGGGCCTGTGCAGGACCGAAACGCGTGGCTCGCGCGCGGCGATCGTGTCAGCCAGCTCACCGGTGCCATCGGGCGAGGCATCGTCGACGACGAGGAGCGATCCCTCCGGAAGCGCGGCGAGGATGGCGGCGGCGATCGGCCCCAGGTTCTCGCGCTCGTTGTAGGTCGGCAACACGACCCATACGCCACGCCCGGCGGCAAGGCCGACCGCCGGCGCTTCGGGTGCCAACTCAGCGACCGATTCCGACATATGCCACCCCCGCGCGGTCGTACGGCTCACGATCGATCGCGTTGCGACCATCGACGAAGAGCTCGAGCCCGGCGATCGCGTCCGGCGCCATTCCGCGGTACGCCTCGTGCGCCGCCTGGAGCACAGCCACCTTCATCGGCTCGCCGGCACCCAACTCGTACGGCTCGAAGCCGATGTTGCGCAGGTGTGCGGCGTCGTAGTACGGATCATGTCCGTACACCCGGGCTCCGGCTGCCAGCAGCTCGTCGCGCAGCCGGAACGCGGAGCTGAATGCATCCTCCCGGACATCGCCGCGGTAAGCGACGCCGAGCACCAGGACGTCCTGGCCGTCCAGCGACCCGATCCGGTCCTCGATCATGTCCACCGCGAAGGCCCCCATCCCCTCGTTGATCTGGCGCGCCAGGGGTGGGATGCGCAGCTGCGGATCATCGTTGAACAGGAAGTGCGGGTAGACCGGAATGCAATGTCCGCCGACGCCGAGGCCGGGCTGGTGGATGTGGCTGTACGGCTGCGAGTTGGCCGCGCTTATCACCTCGGTCACGTCGATGCCGTTGCGTGCGGCGAACTGCGCGAGCTCGTTCGCGTACGCGATGTTGACGTCGCGGTACGTCGTTTCGGCGAGCTTCGTCAACTCGGCCGCTTCCGCGGTGCTGACCCCGCGCACCTCGGCCTCCTCGTCCAGAACGGCCCGATAGAAGGTTACGGCGCGCCGCGTGCTCTCTGCGCTCGTGCCGCCCACGATCTTCGGATAGCGTCGAAGATCGAGGAAGACGCGACCGACCAGGACGCGCTCGGGGCTGAAGGCCAGGAAGAGGCTCTCGTCGAGCACCAGGCCGCTGACGTCCACGAGCATCGGCCCAAAGCGGCTGCGCGTCGTGCCGACCGGCAGGGTGGTCTCGTAGATCACCAGCGTGCCGGGACCGACGTTGGCGGCGATGTCCCGGGTGGCTGCGTCGATCGGCTGGAAATCGATCTGGCGATCCGCATCCACCACCACCGGCACGATGACGATGACCGCCTCGGCCTGGGCAAACCCCGATGGGTCATTCCAGGTGGTCGCGCGAAGTGATCCGTCGGCCACGAGCTCTGGGACGCGGTCGATGAGCGTCTGCTCGTCGACGTGCGGTGACTCACCACGGTTCAGCGTATCGACGAGCCGCTCGTCAACGTCCACGCCCAGGACCTCGTGGCCGCGCGCGGCGTACTGCACCGCCAGCGGCAAGCCGATGTGTCCAAGGCCGACGACGGCAATCCTCATGCGATAGCCTCCGCCAGCTCCGCGCCGGCGATCACTCGCTGGGCTCGGGCCGACTCGACCATCACGCGTGCGAGCAGCAGCGCCACCATCGCGTCGCGCGGCTCCACCGGCGGCGGACCACCGTCACGCACGGCGCGCGCGAACTCTTGCAGCTCGACGGTCAATGGCTCGGCTCGGCGGATCGCGTGGCGCGTCATCTCGCCCTCGGTGACCGACGTGATCGGCGCGCCCCATGCTTCGGCGCCGTGGTTCTCCCACATCTGACCTGCGTCCGGATTGGCGTAGAAGATGAGGTTCTGGGCGATGTAGTCGGCCACGTAGTAGCCGCGCTCTCCGGTCACCGTCAATGTCCGTCGCTTGGTGGCGGTCAGCCAGTTGATGTTCAGGATGCCGATGACCCCGTTCTCGAACTTGATGATGCCGTTGAAGAGGTCCTCGTGATCGGTGTGGATACGCCGCTCGGCCTCCGCGTAGATGCGGATCGGCTCTGACCCGACGAGATAGCGCATCACGTCGATATCGTGCGGGGCGAGGTCGACCACCACACCCACGTCGCGAATGCGCGCCGGGAACGGTCCGAGCCGGGTGGCGCTGACCTGGAAGATGCGGCCGAGCTCGCCGGCGTGGAGGCGGCGGCGCAGCTCACGGATGGCGGGGTTGAAGCGCTCGATATGACCGACCGTGAGCATTCGGCCGGCGTCCGCCGCCGCATCGATCATCTGCGTGGCCTCCTCGCGCGTCGCCGCGATCGGCTTCTCCACCAGCACGTTGGCGCCGGCGCGCAGTGCGGCCAGGGTCACCGGCAGATGCAGGCTGGTCGGCGCCACGATGCTGACGAGGTCGAGCCGCTCCTCGGCGAGCATTTGGCCGGCGTCCTCGTAGCCCCGCGCCACGCGTCCGCTCGTTGCACGCTCGACGGCAGCCGGATCCGGGTCGGCAACCGCCACGAGCTCGACGCCATCGATCGAGTCGTCCCACACGCGCACGTGATTGCGCCCCATCATCCCCAGGCCGATGACGCCCGCGCGTAACGGTGCATGGCCAGCGCTCATGAACCTCCGCCCTCCGTCTCGAGCGGGCCGAGCTCTGCCGCGACGGCATTGACCGCCTCGATGACTCGGGCCACCTCGTCGTCAGTCAGCGACGGGTGGACGGGGATGCTGAGCACCTCGGCGGTGAGCCGATCCGTCACCGGCATCGGCTCCGTCCCATATCCCAGGGCGACGAACGGCTTCTGGCGGTGGACCGGGATCGGGTAGTAGATCGCGGTTCCGACACCACGGCTCTGGAGCGCCTCCGCGAACGCATCCCGCTGGTTCACCAGCAGCGTGTACTGGTGATAGACATGTGTCGCGTTCGGCCGCACGCGCGGGGTGACCACTCCGCGCAGCTCGGCGTCGTAGCGCGCGGCGATCTGGCGGCGGCGATCGTTGTTGGCGGGCAGCTTCGGCAGCTGCGCGAGCCCGATCGCGGCGGCGATGTCGGTCATGCGGAAGTTGTATCCGACCACATCATGGTGATAGCGCACCTTCATCCCATGCTCGCGGAGCAGGCGAACCCGTGCGGCCAGCTCAGCGTCATCCGTGGTCAGCATGCCGCCCTCGCCGGTCGTCATGTTCTTGGTGGGATAGAAGCTGAATGTGCCGGCACCCCATGTCCCGCTCCGCCGGTCACCAATGGACGCGCCATGCGCCTGGCAGGCGTCCTCGACGACCGCCAGCCCGTAACGCTCAGCGATCTCGGCGAGGGCCGTCATGTCCGCGGACTGTCCGTACAGGCTGACCGGCATGATCGCCTTCGTTCGCGGCGTCATCGCGGCCTCGACCAGCGAAGGGTCCATGCAGAAGTCGCGCTCACCGATATCCACGAACACCGGACGGGCACCCGTGTACAGGATGCTGTTCGCGCTGGCGATGAACGTGAATGGGACCGTGATCACCTCGTCACCGGGGCCGATGCCGTAGCCGAGCAGTGCCAGGTGCAGCGCGGTCGTCCCGGAGCTGGTGGCGACTGCATTGCCGGCCCCAACGAACCCGGCGAACTGCTCCTCCAGCTCGCGGACCCGAGGTCCCTGGGCCAGCGACCCTGAGGCCATCGCCTCCCAGACGCGCTGTTTCTCCTCCTCGCCCATCTGCGGGCGTGCGATTGGAATCACGAGACCGTTCCATCCTGCGATGCGCGCGCCTCGCGAGCTTCGGCATGATGCCGTTCCAGCGCCGCGACGATACGGGCCGCGGTGTGGCCATCACCGTAGAGAACGGGTCGTTCCCTGTCGCGGCGCATGAAGGACGCGTCGGCGAGTGCCGCGCGCAGCGCCTGGGGGTCGTCGTTCACCACCCGGTTCCAGCCGGCCTCGACGGTCTCGACCCATTCGGTCTCAGTTCGGAGTGTCAGGCAGGGAACGCCGGACAGATAGGCCTCCTTCTGCACGCCACCTGAGTCGGTCGCGATGGCGTGGGCGCGCTCCTCGAGCGCCACCATCTCGAGATACCCGACCGGGTCGATCGGGATCACGTTCGGCGGGAGCATGGCTCCACCGAGCACAGCGCGCGTGCGCGGGTGGACCGGGAAGATGACAGGAAGGTCGACGGCCATGCCCCCGAGGATTTCGCGCAGGCGGGCGGGATCATCCACATTCTCGGCGCGGTGCATCGTCAGGAGCACGAAGCGGTCGAGCACGCGCGCCTCTTCCGGCAGGTGGCTGTCGGATCGCTGGGCCGCCCACGCGTGGGCATCGACCATGACGTCGCCCACGAGCTTCGCCCGGTCTCCGATTCCCTCCCGAGCAAGGTGGCCCATGGCCGTGTCGGTCGGGGCGAGGAGCAGGTCGGACAGGTGGTCGGCGACGATGCGGTTGCGCTCCTCCGGCATCCGCGGGTTGAACGAGCGCAACCCGGCCTCGACATGCGCCAGCCAGGGGCGTCGTCCATCCGGGTAGCACAGCTTGCTGGCGATCACCGCGGCTGCCAGGGTCGAGTTCGTGTCCCCGTAGACAAGCACCCCATCCGGCGCCTGGTCCACCATCACCGGCTCCAGCCGGCGCATCATCTCGCCGGTCATCACGCCGTGCGTCCCGCTGCCGACCTCGAGGTTCACGTTCGGCGCGGGGATCTCGAGGTCCCGGAAGAACGAGCCGCTCATGGCATCGTCGTAGTGCTGACCGGTGTGGACCAGGATCTCCTCGTGATCGACGCGAAGCGCACGACTGACCGGGGCGGCCTTCACGAACTGCGGGCGCGCGCCGACGACGGTCAGGACCCTCACCCGGCATCGTCCGTGGGGAGCGACACGCCGCAGCCGGGGCACGCGCCGGCGACGCGGATGCCATCGCGTCCATCGGGGATGGTCTGGCCACAGATGCAGGCGCTGCCGCGCCGCCGTGCCGGATTGCCGATGACGAGCGCATGATCCGCCACGTCCCGTGTGACGACGCTTCCCGAACCGACCATCGCCCAGGCTCCGATCGTGATCCCGGGCAGGATCGTGCTGTTCGCGCCGAGCGCGGCGCCGTGTCGCACGAGGGTGGGCGAGACCTTCCAGTCGTCATCGGCCTTGGGCGATCCGTCGGCGTTGATGGCCCGTGGCAGGCGGTCGTTCGTGAAGCAGACGTGCGGACCGACGAAGACCCCGTCCTCGAGCGTCACGCCGCGGAACAGGCTGACGTTGTTCTGGACCTTGCAACGGTCGCCGATGACCACGGCGGCATCGACGTAGACGTTCTTGCCGATGACGCACCCGGCGCCGATGCGGGCGCCCTCCCGCACCTGGGCCTGGTTCCAGATGCTGGTTCCCGGACCGATGATGGCATCCGGCGCAACGTCGGCCGAGGCGTGGATGCGCACGTTCGGGCGCTCGGTCATGCGTTCTCCTTGGGCGCGCCCATTCTACCGGCCCTCATCCCTGGCTGAAGTCACGCACGATCAGGAGGCGCTCGACGCTGGCCGGATCGAATGCGGGCCGGACGAACGCGGTCTGCGTCAACGCGTTCGAGTCCGGCTCGACCGCCTGGATCCGGCCGATGAGCAGTCCGCCCGGGTAGCCGCTCGCCTGCTCCCCGAGGGTGAGACCGGCGCTGACGATCGTGCCACCCACCTCCAGCGACTCGGTGACCGGCACGTTGACCATGACCAGCTGGCCACCGGGCTGGCCCCGGATCTCGCCCAGGGCTCGGCTGGCCTGGTCGACCGCGATGACCACCGAACGCGTGTCCACGATCAGGCGGACCCGGGAGGTGTCGTCGTTGACCGTGACGACGGTCCCGGCCAGCGCCCCGGCGCCATCGGCGTTGCCCACCACCGGCATGCCAACCGTCAGTCCCTGGTCGGCCCCGGCGTCGATCCCGACCTCCCAGGCCAGGTTCGACGGGTCGCGGCTGATGACGCGCACCGGCAGGAGCTGCATGTCGAGCGCGTCGCTGATCCCCAGGAGCTGCCGCAGCTCATCGTTCTCGCGCGCCGCCTCCGTCAGCTCGGCCACGCGCTGCTCGGCACCAGCCAGCGCCCCACGAAGCTGATCATTCTCCGTCCGCAGGCGATCGATCTCGCCGATGGCCCCGAACACGCCTGCCGCTCCCTCGCCGATGCCGCCGATCGCTGCGCGGACCGGGTCCAGTGCCCGAGCCGTCACGCGCTGGAGCGTCAGTGCCGGTTCGGTCGAGCTCGCGAGGAGCATCAACAGGCTCGCGATGGTGAAGGCCGCGAACCACAGGCCGCCCCGCGTTCGCCGGTTCGGGCTGGGGGGCCCGTACATCAGCTGCCCGGCGTCAACGCGGCGCGCGGGTGAACTGCTCGCTGACCAGGACACGCTCGAGCGTGTCGAGGTCTTCGAGCACGCGACCGGTGCCACGCACCACGCAGGTGAGCGGATCGTCGGCGATGTGGACCGGCATCTGGGTCGCCTCCGCCACGCGCCGATCGAGGCCGACGAGCAGCGCGCCGCCGCCGGCCAGCACGATGCCCTGGTCCATGATGTCGGCCACGAGCTCCGGCGGCGTCTCTTCGATCGTCTCCTTGATGGCCTCGACGATCTGGACGATCGACGGCTCGAGCGCCTCCCGGATCTGGTCGCTGCCGACTTCGACGCTGCGTGGCAGCCCCGTCAGCAGGTCACGCCCGCGGAACGTCGTGGTCCGCTTGTCGTCGTCCGTCGGGTAGGCCGATCCGACCGCGATCTTGATGTCCTCCGCGGTTCGCTCCCCCATCAGCAGGTTGTACTCTCGACGAGCGAAGCCGACGATGTCGGTGTCCATCTCGTCGCCGCCGATCCGCACGGATCGGCTGACGACGATGCCGCCCAGGCTGACGACCGCCACCTCGGTGGTGCCGCCGCCGATGTCCACGATCAGGCTCCCCGACGGCTCGCTCACGGGCAGACCGGCGCCGATCGCGGCGGCCATCGGCTCCTCGATCAGCCGGGCCCAGCGCGCTCCCGCATTGATGGTGGCGTCTCGCACGGCCCGCTTCTCGACCTCGGTCACGCCCGACGGGATGCCGACCAGCACGCGTGGCCGCGGGATGCGGGCGTATCGGTCATGGACCTTGTTGATGAAGTAGCGGATCATCTGCTCGGTGACGTCGAAGTCGCTGATGACCCCGTCCCTGAGCGGCCTGATGGCCACGATGCTCGCCGGCGTGCGGCCGACCATCCGCTTCGCCTCTGCGCCGATGGCGAGCACGCGCTTCGTCCGCGTGTCCATGGCAACCACGCTGGGCTCGCTGATGACGATCCCGCGGTTGCGCACCGTGACGAGCGTATTTGCCGTGCCGAGGTCGATCCCGACGTCATGACTGAGGAGGCCGAGCAGGCCGTCGAAGAGTCCCAAGTTCCCTCGCGTGATTGCTCGTGGTCGCCTGCCCGTGGCACGACAGGGCGGACGCGTTCGATTGACCGATGCGGTGCGTCTGGGCCACCCAGGCACGCGGCGCTACCCTACCACGGCCCCCGTTCGCGGCCGAGCCGGACGAGTTCCGCGCTCCCTTTCGGAGACAAGCTCCCGCGGCCGCGCGTGGCTCGGCGGATGCCACCTGCCAACCACGGTGGGCTTAGACAGCCCTCAACGGGCCGACGCGGCCCCATCGGCTTGCGTGCCACGCTCATTGACCCGCTGCGGGGCCACGGACCAGAAAGTTTTGCGCCCAAGCCGATCCTGGTTGGTAAATAGCGATGCTTATGAATCCAGCTGTCGCTGACCTGTCGGGACGCATCCTGCGACGCGGACTCGGCGTATGGTTAGCCTGATGACGACCGCTCAACATGCCCCCGCCGCGGGCGAAATCGCCCGCCTCGCGCGCGGCGAGCACCACGATCCGCATGCCATCCTGGGCGCCCACCCTGTCGAAGGTGGCACGGTCGTGCGTGCATTCCATCCCGATGCGAATGCCGCCACGCTCGTCGCCCCCGACGGGGGTACGGCGCGGATGGACCCGCTCGGCGACGGGCTCTGGGCAGCGCTCGTCCCCGACCTCGCGCCGGGACAGTTCGCCTACCTCATCCGCTTCGCCTTTTCAGATGGCAACGTGTGGGAGCTCGACGACCCGTATCGCTTCGGCCCGGCGCTTGGCGAGGTCGACCTGCACCTCATCGGCGAGGGCACGCATGAGCGCCTATACGACGTCCTTGGCGCACATCCCCGCACGCACGAGGGCGTCGCCGGCGTCAGCTTCGCGGTCTGGGCGCCGAACGCGCGCAGCGTCCGCATCGTCGGTGACTTCGATCGCTGGGACGGTCGTCTCATGCCGATGCGTTCACTGGGCGCCACCGGCGTGTGGGAGCTGTTCGTCCCCCACATCGGCTCCGGCGAGCTGTACAAGTTCGAGATTCTCGGGCGGGACGGCAAGCTTCGGCTCAAGGCCGATCCCCTCTCGTTCGCCATGCAGGTGCGGCCGGAGACGGCGTCGCGCGTCTGGGATCCATCGGCGTTTCCATGGACCGACGACGACTGGATGGCAGCGCGGGCGTCGCGCGATCCGTACCGGTTGCCGATGGCCGCCTACGAGGTCCATCTCGGATCCTGGATGCGAAATGAGGACGGTTCCTGGCTGGGGTACCGGCAGGCTGCCGACAGGCTGGTGAGTCATTGCCGACGCTTCGGCTTCACGCACGTGGAGCTGCTGCCGGTGGCGGAGCATCCGTTCGACGGCTCGTGGGGCTACCAGGTGACCGGCTACTTCGCGCCCACCGCCCGCTTCGGGAACCCGGATGACTTCGCCGCGATGGTCGACACGCTGCACAACGCCGGCATCGCCGTACTGGTCGACTGGGTCCCGGCGCACTTTCCGACCGATGACTTCGCCCTGCGCCGCTTCGACGGCACGGCGCTGTATGAGCATGCCGATCCCCAGCGCGGCGAGCATCCCGATTGGGGCACCCTCATCTTCGACTTCGGCCGGCCCGAGGTCCGTAACTTCCTGGTCGCCAACGCGCTCTTCTGGCTGGATCGCTACCACATCGACGGGCTGCGGGTGGATGCCGTGGCCTCGATGCTCTACCTCGACTACAGCCGCAAGGCCGGTGAGTGGACGCCGAACGTCCACGGTGGCCGCGAGAACCTGGAGGCCGTGGCGTTCCTGCGCGAGATGAATGAGCGCGTCTACGGGCTCTTCTCCGGTGCGGTGACCATCGCCGAGGAGTCGACCTCCTTCCCCGGCATCACCCGGCCGACGTATCTCGGCGGCATCGGTTTCGGCTTCAAGTGGGACATGGGCTGGATGCACGACACGCTCGAGTACTTCGCCGAAGAGCCGATTCATCGGCGCTTCCACCATGACCGGCTGACATTCCGGGGCCTGTATGTCGGCACCGAGCAGTTCGTGCTGCCCCTGAGCCACGACGAGGTGGTCCACGGCAAGGGCTCACTGCTGCGCAAGATGCCCGGCGATGAATGGCAGCGCTTCGCCAACCTGCGCGCGCTGCTCGTGAACATGTGGGGACAGCCTGGCAAGAAGCTGCTGTTCATGGGTGCCGAACTGGCACCGGAGACCGAGTGGTCGCATGACCATGCACTGCCCTGGGAGCTCCTCGATGCGCCGGTGCACGGCGGCATCGCTCGCTTCATGGAGGACCTCGGCCGCGTCTACCTGGCCAGTCCGGCACTCTGGTCAGCCGATCATGACTCGGCCGGCTTTGCCTGGATCGATGCCTCCGATGTCGAGGCATCGGTCTATTCCTGGATCCGTCGCGGCGCGGGCGAGGTTGCGGTGATCGTGCTGAACCTGACGCCGGTCCCGCGCCATGGCTACCGGCTTGGCCTGCCTGTTGGCGGTCGCTGGGCAGAGGCCCTGAATTCCGATTCGGAGCACTACGGCGGCTCGAACCTCGGCAACCTGGGCGGCGTGGAAGCGATCGAAGCTCCCTGGCACGGGCAGCCGTTCGCCGCGGTGATTTCGCTCCCGCCCTTGAGCGGCCTCATCCTCCGCCCGGTTCCGTAAGAGCGTCCGTCAGCGCGCTCTTACGAGCCTATCGGACTGCGGCCACGCAGTGTGATCCAAGTCAACCGTTATATCATTATTGATATATGTACTGAATCGTTGCCAGTTCCGCAGTCAGACACCCTCCACCGCTCGATCCACGGGTGGTCGACGGCAGCTACGAACGAGCGCACGAACGTGCGAATCCCCATCCAGGTCGCCGATTGGTGATGGGAGGGCGAGCGACCAGTTGTCGCGTTGCGGCGCGACCGTGCCGGGCATATTCGGCCGCTCCCCCTCGCGCAGCGCGTCCTCGAGTGTGGCCGCGACCAGCATGGAAGGCGAGGCGGCTACGCGCCGGTGGAGCTGATCGATGGGCGGCGCGTCGCCATCGGCGCCAACGCCGGCGGCGCGGGCAAGGCGCAACCGGAGCCGGGCAAGCGCATCGGGGTCCGGGGTGATGCCCGAGGCCACCTGGTCGGCGAGGTCTGATCCGCTCCATAGCCCGGCCATCGTCGGCAGGTCATGGGTCGTGACGGCGGCGAACGAGTGGCGCGGGTAGGTCGCCGGCAAGCCGCGCTCGAACAGTGCGAGCCGGGTCGAGAGCAGGCGGCGGCGGCGCAGCTCCCTGCGGACGCCCGATGGCACCGTTCCCAGATCCTCGCCGATGACGACCGCGCCGGCACGGTGTGACTCGAGCGCCACGATCTCGAGAAGCTCAGCGGTATGGGAGCGGACGTACGCGCCGCGCGAGGGGTCGTCGCCGACGGGTATCCACCAGAGCCTGAAG
>JALZJE010000310.1 GCA_030859955.1 Chloroflexota bacterium | reverse complement strand
CTTCCGTTCCAGCCATGCCAGTGGCGTGGCATGGTCGCAGGCTGGGCGTAACGTCTCGTACCGGAAGAGTCGCGCTCCACGTACGTTGTGTGTCGGCCAGACGCAAGGAGGTGGCATGGATGGCGGTAACGGAAGAAGACCCCCTCATGCCACTCCTCGACTCGCGGGATGACTACATCGAGTATCTCGAATCCGAGTCGGCCGGGGCCGAGCCGACTGGCGCACGCCTGAGAAAGAACCTCGTGAAGTCCTACGTCCTCGAGACCATGAGGCATCACCCAGGCGCGCCCAACCCAGCGGAGACTTTCGCGGAAGTCGCCGGCCTCGCTGTCGACTGTCTCGATGAAGGAACTCTCTACCGGCTCCGGAGAGACCACGGCGTGGTCGCTCTTATTGAAGGCGCCGATACCAGGTTTCCGGTCATCCACTCGACCCGTCGGACCCAGCAACTCGACAAGCTCGTCCGTTCAACTGTGACCGCTTCGCCGTGGCTAGATCACGTCTGGCTCCCGGGCCGGTTCTTCGACGCACTGTGGCGCTGGACTCGAGACACTTCAGACCCAAACCGCCTCGCAAAGCTGAAGTTCGCGTACACCGGACACTACGAACAGATCGCCGACGGCGCGATAGCAGACGACATCGACGAGGAGCTGGAGGAGGAGGTCGTCGATGAGGGAGCGGAAGATTTCGACGACGAGGACGTCGTCCGAGAGGTCCGCCATTCTCAGTTTGAGGTGGCCGATCGGGTGGCGTACCTAGATCAGCGGCTTAGCGGCATGCGGGACATCTACCACCCGCTTCAGTCAACGGTACGCATTCGGATCCCCTCGGGCGTACGAGGAGGTCACGAGGTGTACGACTTTGGCAAGATCACCAACCGGTCAGTTTCCTTTGCTGAGCAGGAAAAGGTCGTGCGCCTCGTGATCGATTTGTACAGGCGGGTGACCGAAGACGCGGAAGAGAAGCTGTGGTACTCCTCCGAACCGGATGAGGACGGCGGAGCGGGGTTCAAAGGTCGCCCGGTTTACCTCGACTTCGAGCAGCCGTTGGATCTGATGACTTTGCACACATGGGCCGACCGCACCTTCGGCAGCAAGCGCAACAGGTTTCGACTTGGCGGTCACCCGATATGGTCAGGGCCGGACCGCACTCGGCTGCATGTGTATGGAATCGACCGGCACCTCTGGCAGCCGATCAGCATCGAGGCTACCCGCAAGCACATCCTCGCCGTCCTACCCAGAGGTACGTGCGGGAACACGATCAACCGGTTGGTTACGAACGTTCAGCAGTTCCTGAGCCCATCAGTGCAGGCCTGGATCGGGGAATTCCCTTATGCGGAACTCCTTGAGTCCGGGAACAACTGACGGAGTCTCGGGCGTGGCGCACATCACCGGTGATCCGGTCTTCCAGCTCAACACCGTCCTCTGGATGCTTCAGGCATTCCCGGATCGAGAAGGCGCGGTCAACCCCGTGCTCCGCCACAACGGCTATGCCGTTCGCGCACTTGGGAAGAGGCTGTCTGCTCTTCCGGAGATCGAGCGGGCCCTCGCCACTCAGCTCAACCTCAAGGGACTTCCCCAGCCCGACGTGCTGGCATCGGCCCCAACCGGCTCCCATTGGCCGATCTTCGAGTGCAAGAGTTCGTCGTTCAGTGCCGAGTCTTCAACGTCCGAACAGGCATCGAAGATCATCGCCCGGGCCGCGGACGTCGCCGTCGTCGCCGGCCTCCCGCCGGGCAAGTCCATCCCCGGCGCGGTGGTATACGTCACACGAAGCGACCAGGCGAAAGCGATCGGCGCGACGCTGTTCGAGCTATCGGAACTAATCGTCCAGTCCGGCCTGTCACCGGCCCCGGCGTCAAGCGTGGGTCTCACAGTAGAACCCGGAAGCGGGGTGATCGTCCAGCTGTTGGCAGGTGAGTTGCCAGGACCGGCGGGTGAGGTGCTGGCCGAACCCGTAGTTGTCGTACCCGCCGCGGGCGACGAGGAGATGGCTCGTCCTCTCTACTTCATCCCCTTCGACCCGAGCGTCAGCCAAGCTCCCGAGGAGAGGCAGTACTGCCTGCGCGTTCTCCTAGAACGCGGCCGCGCACATGCCGCTTCTGTGATCGGTCGGGCGGAAGCCCAGGGAACTGCCGTTCTCGATGGACTCCAGTTGTTGCGCGATGCCACCTACGGGCTGTCCCAGCATTGGAGTGACATCGGCAGCCGGGACAAGGCGGCGCACGAGATTCTTCGCTACTCCAAGTTGGCAATCCGCCAGATGAAATCAAAGGTTCCTCACCTCGCTGACGGTAACAACCCGCCCAGGATTGAAGTGCTTCTTACATCCAGCGACCAGCGCCAGGCATGTGCTGAGGCGATCATGGCCCTTCCGTTACCCGGCGATGCGGAGCTTCCGGCGACCCTCGAGCAAGAACTCCCCTTCGCTGATGGCCGAGACGTCATCGGGCCCGTTGCACCACAACCGGCCGGGGAATAGTCGGCCATCGATCGCCCTGTCGCCGCCGACTACACAACGTGTGTGTGACGGCTCGCAATGACGGCGAGAGCGTGCCGTCGAGGGCTCGCGTCCTCGTCACCACAAGGGCCTGCCTGTGCTCGCTCTCACCACGGCGTTCACGCCGCCGCCCGTCTTAGTGACCAGGCGCTTGATGTGGTCGTAGTAGTCGACTACAGCGGCCTTGCTGACCGACCTTGCTCCGGCTCCCCGATGAGCAATCCCGCCTCGAAGCTCAACGTAGCGGTCGAGCTTCGCCCTCGCCTGTTGCTTGGACATGCCTGGCCAGTACCAGCGGTCTGACAGCGTGGGGGTTCCAAGCGTGGACTGGAACAGGGCGTCGATCTGAGCTGTCTTTGGCGTGTTGAGCTGGCGATTCCGCTCCTGCTGGAGCGCCGCCAGCCGATCCGACAGCACGGTCCGCCAACCATCGCCTGCCAGCCTCCAGACCGCCAGTTCATGTTGCTCGTTCTTCAGTTCCTTGGCGACGCGTTGCTGCAGCTCCTTCGGGATCTTGTTCCAGTCCCTGGCGTGGGCAACGAGGTGAGCAAGCCCTTCGGCTGCAATGTCTTCGCAGTATGCCTCCCACAGGGCGGTGAGCAACACGATCGCCGACTTGTTCAAGACCTCCAAGCGATGTCGGCGGCCGCGTCCCGAACCGCCGAGGTCCGCGTGGATCTCCAGCAGGCGATCAATGTCTTGGCAATTGGCATCAAAAGCACGCCGAGCCGCACTCGCCACACG
>JALZJE010000267.1 GCA_030859955.1 Chloroflexota bacterium | reverse complement strand
CCCTTCGACGCGGCCGCGTCGAGCGTGATCAGCAGCCGCCTGGCGGAGGCGCTCGAGAACCTCTCCTACCGCGAGCGCCGGGTCGTCGAGCTGCGCCACGGACTCTTCGGAGAGCATCCCCGCACGCTCGACGAGGTGGGGCGGATGTTCAGCCTCACCCGCGAGCGCACCCGTCAGGTGGAGGAGCACGCGATGCGCAAGCTGGCGTCGCTCGCCGAGGCGCAGGGCCTGCGCGACGTCGCGTAGAACGGGCTTTCTGGCCCGGATGGAGCGCCGCGCGCTTCCGGCGATAACTTCGTAGCAAATAAGTTATCGCCTGGTAAGTTTTGTCCATGGCGCGGCGACCGTTCCTGAATCGCACCGAGGAGCTCGGGGGCCTTCAGCGTCGCTGGGACAGCGGCGAGGCCCAGCTGTTCACCCTGTGGGGTCGGCGTCGCGTCGGTAAGACGCTCTTGCTGTTGGAGCTCGCCCGGGGTAAGCGCCACCTCTACTTCGAGGCGACCAGCGGGACTCGTGCCGACCAGCTTGCTGACTTCTCAGGCCGTCTCGCGGAGGCGACGGGGCGCGCAGCGTTGAGCGTGCCCGACTGGCGTCGCGGGCTCGACGCCCTGGCTGACTGGGCAGAGGAAGGCCCGGTCCTCCTGGTTCTCGATGAGTTCCAGTTCATCGCCCGAGAAAACCAGGACATCGGGTCCATCATCAACGTCTGGTGGCGCGAACGGGGCGAGGGTCTACCCATCTTCTTGGTGCTGTCCGGCAGCGAGGTCGGCTTCTTCGAGCGCGAAGTCGTCAACTACTCGGCCACGACCTATGGACGCCGCGCCGGTCAGCTCCGCCTCAGGCCGTTCAAGCCGCACGACGTTGACTTGTTCCTGCCCGGCTGGTCGGCTGAGGACAAGGTTGCGGCCTATGCGGTCTTCGGGCACATGCCGTACTACCTGGCGCAGGTCCGCGAGCAAGACAGCCTGGCCGAGAACATCCTCAACCTGGTGTTGCGACCGGATGGGCTGCTGCATGAGGAAGCGCGATTGCTGCTCGTTCAGGAGCTTGCCGAGCCCTCGGCGTACTTCTCGGTCCTCCGCGCGATCGCCGCCGGCCAGACAAAGGTCTCCGAGATAGCCCAGCGCACCGGCATGCCGGGAGGGACCTCACGAGTCAGCCAGATGCTCGACACCCTGCGCAACCTGTGGCTCGTCGAAAAGCTGTTGCCCGTCACGGTCACCAACCCCGAGCGCTCCAAGCAAAGCCGCTATCGCATCACCGACCCGTACCTGCGGTTCTGGTTTCGTTTCGTGCTGCCCGCGCAAGGACGGCTCGCCGACGATGAGGGGGCAGAACGGCACCTGCGCGGCCAGGTCCTGCCGCATCTGCACGATTTCGTCGCCGCACCGGCGTTCGAGGAGATCTGCCAGCAGTGGTTGCGCAGCGAGATCGACGCCGCCACGGTCGGATGGTGGTGGGGCAAGGTCCGAGAGACGCGCGGTGCCGAACTGCGCGCCATCGACCGGGAGCTCGACGCAGTCGCGATCGGTGACGAAGGCCATGTGATTGCCGTGGGCTCTTGCAAGTGGACGGCCAGTCCGCTCCCTGACACCGAGAGGATCAAGCTCGAAGTGCTCAGCAATCACCTGGCGCCAGACGGGCCACAGCCGAAGCTTTACTTCTTCGCGCGTAACGGCTTCGACGATGACCTCACACGCGAGGCGGATAGGCAGGACCGCATCCACCTCGTCTCGCCGGCAGAGCTATTCCCTCCCCGCGAGGTGTAGGGCAGCGCCGCGCGCCGGGATCAGCGTGGGTCGGTGAGATATGCGATGGAGCGGTGGCGGATGGCGGCCACGCGAACGGTCTGGTCGGCGTCGGTCAGCCCGTAGACGATTCGGTAGGTTCCAACGCGCAGCGAGCGCAGCCCCCGGAGCCGGCCCCGCAGCGCGTGGCCGCTGTGCGGGTCGCTTTCGAGCAGACCGAGTGCATCCTCGACAGCATCCAGCAGCGGCCAGTCGAGGTCGAGCAGCAGGAGTCGCGCGCGACGCGCGAGCACCACGCGGGCCAATGATCAGCGGCCGCGTCTGCGCTCGGCCAGCTCGTCGCGAACCTCCTCGAGCGAAACGGTCTCGCCACGGGCGATCTCTGCCAAGCCGGCTTCCAGGGCACTCAGGGCGGCCGGGTCGGAGAGGATCTCAGCGGTCTCCTCGAGCGCCTCGTACTCATCGATCGGGACGAGTACGGCGGCCGGCCTACCGTTGCGCGTGATGAGCACATGGTCGCGGCGATCGGCCACATCGCTGAGCAGCGCGCTGAGATTGCTCCGAAGCTCACGTACCGGGACCGTCTTCGCCACGGCGAAAAGTGTACTCGATTAGGTACGCCTGGCTGGGCACGAACGGATTGGCTGATCGCGGGGGGCGAAGGTCCGAACGCCACGGTAGCAGTTCTGCTACCATGGCCCGGATGGCGACGATCCCGCAGAAAGAGCTGCGCAACAACGTCGCGGAAGTGCTTCGCCGCGCGGAGGCCGGTGAACACCTCACGATCACGGTCGCGGGCAGGCCGGTGGCTCAGCTCGGACCGGCCGCCAA
>JALZJE010000270.1 GCA_030859955.1 Chloroflexota bacterium | reverse complement strand
CGTTCTGACCGAGACCGACTTCCCCGCTAAGCGGGCGAAGGCACGGAAGCCCGGGGACACCCGCGCCATCGAATTGATGCTTTCCCCGATCTGGGAGCTGTCGCTGGAGGAGGTTCGTCGGCAGCTGTATCGCAACCTGCGTGCGCTGACGCTCCAAGCAGGATGTCTAGGACGGCTTCCAGAGCCCCTAGCGGACCTCCTCGCGGCGGCGTAAGTTCATCGACTGATTCGAGCCGTCGGGCCACATGCCCGTGGGAGCGGGGCCGGTGCCTAGTGCTGCGAATTGCTTGACAACGCTCCGCTCTCGCCCATACCTCCCGTGCCCGCCTTCCGGCGCGGCAGATCACCTATGCAGGTGGTTTTAGGAAAAGGGGGGGTTGTCCTTAGCGAGTTCGCATTGGGCCAGCGGCAGCATGAGCCAGGCTGTCGGGTCGGGACTGACGCACCATCTGACTTCGACTAAGGCCCTGTGTATGCAAGATCGCCGCTTGGGCGCATACCTCACACAATTGTGGTCCAGGGGAATCGCGAGCGGGTTGATTGGCGCGTCGCGGCTTCTTCCTAGGCAGATGGCGGTGGGGGCCCGCCGCGCATCGGACCGCGACACCGCTTCGGGCCTGAACGATTGCCTCCAATGTCGACGGGATCGGGATCCATCGGTCAACCCGTCCGGCTGGCGAATTCGGAAGGCGATCTCCGCCACAGGACACCTCGGGTGCGGCTCGCTCCAGCCGTGCCTCCAAGCCGGCCACTCCCTCGTGGCGCTGTAGGCGCCCGAGTGCCTTACCTGGACTCCGGCCAATCGTCGAGGTGAGGTCCTTGCGCAGCCGCGGCACGACCGATTTCAGTGGCGCGCTTGCTTGCTCTTCCACGAGATCGAGCAGCTCGAACATGATTCTTGCGTCCGTGTACATAGGGGCCAACACGCCTCGCGATGATCGCAGAGGTGCAAGTTCGTCCTGGCCCGGGTGCTGGCCATCCGTCAGTTCGGAATGGCTGGCACCTGTTGTTCGTCGTTCCGGCCGCGACCTATTGGTCCGCATGCCGCGGTTGGCCCGGCGTTCCGGTCTCGCAATGCGCGGGCACGCGTGGGTCGCGCTCCTGGCGGACGTTCGGAGACGCGTCGTCGCGCACGCGGTCGCGCTAGGTGGTCTCGCCTATCCCCCGCGAGGCCAAATTCCGATCCCTGCGGCGTCGTATCGAACCGACAGACTCACGCGGTCATCACATCGATCAAGAAGAATCCTTGCCGGGTTCGCTGAGGACGGGCGGCAGGTCCGCCACGGCGAGTTCGAGGTAGACCCAATACAGGGTTTCGTCGTCCGGCACCACGTCCGAAATCTAGCGGCGCAGGTGATGCCACGGCGTTGGCGAAGGGCCGTGACACAAGGGCGGCGGACCGGGTTTAGGCGGCACGCCATCGGTCGCGCGTCAAGGTTGTCCATCGGGGAGTCGCCGCCCGCCGCCCGGCCTCTCAACGACAGGCATTGGCGCTGCGCATCCGTTGGGTGTGGGCTCCATGACCGATATGACCTCGGCGGCCTCGTTGGTTACGCGCCGTGGCCCAACAGGGGTTGCTCGAGCACCTTCAACGCGAAGAAATCGCAGTCGTGATCACCCGATAGCCCACGCATTTCGGCGCGGCCGCGGACATTACCGGGCGTTAGTCCAGCGCCCCTCAGGTGATGCTGGCCGAGAGAACCTCGCCCTCAGCGCTGATGCAGAACTGATGGCCGCGCGGTGACCGAAACGAGTCCTGGCCCCTCGGATCGAAGTCGCTTGCCAGCGGCAGGCTGAGACCAGACGAAAAAACGATGCGGCCATCGCGGATCTCACCCTGCTCGCTCAACCCGAAACAGTCGATCGAGCCATTCAGACCTACGTACCAGGCGCCGCCCTCCGCCTCTCCAGATAGCAGCAGGCTTCCCTCAGACGGTGCAGATCGGTATAGGGACTCAGCATCATTAGCGTTGAACGGCACGCGACGTGAATCCTCCAAAATGAAGACCTGATCGGCTCCGGAGATCGTCTCGATCGACTCGACTACGCCGATGACATCAGGACGCAGTTCCTCTTCCGGTATCCGCGCGCTCTGACAGCCTGCAAGAGCCGCTGTCAGCAGGAGGAGGATCGCCGTCACAGACTCGCGCGAGCAAGTCAAGTTGCATAAACCTGATGAATTTTGACCACGGATGATGTTACTTCACCGGATTTCTTGTCCGTGCGCCGGACCGGGGTGGCATGATACTGCTGCCGAGCAAGCGGCCGCCCGAGTCATCGGCCCCTGCAGGCACCTGGAACGGGAGGGAACCGATGTCACGGCGCCTGGTCCGCTTGGCGATTAGTCTGGTACTCGTCCTCGGCGCGCTGCCGACACCCGCTCTGGCGACCGACCCGGCCCCCGGGACGCCGCATCCGCGCAACGCAAGCCCGCAGTCGCCCCAGGCATCCGACGATGTTTCGGTCCTATCCACCTTTAGCGGCGCGGTGGTCGACAACGGTCTCTTCCAGCTCGGGATCAATCCCGAGGCGGACATGAACCTTGTGGGCGCCGGCTCGCCCTCGGCCGGAAGCGGGACGACTACCGTCGGCCTGCGCTACGAGCCCGAGAACACCGAGGTCCTGGCTCCGGGCTGTCTGTGCGAGGGCTGGGGGCTCGGCGACCGGACTACCCGCGTCAGCGGCTGGGCGAATCGCGACTACGGGGGCCCCAGCGCCAACCTCACCGTGGTCGACTTCCAGGCCGGCCAATTGACCCCCGGCGTGGAGACGGCCCGATCGGTGGTGGAGATCGGGACGACGTATCGTGTCACGCACGAGTTCACCCCGGCCCGCGAGACGCCGAACCTGTACGAGATCCTGGTCACGATTGAAAATATCAGCGACGCGCCGGTCGATGCCGTCTACCGCCGAGTGATGGACTGGGACGTAGAGCCCACCTACTTCGACGAGTTCGTCACCATTGACGGCTCGTCGCCCTACCTCATCGCCAGCACCAACGATGGCTTCGCGCATCCAGACCCCCTCCGCGGGCCGACCGACCTCGGCTCCACGGGCACCTTTACCGATGTCGGCCCCTTCGACCACGGTGCCCTGTTCGACTTCGCCTTCGGCTCCATCGAGCCCGACGACAGCAAGCAATTCCGGCTCTTCTATGGCGCCGCGCCGAGCGAAGAAGTGGCCGACTTCGCGATCGACGCGGTTTCGGCTGAGGTGTGGTCATTCGGCCAACCCAATACGCCGGACGGCCCGACGCTGGGCACGCCGAACACATTCATCTTTGCGTTCGCCGGTAGTACCGACTATTGCGATGCGGAGGATCTTGTCGAGCTGCCGCCGTCCGGCGTGGCGGGCGAGCCGCAGGTGACGATCAACTACGATCTGCGCTTCGCGGCGCCGAGCTACTTCCAGGACGTCTCCGATGACGCGCTCCGTGCAGCGCAAGAGGTCCAGGACCGGGCCGAGTCATCGATCGTTGCGTATCGGGACCAGGGCTTCGATATGCCGGATGTGGTGACGATCGACATCGTCTGCGATTACCCGGCGCTGCCCGATCTGGTCATTCCGGACGGGGTTCCCGCCTTTACGTACTCGGACGGCCAGATCTATGTCTTGGCCGACCGCCTGCGCACGATGATGCAGGCCGCGGTGAAAAGCACCAATGAGGCACGCCTCAACGACGAGCAGCTACCGGCGCGCGGTCTGCGCGGTGCTGCCCGCACGCCGGCTAGTGAGTGGGTCAGCCTGATCGACCATGAACTCGCCCACACGTGGCAGTACCGTGAGTTTGTGCTTGCGCCCGACCTATGGGCCCAGCTCATCCTCGACAACACCATCATCGAGAGCGGGGCCGTCGTCAGTCAGGATCTGCTTTCGGACGCCGACGATCTGCCTGCTCCGCTGCCCGACACCTACGATGGATCTTACCTACGTGAGGTAGCCAACCTCTTCGACTTCCACGCCTCGCTAGATTCGAACGCTTACGATTCTGCTGCCATCCTTCAATACTGGGGCGAGCGCTTCGGGCAGGGCGGACACCCTGATCTCGAACGTCAGGTTGGAGCCTTTCTGGAGGCGCTGGTCCGACCGATTGAGACCGGCCTGGTAGCCATGAATTCCACGATCGCGGACTGTCCCGATAGAAACTGCCCGGATCTGTTCGACGCGTTGCGCGACTTCTACATCGCCGCTTACGTGCTCGACGCCGACAACGTCACCTCGCTCGACAATCGCGACCACGAGATTCTCGATACTACCGTGGCGCACGGCGATCCGGCCGGCCCGATCGGCGGCCCAAATGCTGGAGGACAAACCTACCCGTCTTACGCGCTCGCATTGCCCCAGCGCAGCCTCCCGGCCGGCGGGAACCAGATCTTCGCTGACCAGACGCTGCGCGCGGGTGGCGCTGCGGTCTACGAGGTCGCCATTCCGGCAGGCGTCACCCAGGTGACAGTTGCACTCGATACGACCGCCAGCTTCGAGTTCGACACGGGACTGCTTCTTGCGGCCATCCCGCGCGACGCTGACGGCAACGCCGTCATCGACCGCGCCTTCATGCGCTCGGCGCAGCGGCCGTTCTCCGATGGTGCGACCTTTGACGTGCCGGTCTCGCCGGGTGGACGCCTCGGCTTGGTGCTGGTCGGAACCAAGCCGCTTTTTCTCTTTGCGCCGCTGACCGATGCCAACTTCTCCCTCACCGTCTCTGACACCAACGCGGCGCTGCGTGCAGCCATCCTGCCGCCCCCGGCCTCGGACGCCACTTTCGATCCGACGCGCGCCTGCACGGAGCTGACGATCGCGGTTGACGTCAGCTCCGGTGGCACGTTCTATCCTGGTCTGCCCGATGGCGAGTTCAGCGCCAGCCTCGATGGCTCGGCCCTCACGCTGGCGCGCGTGTGGCGCCGCGACGATCGCTACGTCCTATTCGCCGACTATGCCGGGCCGCTTTCGAACGCGAGTCACACCATTACCGTCAACGTCCGCGGCGCGACGGACTCGTACACGATCACCCCCGCTTCATCGGCTGAGCCCGTTGAGTGCGACGAGGTCGTTCTCGCCGGCTGGCAGGAGATCGTCGCCGTGGGCGAGACGCGGACGACCATGGTCGACGTGTCCCCGGCGAGCACCTTCACCGCCACCGCCAGTTGGCCGGGCTCCGACTACGATCTCGTCCTGACCAGCCCCTCTGGCCGGACGATCCCCGAAGTCAGCACCGACCCCGATGTCACGGTCGAGCAGGGCGGCAACACGGTCAGCATCATCGTTGCTGGCGCCGAGGTCGGCGAATGGCAGCTGTCGGTGACCGGCGTCGATCTGCCTGACGGTCCGGAGGCCGTCACCCTCACCGCGCTTGAGACCGCCCCGGCCGTCCGAGCCGATCTAGGACTTGCGAATACAGCAGGAGCGGGCACTCCAATCGCCGTCCAGCTCGCCCTGCGCGACGTGAGCAGCGTGATCGGCGAGGCGCACGTCACGGCGCGCGTCATCGATCCGGCTGGTATCACTCGTGGCTTCCCGCTCACGGACGACGGAAGGCGGGGCGACGAGCTCGCCGACGACGGCGTCTATAGCGCGGACCTCTGGGCGACTGACGCCGCCGGCACTTATGCCTTCACCGTCGAGGCCGCCGGAGTCGATACGGACGGCAACTCGTTCTCCCGCGTCGAGGAACAGACGCTCGTGTTGGGCGCCAAGGTCGATACGGACGGAGATGGCGTCGCCGACGCGTCGGAGCCGCTGTTCGCTGCAGACCCTGCCAATGCGGCCGACGGCGAGGTCGACATCGACGACGACGGCCGTAGCCTCGCGGTCGAGCTGGCGGCGGGGCTTGACCCGTACAGCTGGGATACCGACGCGGGCGGCGAAACCGACTCGTCGGAGATCGCGGCCGGTCGCGAACCGCGATTGGCCGGCGATGACGCGCCCATTGCTCCAGTTGCCGTGCTGGCCACACCACGCGACGGAGGTCTCGTGACGGTGACCGTCCTCTCAGACGATCCCACCGTATCCGTGCGCTTGACCCGCCTGCCGACGGCGGGTGCGGCTGTCAACCTCGGGACGCATCCGGGCCCGGTTGCTTCGATCGACGATGGCCCACTTGGCGACGGCGACTACCAGTATCGGGCCATCGTCACCACCGCCGCTGGCGTAGAAGGGGCCCCGGCCTACTCGCGACCTGTCCGGGCCGCGGGTGACGTTACGCCACCGACCGCTCGGCTACTGCTCGAGGGGGATCGCTGGGAGACCAATCATCCGGCCGTCCGCGTCTTCTTCAGTGGCTTGAGCGAGCCGATCGCCGAGATGCGACTCGCAACCTCGGAAGCGGTGCTCACGGAAGCGGCGTGGATTCCGTTCACCTCCACGGCCGAGGTGACCATCGATGGGGCCGATGGCGATTACACCATCTTCGCACAGCTGCGCGATGCCGCCGGCCTGGTGTCAACTCCGTTACGCGCGGCGACGCTTACGCTTGACACGACTCTTCCCGCCACGTCGGTCGGCGCGCTGCCGACCACGACCAACCAGTCGGCCCTCAGCGTCCCCTTCACCGCCACCGATATCGGCACCGGCCTAAACTACGCGGAGCTATGGCTGCGACACCGCCTCGATCCCGGCAGCGAGTGGGGGCGGTGGACGATGGTCGCGACCGGTGACTTGTCACCGTTCACCATTGGACTCCCGTTCGGTGAAGGGTCGTATGAGCTCTATACGATCGGGGTCGACACTGCAGGCAACCGCGAGGCCGCTCCAGCGTCCGCCGATGGCGCCACGACGTACGACATAACGCCCCCCGTATCGCAGGCCGCTCCGCTCAACGCCAGCTATAGCACTGAGACAATCGACGTGCCTTACACAGCCAGTGATGATCTATCCGGCGTGGCCAGCGTCGAACTGTGGTGGCGCTACCGGGCGGATGAGAGCGGGGCATGGAGCGACTGGACGCTTGGACCAACGGGGATTGGTTCGCCCATCGCCTTCGGGTTCAGCTCAGGAGATGGTTTCTACGAGTTCTACACCATCGCACTTGACAATGCGGGTAATCGGGAGGCGGCGCCGACGGCAGCGGATACTGGCACACAGCACCTCACTTCGGATACCACGCCGCCGAGCTCGTCGGCGGGAGCCATTGACGGCGTCTACACGACGGCAAGTGTCAATGTCCCGTACACCGCCAATGACGAAAACTCGGGCGTGGCAAGCGTCGAGCTCTGGGCGCGCCACCGCCGGAACGAGGTGAAGCCGTGGAGCGAATGGGCGCTGAGCGCGACGGCCAGCTCGTCGCCGATCGCCTACGCTTTCACCCCCGGTGACGGCAATTACGAGTTCTATACCATCGCCGTTGATAACGCTGGCAACCGAGAGGGGCCGCCAGCGGCCGCCGACATCGCTACCCGTCGGGATGCGGTCGACGATTCGCCTGACTTCGCCGTAACGCTGTATGCGAGCCGTACGGCGGACTGTCAGCAGAACTGTCCGACGGGTGGCGGAGGCTCTTCGACGGTAGCCCTGACGGGTGATGGCAATGCCGTGGATGATCGATCCACCGTAGGATCGGTGGCGTGGCGTCTCTTCGGTGTCAACAGCGACGGCTCGACTAGGCGACTCACGAGCTTTGCGGGCGCCGTACCCGGCGACGGAGCGTTCGACGAGCGCCTCGAGGGCTTCTCGTTCAGTGACTCAAGACGTGACAGCGGCTACGTCGCCTACGATGTCGAGATCAAGGTCACCGCTGGCGGACTGACCACGACTCGCACGGATCGTGTCGCCATCGTCGACAGTGGTGGAGGCAGTAGCAGCTCGGTTCAGCCACCGCCGCCGTAGGCGGGCCGTCGGCCGCTCGGTGCTGCCTAACGGGCAGAACGTCCTTCCCATGGCGACTCAACGTGCTCATCGATCCATATTGGGTCGCAGGACACGGTTATCCCACGCATCCGGTATGCGCTACCAACCACCATTCGATCAGCGCTCCGGCGAAAAGACGGCTCGCCGATGGCCATGGCTAATGCTCCGGCAACTTAGGTGGATGCCGCCGCGTGACCATCGCCAAATCGAGTCATCGGGGGCCTGAGTCGTTCAGGCGAAACGGGCACTCCTCGTCGACCGGTGCCGTCGGTCCGCCGTCGCCCAGCGTGGTAGCCGGCGGAGGAACCTCCTTCA
>JALZJE010000263.1 GCA_030859955.1 Chloroflexota bacterium | reverse complement strand
CGATCCCCTTCACCGCCTCCGGGCCGACCCGCGGGAACTCCATCGGCGTGCGCAGCGTGGTCGAGCCCCAGATGATCGCCTCGCGCTCGAGGTCCTTGAGCTGCTGGAGCGCGATGTACAGGAAGTTTCCGCTGCCGCAGGCCGGATCGAGCACGGTGACCGATCGCAGCCGCTCCAGGAACGCCTCGAACTGCTTGCGCGGATGCTTGTCGAACGGGGTCGTCGCCATCGTGAGCCGATGCGGACCAATCTCGGCCACCTTCGCCTTCATGGTCTCGAACTCCCGCTTGAGCGGACCGATGACGACGGGCTCGACCAGCCGCTCGATGCTGCCCCGGTCCGTGTAATGCGCGCCGAGCTGGCTGCGCTTGGCCGGATCGAGGCCGCGCTCAAACAGCGTGCCGAAGATGGCGGGCTCCACCTGCGACCAGTCGAGGCGGCTGACCTCGCGCAGGATCTTGATCTCATCGGAGGTCAGCTCGATGACATCGGCGCCGTCGAACAGCCCGCCGTTGAACCATTGGATGCGCTCGACGCCATAAAGGCCGCCGCTCTCGGTCATGAGAGTGAAGAGCTGGGTCATGCCGTGCGCGAAGGCCGCCGGCTCCTTCTCCGGGGACTCCATCAGCCGGCTCAGCAGCCGATTCGGCAGCAGGCCCGCGTCCTCCGCGAACAGGCTGAATAGGAGCTTGTTCAGGAAGTGGGCGGTGTGCTGTGGCTCGTGGCCGCGGCCCTGGATGGACTGCGCCAGCGACGCGAACTTGCCGGCCGCCTTGGCGGTGAGCTCCTCCCGCGTCACGGTCGGCTTGAGCACCTCCGGGTTGCCCATGACAGCGCGCAGGATGCGAAGCGGCTCCTTCGGATCCTTCTCGAGGTCTTCCAGCGTGAAGGCGTGGGTAGTCGACACCGTGTTCGTGAACTTGGTGTGGACCTCGAATCGGTCCATGTCGCACACCACGAGCAGCGGCGGGTTGCCGAGGGCATCGTGGTACTGGAGCAGCTGCTGGTACGCCGCGCTCAGGTCCTTCTTCGGTCCCTTGTACTCCCAGGCAAAGAAGCCCTTCTTCCAGACATCGGCGAATCCCCCGCCCCCGGTCGACTTCGTCAGGCCCTTCTCGAAGGCGTAGAAGTCACCGGTCGGATCGGCCTCGGTGGGCGTTGGATAACCCAGCATGCGGCACAGGTCGATGAAGTGCTCCTTCGACCCGGCAGTCTCCTTGGTCGTGTTTGCCTTCCACTTGGCAGCAAACTCAGCAGGCGTCATGGCCTTGATGGTAGTGGAGGGCACGACACTCGACGCGTCGCGATGCCCGTCGAGGTTGCGATGTGCGAGACGAATACCAAACCCCCCGGAGAGCTCATCCGCGAAGACACCGGGTGGGTCACCGCGGGACCGCGTTGCAGATCGGTCAGATGCCGAGCGGCAGTCGCGTAGGATGCGAGCCCATGGGCCGATACGAGCTCAGCGTCGACGTCCCGCTCCCTGCGATTGACGCATTTCGCCTCTGGACCGACGCGGGCCGATACCCGCAGTGGCAGGTCGGCGTCATCCGAGTCTTCGACATGTCCGGGCCCGCGGATCGCGAGGGCACGACCCTCCGGCTGGACTTCGGCCCTGGGATGAAGAGGACTACGAGGGTGGTCGAGGCCAGCCCACCGGAGCGATACGTCGTCGCCGAAGAAGGCATGCGATCCACGAACCGTACCGAGTGCCGCTTCGAGCTGACGAACGGTGGAACGCGCATTACCGTCACCTACGACCTCGAGGTGCGACTCGGGCCGATGAGCAGCGCGCTCGAGCGCCTCACGAGACGCAATACGCTCAAGACCGGTCGTACCGAGCTCGATCGGTTCGCCGCGCTCGCGATGCGACCGCTCGCTCGACCCGAGGCTGGGCAGCTCTACACGGTCGACGGGTACGCCGGGTTCAGGGCGGTAAAGGTCATCGCCGTCGACGGAGACGTCATCCACCTCGCGCTGATGCCAGGCGTGGTCAAGCACCGCCCCGACGACGTCGCCGAACTGCTCGACCAGGAGTCGCGAACGGGCGATCCGCTGGCGCTGCGCCCCCTAGATCCGCCGCTCCGCCGCACCGCGTCGACGGTCGTCGTGGGGCAACCGCTGCTCGCACTCGACGGCGGCCACGGGGTACCGCATCTCGCGATATCGATCGGTGCCTTCACCGACGCGCTGCCCGAGCCCGCGGGCGAATTGCCGATCTGGCCCGACGAGACCGAGGAGGTGGTCGGGTGGCGGAGCGCAGTTGGGCCGGTGATGGGTCGGGATCTCGATACCGCAATCGTTCCGCTTGTCACGGTGAAGGACGGTGAGCGATACGGGTACGCGAAGCTCCTGCACGTCGAGCGCAGCGGCGTGCACATGCGGCTCTACGCCGATCGGTTCGATATTCCGCCGGATATGGTCAACCCGTGGGCGCTACGTCTGGATCGGCATGACGCTCCGACGATGAGCTTTGGCCATGCACCGATGTCGCGAGCGACCTTCGCTGGCTGGGAGCCGGCCTACGATCGGCTCGTCATGCGCCCGGTGGAGGACCTCGAGGGATACGAAATGTGGAAGGACGCGAATGGCGGGTTCTTCTGAGGTCAAGCCGCCGCGTGATCGGCGCTGATCGGCCTCGTCCGAGTTCTGGACGTTCGGCGGCTCGGTGGGTGACCGCGACGAGGTCGCCCGGAAGACAGACTGGTAGAACTTCAGCGCGGCGCGGGCATCGCCTCACGCGTTAGCGGCTGCTCCATCGCCACCTGTTCGGCAATCGCGTCTCCCGAGATGGCGTCGTCCCTGATCCGATTTCGAATGCCACGGCGCCAGCCCAGAACCCAAGCTCAAACGCATCTGCTTCGTCGGTGGACATGCCAAGAAACCGCCCGAGACGCCCGGCCCAATCGACTAACCCGGACGGGCACCCTGGGAGCGTCTTTCTTGCAGACGAGTTGCACGCACGAGGATCGCGTCCTGCTTGAGCGCTTGGTGGAGGACCTCCGCGCCCATCGGCCAGAGGCACTGGAGCAGCTGCTGGCTATGTTTGGGCGCGAGCTGCAGGCGATCGCCTATCTCGTCTTGGGATCGCGGGCCGATGCAGAGGAGGTCGTCATGGACACGATGGTGATCGCGTGGCAAAAGGCCGCGACGATTCGCGAACCCAACGCGCTCCGTGGGTGGCTGATGCGCATCGCGACGCGACAGGCGATCTCGCGGAAACGACGTATCGGTACGGCACTCCTGGTTGCCGGCGAGACCGAGCGGGCCTCCAGCGCAGGAACGCCCTCCATCGACCGCCTCGCGCTCCTCGAAGCACTTACGAGGCTGCCCCGTGAAATGCGCGCGGCCGTCGTGCTCCACTACTACGCCGACCTCACCACCCCTGACGTCGCGGCCGCGCTGGGCAAGAGCGTGAATACCGTCAAGGCGCAGCTGCGCGAAGGCCTGCGACGGCTTCGAGTCGAGCTGGCGGATGCAGCACCGACCGCGGCAGCACTACTCGAGTCGACCGATGGCTGACGAGTTCGAGCAGCGCCTCCGTGACGCCCTGCATGCCGAAGCTGCACGCGTCCCCTTTGCCATCAACGCCGGTTCGATTAGGGAGCGCGTGGACGGCTCGGATCGGCGTCCTGGTGCAATGTTCGCAGCGGTCGGGCTCTCCGTGGCGCTGGTCGCGCTGGTCGCGCTGGCCGCTGTCTTCGTGCTCGCGCCAGACCAGTCGGGGAACGCTGGCTCGCCGGGAGTCACTTCGCGGCCCTCGCTCACGCCTGCCGCGGCCAGCCCGGCGCCGTCCCCGCTCGGGATTCACAGAAGTAACGCGGCGTCGGCATCGGAGGTCGATCGCCTCTACGTCGTCGGCGGGACCGATACCCCTACGTCAGCGTCGGTGCTGGACTTCTCGATCGGCAGGTGGATCGAACTGCCGGATCTCCCGGACCCCCGTGTCGGTGGCACGGCGGTGGTTACGTCGCGGGGGGACCTGTTCGTTTTCGGTGGTCGCCAGAACGGCGTCGTCACCGATACGACCCTGCACCTTGCGAATGGCGCAGACGCCTGGGCCTACCGGGAGCCGATGCCGCGTGCCGGGACCGCCATGGCGGCCGCCTACCACGACGGCCGCGTGTACCTGTTCGGCGGGAGCGATGAGATCGAGCGCGACGTCATGATCTACGACCCCGCTGCTGACGCCTGGGAGTCGGGGACACCGATCCCGACCGCTGTTCCGCGAGGCGCATCGGTCGCCCTCAAGGACGTGATCCTGGTCTTCGGCGGCGAGGTCGAACCGGGCCGTACGAGACAACTGGCGTACCGCTACGACCCGCGGGCCGCTTCGTGGAGCTCCATTCCTGATATGCCGCTCAGCGCCACCTCGCTGAACGCAGTGGTCGTGGGCGACGACACTTGGGTCTTCGCACGCAGCTGGGTCTGGGTGGCCCCCACGGCGGACCCTAACCCCGACGACCGGATGGGCCGCGTGCTCGTACTCGATGGTGTAACGGATCGCTGGACGGTGAGTGACGAACGGACGAATCCACTTCCCGGCCGCGCAACGCAGATGACCGTCCCGCTCGGAAACGGAGACATCATGGTCTTCGTCACGTCGCCGTGTTGCAGCACCGGAAACACGATCCCCACCGCCGAGGACGCTGAAGGATGATTGGCGCGCGGGGAGCGCACCTGGCGATGGGAGAAACTAGACACTGGCGCAAGCGCTCGTGCGCCACTGTAATTAGGGGCGCAGTTCTGCTTGGCTACGCACTTGGCTGGCATCGACGAAGGATCTCGTCGACAACGTGCCCGATGGGTGCGGTGGCGTCGATGACAACGCCGTTCTCCGGGACGTCTTCGTACGTCCGATGCCATTGCACGATGAGTTCGCAACCCCATTCCTCGTCCGGTCGCTCGTCAAGCCGCCGATGCAACGTGGCAAGGTCGACCTCGAGGACGCCGACGGCATAGGTGCTCATGCGTTTCACGATAGCGGGCAGCGTTCGCTAGGCTGGTCGGCATGGTGAACATGCGCAACCTGCTGGATGGTCCGACCGCGGCCGTGCTCGCGGTGTATCGGTCCGATGGGACGGTGCTCATGTCGCCCGTCTGGTTCCGAGCCGCCGAGGAATGGGTCGAAATCGTCATTGCCGAGGGCGATCGGAAGCTCGAGCGCCTCCGCGCCGATCCGCGAGCGGTGTTCATGGCCTTCGAGACGTCGTCACCGTTCGCCGGTTTCCGCGTGGAAGCAGTTGCGGAACTGTCAACGGAGGGTGTTCGCGAGGCGCGTCTGGAGATCGCCACCCGGTACCTGGGAGTAGAGGGTGGCCACCGGTACGTGGACCAGCGCACGAAGCCCGGCGTCCTCGTACGGCTTGCTCTGGGCGGGGCACGAACGTGGGATCTGCGCGCCATCCTGCCGGGCTGAATTTTTTGGCCCTCTCGTGAGGCTATACCTCCCGGCGGCTCCCGCGCGCATATACGTATATAAGTCGCGGCGCGAAGGCACCCAACGGGGTCCATGGCACGTCCGACCGGCGCCAGGTTGACACACTGAGGATACAACCGTATGGTTGTACCAATGGTCCCGGCAGCCGACTTCGACCGCGTCTTCGCCGCGCTGGCGGACGGCACCAGGCGTGACATCGTCCGTCGCGCGATCTTGGGAGTGGAAGGCGTCGCAGAGCTCGCCGACCACTACTCCATGAGCTTCGCTGCCGTGCAGAAGCACGTCGCGGTGCTCGAGCGTGCTGGCCTGGTCACGAAGCAACGCATTGGCCGACGCAAGGTGGTCCGCACGAACCCACTGGGTCTCGCGACCGCCCAACGCCTGCTCGACCGCTACGAGGAGCTGTGGCGCGGGCGGATCGACCGCATGACCGATCTCATCAAGGACACACAGGAGAGCAACAGATGACCGTCACCGCAGTACGCAAGGACGTCGACGCCCTGACCATGACTCTTGAGGCCGAGTTCGACGCGTCGCCGGAACGGGTGTGGCAGCTGTGGGCCGATCCGCGCCAGCTCGAGCGCTGGTGGGGTCCGCCGACCTACCCGGCAACCTTCACCAAGCACGACCTCGCACCGGGCAGCCGCGTCGAGTACTACATGACCGGTCCAGAGGGCGACCAGCCGCGCGGATTCTGGGACGTCCTCGAGGCCGATGCCCCGCATCGGCTTGTCTTCCGCGACGGCTTCGCGCACGACGACGGGACGCCGAACGACGAACTGCCGCGCAACGATGGTCGTGTGACGATCGAGGCGGTCGGCGACGGTCGCACGCGCATGTCGATCGAGAGCATCTTCCCGAGCACCGAAGCGATGGAGCAGATCCTCGCCATGGGCGTCGAGGAGGGTCTGACGCAGGCGGTCGGCCAGATCGACGCGATCCTCGCCGAGGATGACAGCGCGGCCCGCGGCAGCTGACGAGTGGCGGAGTCACCGCCTCATCGTCACCTGGGCGTGCACGCCGCCGGATCCGGGCGTGCTTCCAGGATTCCTTCCTGACCGATGAGATCCGCGCCCCGGCGGCGTCCTTAGTAGACCACCAAGACGATTCGAGGAGATCCATCATGACCGTGATTCAGGCAACGACGCGAAGGCTTGAGGCTCCTGGCGCAACGCTGATCTACGACGTGCGGCCGGGCGGATCGGGCCGCGAGCCGGTCCTCTTCATCATCGGCTCACCAATGGGCGCCGGCGGATTCGGCACTTTGGCAAGCCACTTCTCCGACCGGACGATCGTGACGTACGATCCCCGCGGCGTCGAGCGCAGCCCGAAGCCGGATCCTACGGCGGAGTCGACGCCGGACGAGCACGCGGACGACCTGCATCGGATCATCCAGGAGGTGGGTGGACCGGTGGACCTCTTCGCCAGCAGCGGTGGTGCGGTGAACGCGCTGGCGCTGGTCGCCAAGCACCCCGAGGACGTCCTGACGTTGATCGCGCACGAGCCGCCGCTCGCCTCGATCCTGCCCGATCGAGAGGCGGCGATGGCGACCTGCCGCGCGATCGGCGAGACGTACCAGCGCAGTGGCTTCGGCGCGGGCATGGCACATTTCATCGCGGTCGTGAGCCATAAGGGACCGATGACGGACGACTTCGCCCACCAGCCCGGCCCGGATCCCGCCATGTTCGGAATGCCGGCCGACGACGACGGCACTCGCACCGATGCGCTCCTGGCCCAGAACATGATCACGTGCACCCACTACGAACCGGACTTCGACGCCCTACGGGCGGCATCGACCCGGATCGTCATGGGCGCCGGCGCGGAATCTGACGGTGAGATGGCGAACCGCGGCGCACACGCCGCGGCCGAACGCCTCGGCATTGAGCCGGTCATCTTTCCAAGCGGCCACGGCGGATTCCTGGGTGGCGAGTACGGCCAGACGGGAGAGCCCGAGGCTTTCGCGAGCAAGTTGCGCCAGGTGTTGGAGGAGGATTGACCACCGCACGGCGCCCCGAGTTCGGCGAGTTCAGGTCAGCTGAGGACGGTTCATGAGCAAGCTCATCTACAGTTTGAATGTCTCCCTCGACGGGTTCGTCGAGACACCCGACCACCGCCTCGACTGGGCGACCGTCGACGACGAGCTCCATACCTGGTTCAACGACCAGGCGCGGACGAGTGAGGCCACCCTCTACGGCCGCCGGATGTACGAGGTCATGGCGGGCTTCTGGCCGACTGCCGAGGAGGATCCGGCTGCAACCGACGCAATGCGTGACTTCGCGCGAATCTGGAAGCCGATGCCCAAGATCGTCTTTTCCCGGAGCCTCGAACGGGTCGACCACAACAGCCGCCTGGTTGTCGGCGACGTGGCGGCGGTGCTCGAGGGCCTGCGCCACGAGTTCGCGGGCGACCTCGACGTCAGCGGACCGAACCTCGCCGGCCAGTTCGTGCAGCGCGGGCTCGTTGACGAGTACAGGCTCATCGTCCACCCGGTGGTCCTCGGAGCCGGGACTCCGTTCTGGCCCGCGCTCGACGCGCCGCTGGCTCTCCAACTCGTCGAAACGCGGGCATTCGCGTCCGGTGCAGAGGCGAGGACGTACGTCCCCGCCTAGCAGGAGTCATGGTGCACCATCTGACCAAGGCGCAGGCAAGGCGGATTGCAGTGCGTGCGCAGCTGCTCGGCGCCGAACGGCCCACGGACCTGGTCTCGATGGTGGAGCGGCTCACGATGCTTCAGATCGACCCGACCGCGGCAGTCGCGCCGAGCGCAGACCTCGTCGCGTGGAGCCGCCTCGGCTCGTCGTATCGGCCCGACGATCTCAAGCAAGCGCTGGAACAGGACCGGACGCTGTTCGAGCTCAATGCAGTGGTGCGCCCAATGCGCGACCTCGGCCTGTATCTCGCCGGAGCCAGCGAGCGGCCGTCCTCTGAGAAGCAGCGGGAATGGCTGCGCGACAACGACCGCTTCCGTCGTGACGTGATCGACCGGCTCGCCAACTCAGGCCCGTTGACGTCGCGCGACATCCCGGACACGTCGCTTGTTCCGTGGCCGTCGAGCGGGTGGACCAACAACCGCAACGTCACGCAGATGCTGGAGTTCCTGATGATGCGCGGCGAGGTCGCCATTCATGGCCGGCTCGGGCGGGAGCGGCTCTGGAATCTGCCGGATCGCGTGTACCGGCCTGATGTCGCAGTGCCCACGGTCGAGGATGCGGCCCGCCTCAGGAACGAGCAACGACTCGTCGCCCTGGGCCTCGCGCGACGAGGGGCGAGAGCGGTGCCGGTCGAGCGGGTGGACGTGGGCGATGCGGGTGAGGCTGCCGTGGTCGAAGGCGTGAAAGGGGAATGGCGCGTCGACCCCGCCGCGGTCGATGACGACTTCGAGGGCCGCACGGCCCTGCTCTCCCCTTTCGACCGGCTCATCCACGACCGGGTGCGTGCCCTGGAGCTATTCGACTTCGAGTACACCCTTGAGATGTACAAGCCCGAGGCGAACCGTCGCTGGGGCTACTACGCCCTGCCGATCCTGCACGGGGACCAGCTCGTCGGCAAGCTCGATGCCGCCGTCGACCGGAGCGCGTCCGTCCTGCGCGTCAACGCCATTCACGAAGACCTGAGGTTCACCCCAGCCATGAAGGGGGCCGTGCGGGTCGAGATCGCCGACCTTGCGGTCTGGCTCGGCCTCGCGTCCGTCGAGTCGTAGTGTCCGCGGTCAGTCTCGGCCCGTGATGGTGGCGATGTCCGCCTCATTGCCCGCTGCGTCGGCCAGCGTCCACCACGACGGCG
>JALZJE010000251.1 GCA_030859955.1 Chloroflexota bacterium | reverse complement strand
CGCACCTGTGCGGCGAGCGATGGGAGCAGCTCCTCGTAGAAGGTGGCCACGCGCTCCGGTGTGCGAGCCATCTTGAGCTCCATGGCGTGGTGCGCCCACGTCGGGTCCCCGAGCAGTTTCGCGACCTGCCCCCGCAGGTCGAGAGCCTCGTCGAGGAGCGGCCGATTTCCGTCCACCGCCCTGTTCCAGTTCTTCATGAACAGGTTGCGCCTCAGCGTCCGGTCGCGTGACTGCTCCAGGAACGGGTTGACCTCGGGATAGTCCAGGGAGACCCGATACGTCCCTTCGCGCTCGCCCGGCGAGAGACGCTCGACGAACTCGTCAGGCAGGCCGGCGAGCTGTTCGCGACTGACTTCGATCCCATCGGTGTACTCGTTCAGGTTGCGCTGGAAGGTGACCTCCACCTCGACGAGCCGGGTGCGCAGTCGTTCCAGTTCGGCGCGTTCGTCGGCTCCCAGCTCGTGGCCCGCGCGCCGAAGGTCCCGAAGCCAGTGGGCAAGCAGACGCGCTCGCTCTCCATCGAGCGCTTTCGCCTCATCCGTCGCCGCGAATGTGCGGACCGCGGCGTACAGGTCGGAGCGGAAGATGAGCGCGACCCGCCACTTGTTGATGCGCTCCTCCGCCTCGTTGCCGGTATCTCGTACGGTCGGGTCCTCGTGTACCTGCCCCATGAACCCGCCGCGCCCGTACGCCTCCACGAGTGCGGCGCCGGCCAGCTCCAGCGGAAGCAGCGTGTGTTCAAATGTGGGGGAGGCGGCGCTTGCGACGGCACGGGCGACGTGCTGATCTGCGATGGCGATGCCCGCCTCGGTTTCGGAGCGGACGGTGTCGACCGTGACGGCGCGGTAGTCGTACAGCATCGGCGCATCGTACCTGCCGATTTGCACCGGCGCCCCGCCAGTCCTCTCCTGTCGTTACCCGTGGCACGGGGCTATCGGCCATGGAACTCGGGCTCCGTGGCGAAGTACCCGTAGGACGGGTCAGATCGCCAGCGAGCCTCCATATTGGGGTGTTTCGTTCGCCGTTACCCACGCCCTGCGGGTCGTGCGCAAGTGACCGAGCGTCGTTGATGCGGCAGCTCCGTCACGCTGATGGGACGGGTGCCAGGCGAAGGCCGCGAAGCAGCTGCGCGTTGGCGGCCACGACAATGGTCGAGACGCTCATCACGAGCGCACCGATGCTCATCGGCAGGATGAAACCGATCGGCGCAAGAACGCCGGCAGCAACAGGGATGGCGATCGCGTTGTAGCCCGTGGCCCACACCAGGTTCTGGATCATCTTGCGATAGCTCGCCCGCGACAGCTCGATCGCGGCGGCCACGTCGCGCGGGTCGCTGCGCACCAGGACGATCCCCGCCGCCTCCACGGCGACATCCGTTCCTGCGCCGATGGCGATGCCGACATCGGCCTGGGCGAGCGCCGGAGCGTCGTTGACGCCGTCGCCGACCATGGCGACCCTGCGGCCGCCGGCCTGGAAGCGGCGGACGGCATCGGCCTTGTCGGCGGGCAGCACCTGGGCTGCAACTTCATCGATGCCGATGCGCTTCGCGACCGAATCGGCCACCGATTGTGCGTCGCCGGTGATCATCGCCACCCGAAGGCCCTTGTCATGAAGCTGACGAACGGCCTCGATCGATTCCGGCCGGATCTCGTCCTCGACGCTCACGGCGCCCAGGACCCGACCGTCGCTGATGATGTGCAGGACGCTGCGTCCCGCGTTTGACCAGCCGTCGGTGACCGCCCGAAGCACATCGGGCGCCTCGATGCCGAGCTCCTCGAGCAGATGAGGGCCGCCGACGAATGCCTCCTGACCATCCACCGTCGCTCGGGCACCGCGCCCCGCCAGGTTCTCGAAGCCGCTCGATTGGCGAGCCGAAACGCCTCGGTGGGCCGCGCCGCGGACGATGGCTCGGGCCAGGGGATGCTCGCTATCGGCCTCGACGGCGGCAGCCAGGGCGAGCACGTCCTCTTCTCCGATGCCCGGCGCCGCGGTGACGGCCGAGAGGACTGGCTCGCCCCGGGTCAGCGTGCCGGTCTTGTCGAAGATGATGGTGTCGAGATCCTTCGCGCGCTCGAGCGCCAGGCGGTCCTTGACGAGCAGCCCATTGCGGGCGCCCAGGGTCGTGCTGATGGCGATGACCAGGGGAATCGCCAGCCCGAGGGCGTGCGGGCACGCGATCACGAGCACGGTCGCGGTGCGGATGAGGGCCTCCTCCGGCTGCCCGAGCAGGGTCCATGCGCCAAGCGTGAGGACGCCGGCAACGAGCGCGACGTAGAAGAGCGCTGCCGCGGCCCGATCCGCGAGAACCTGCGCCCGGGAGTTCGAGGCCTGCGCCTGGGCAACGAGACGCATGATGCCGGACAGCGCGGTGTCCTCGCCGACGGCAGTGACTCGTACGCGCAGGCTGCCTCCGTCCGCCACGGTTCCGGCCACGACGCCGTCACCCGGCTCCTTGGCGATAGCTCGCGATTCTCCGGTGATCATCGACTCGTCGACGTCCGCAGATCCCTCGGTGATCGTTCCGTCCGCGGGCACTCGAGCACCCGGCCGAACGAGGACCACGTCGCCGGTTCGCAGCTCAGTCAGCTTCACAGTCTCCGTGCCGGTTGCCATGACCCGCTCGGCCTCGTCGGGCAGGAGCTCGGCCAGCGCAGTCAGAGCTCCGCGCGCCTGCATGATCGAGCGCATCTCGATCCAGTGGCCCAGGCTCATGACGGTGATGAGCGTGGCGAGCTCCCACCAGACGTCGACCTCGAAGAGACCGATGGTCGCCGCCCAACTGGCGATGAACGCGACCAGGATCGCCATGCTGATGAGCGTCATCATGCCCGGCTGACGGTCCCCCAGCTCGGTTCGAGCGCCGTCCAGGAAGACCCTGCCGCCGTACAGGAAGATGACCGTCCCGAGGACCGGTGGAATCCAGGCGGAGCCGGGAAAGATCGGCGCCGTATAGCCGAGCCACATCATCACCTCGTGGCTCCAGACCACGACCGGAACGGTCAGGAGCAGGACGATCCAGAACTGACGGCGGAACGCCTCGGGATCGTGTCCGGCGTGCTTGTCGTGGGCAGCGTGCCCTCCCTGCTCCGAGTCGTGGAGCGGGGCGCGGTGCGCATCGGCGGGGGCGTCGTTGTGATGCATGGGCTGGTTCAGCGTAGTTTGTCGGGCCACGGGGCGGTACCTGGAATGCGGGTTTGTGGTCCGAGTGTCGGCCGCTCGTGGTCAACAGGGAAACACCGATTGACGATGGCCCCACAAGCGCCGGTTGTAAGTCACTATTCGAAGCCGATGGTGCTCCGCGCCGATGCCACGAACGCGTCAACGACCGGATCGGGATCGTTTGTCCGCCACGCGAGTAGCACCGATCCCGGTTCCAGGCCCACCACGGGAATCGTCGCGATCTCCGTGTTCGGAAAGTTGGCCATGACGGTCGGCATCGTGAAGGCGACGCCGCGACCCGCCTCGATCGCCGCAACCCACTCGTCGGCCGTGCGGATCTCCGGTCCGACCTGCGGCTCGCCCAGTGGATGGCTGAACCAGAAGCGGCGCCATGGGCTGTCCGGAGCCGGCACCCGAAGCCAGGCTAGCCCCGAAAGGTCCGCGACCGCGACCTCCTGCCGGGTAGCCAGAGCGTGACCCGACGGGACGGAGACGTGTCGCATGTCCTCGAAGACGGTGATGGCGCTCAGCCCATCGGTGGCCAATGGCCCGAATACGAAGCTGACCTGTGTGCCAGCATTGCCCAGGCCGGCGCTCGGGTCGGAGAAGTCATGCTCCACCAGCCGCAGGTCGACGTTCGGCGCATTCTCGCTGAAGCGTCGAATCACCTCGCGCACCTTCGGAACCGAACCGCTCGCGGTCGAGAATCCGATGATCAGTCGCCCGCTTCGACCAGCGGCGACGCGGCGTACGTCATCTACCGCTTCCGCGGCGCTCTCCAGGACGTGCCGCGCCCCGATGACAAGCGCCTCGCCGGCACTGGTCAGCTCGACGCGCTTTGTGTTGCGTATGAAGAGCTGAACACCGAGGTCCTGCTCGAGATTGCGAATGGCTGCGCTGAGCGCCTGCTGCGCGAGATGCAGCCGTTCCGCTGCCCGCGTAAAGTTCAGCTCCCGCGCGAGCGCCAGAAAGTAGCGGAGCTCGCGCAGCTCCAGTGTCTCGGGCGGCATGCGGCCGGACTCATGAGCATCCACAAGCCGGGATTGTAGGTCCAGCGCGAAGGGGTGGTTTCCACGCCGCCCGCGCTTCAGCAGACTCCGGTTCGAATTCCATTGCCGATGCGGAGCGTAAACCGATGGACGATCATTGAACGCAGTGAGGACCGACATGAAGCGACTGTCCTGGATCGGCCTGCTGCTGGCGGCCATTCTCACGGCCTGCTCCGGCGCAGCAACCAATGCCGTGCGCACGGTCGAGGTAACCATGACCGATGACCTGCGTTACGACCCCGCAGGATTGAGCGTAAACGCCGGGGAAACCGTGCGGTTCGTGGTTCGCAACGCGGGCGCCAACGTCCATGAGTTCCTCATCGGTACGGCGGACCAACAGGCGGTGTTTGCCGAAGAGATGGCCGATGGGCACGGAGGCGGACACGCAGCCGATGCCGGCGTCAGTGTCGAGCCCGGAGCAACTGCCGAGTTCACGTACTCGTTCACGGCTGACGACCGCGATCTGCTCATCGGCTGCCATCAGCCCGGACATTACGAGGGTGGGATGGTGGCGCCGGTGGCGGTCACCTCCTGATTGCCGGCCAACGCCTCGATGCATGACAATCGGCATTGGTCGTGCATGGAGCGCCGGCATGAATGTGCGCTTTGGATACGCCCTCAGCAGTGAGGAGCACGCGACCGCCGACCTGGTTCGCAATGCCGCGATGGCCGAGGAGTCGGGGTTCGAGTTCTCCCTGATCAGTGACCACTACCACCCGTGGGTCGACGCCCAGGGACATTCGCCGTTCGTCTGGACCGTCCTCGGCGCGATCGCGCGCGAGACGAAGACCCTGGAGGTGGGCACCGGCGTCACCTGCCCGATGATTCGCATCCATCCCGCGATCATCGCCCAGGCGGCGGCGACCACCGCCGACCTGTTCGATGGCCGATTCTTCCTCGGTATCGGCACCGGGGAGAACCTCAACGAGCACATCCTCGGCGATCATTGGCCGCCGTATGCCGATCGGAGCGAGATGCTGATCGAGTCGGTGGAGATCATGCGGGGCCTGTGGAAGGGCAAGCTGTACAGCCACCAGGGCGAGCATTACATCGTCGAGAACGCCCGCATCTACACGCTGCCGGACGAGCCGCCTCGCATCGTGATCGCCGCACAGGGTCCGGAATCCGCCGCACTTGCCGGCAGGCACGGCGATGGCCTGATCATTACCTCGCCTGATGCCGAGGTCATCCGCGGCTTTCGAGACGGCGGCGGGGACGACAAGCCGATCTACGGTCAGGTGACCTGCTGCTGGGCGTCGACCGCGGACAAGGGCAAGAAGACGATGCACGAGATATGGCCGAACGCCGGCGTGCCGGGCGAGCTCTCGCAGGAGCTGCCTCTGCCGCAGCACTTCGAACAGGCTTCGAGCCTCGTCACCCCGGATATGCTGGCCGAGAATGCGCCGATAGGTCCCGACGTCAAGCCGTACGTCGACGCCGTCCGCGAACTCATCGATGCCGGCGTTCAGAACGTCTACATCCACCAGGTCGGTCCCGACCAGGAGGGCTTCTTCCGTTTCTTCCGCGAGGAGCTTCAACCAGAGCTGGCGAAACTGGTCGGACCCGGCGGCAAGCGCGGTAAGAACAAGGGTTCCAAGCGGAAGCCCAAATAGGCCCTCGTTTCACGCGCGCCGCCGCTTCCTATCAGGTTCTCATCCATGGAGAGCTAGCGCACCTATTCGGCTGTCTGCCTCGATGCTGAACAGGAATCTGAGCGTGGGGTCGCGCTCGCGATCATCGTCAACTCTCGCACGGTGAGAATCCGATACGAAAGACGCTTCGAATCCGACATAGCGGTCGCTCCAGGAGAATCCGATAGGAATCGCTGGTGTCGCGATCCGGTAGCACTCCTCGACTACCAATCGGGATGGTACGCTTCCGCGATCCCGAGTCCAATCGAACATGGGGAGGTCCGTTTCATGAGACAGGGCCAAGGGATCGAGCTTAGTGCGCGCGCCGGCGCGCCCCGGACTCAGACGCGATACCGCGCGGTGGCGATTCTGGCGGCCGGCGCGTTCATTCTCGGCGCATGCACGGGAGGCGGTACGGACGGATCTCCGGGCGCCGATGCCAGCGCAGGTGGCGGCGAAGCCGAGGGCTATCCCGACTCGCAGATCACGATGGTGGTGCCCTTTGCGGCTGGCGGCCCGACGGACACCGTGACGCGCCTGATCGCGGAGCCCATGGCGGCGGAGCTTGGCGTCGAGATCGTCGTCCAGAACGTCGAGGGCGCCGGCGGAACGGTGGCCGCCGAACAGGTCGCTAACGCGGAGCCGGACGGCTACACGGTCCTGATGCACCACATCGGCATGTCAACAGCCCCCACGTTGTATCCCGACCTTCCGTATGAACCGACCGAGGACTTCGAGCCGATCGGCCTCGTGACCGAGGTGCCGATGACGATCATCGGCAGCCCGAACTTCGAGCCGAACACTATGGAGGAGCTGCTCGCTTACGTCGAGGAGAACATCGACGAGGTGACATACGCCAATGCCGGCATCGGCGCGGCGTCGCAGCTCTGTGGCCTGCTCTTCGAGACCGCCACGGGACTCGACCTCACCGAGGTGCCGTACGAAGGCACCGGCCCGGCGCTGGACGACCTCCTGGGCGACCAGGTCGACTTCATGTGCGACCAGACCACGAACACGGCCGAGAACATCCAGTCCGAGGCTGTGAAGGCCTACGCCGTCACGACTCCGGAGCGCATCGAGGCGCTGCCGGACCTCCCGACAACGGAAGAGGGCGGCATCGGCGACGTGGCCGTCACCGTGTGGCATGGCCTCTATGTCCCCGGCGGCGCGCCGCAGGAGATCGTCGATGCGCTCAACAGCGCGCTCCTGGTGGCGTTGCAGGATGAGAACGTGATTTCGTCGTTGGCTGACCTCGGGACTGCGCCGGTCGAGCAGGACCGCGCTACGCCCGACGCGCACGCGGAGCACCTCCAGGCCCAGATTGAGCTGTGGCGGCCGATCATCGAAGCAGCCGGGGTGACGGCCGGCTAGTCACGTCGATCGTGACGGGGTGGCGCTGGATCGGCCACCCCGTCGCTCACGCAGACGGAGGTGCTCGTGCCCGCAGTTCGCCGCGCGCTCAAGGACATCCTCGCCGGGACGGTCTTCATCGGGCTCGGCCTTGCGTTCGCCCTCGGAGCGTTGGCGTACAGCATCGGCACGCCGCTTCGCATGGGCCCCGGCTACGTGCCGCTCGTCCTGGGCGGCCTGCTCGCCGTCCTCGGCGTCGCGGTCATCGTCAAGGGCTTCATTGCCGGTGAGGGCGAGGAGATCGGGGGCACAGACTGGCGCGCCCTGATCCTCGTCTCCGCCGGGATCCTGTTTTTCGGGATCACCGTGCGCGGCCTCGGCGCGGTGGGCGCCCTGTTCGGTGCGACGCTGCTCGCGACGCTCGCCCGCTCGCAGACCTCGTGGATGCAGGCTCTCCTGATCGCTGCCGGCATCACGGCGCTGTCGGTCGTGATCTTCATTTTTGCCCTCCAGCTGCGGCTGCCCCTCGTCGGCCCGTGGATCCCGGTGTAGGGCCGGGCCATGGAGCTGTTCGATAACCTCGGCCTCGGTATCGAGACGGCAGTACGCTTCGAGAACCTGTTGTACTGCCTCATCGGCGTCGTGCTCGGCACGGCGGTCGGCGTCCTCCCCGGCATCGGCCCGACGGCCACGATCGCGCTGCTGCTGCCGATCACCTTTAACTTCGAGCTCGTATCGGCGCTGATCATGCTGGCCGGCATCTATTACGGCGCGCAGTACGGTGGCTCGACCACCGCCATCCTGATCAATTTGCCGGGAGAGTCGTCCGCGGCGGTCACCGCCATCGACGGCCACGAGATGGCGCGCAAGGGCCGGGCGGGTGTGGCACTCGCCACCGCCGCCATCGGCTCGTTCGTCGCCGGCTCGGTCGCAACGGTGGTCATCGCGCTGTTTGCACCGCCGCTGGCGGCCGTGGCACTCACGTTCGGGTCGCCGGAGTTCTTCTCGCTCGTCGTGCTGGGCCTGGTCGCCTCGATCGCACTGGCCAGCGGGTCCACGGTGAAAGCGCTGGCCATGATCGTTCTGGGCTTGCTGCTCGGCACGGTCGGCCAGGACACGTACACCGCGACGCCTCGCTTCGTCTTCGGCATCCGCGAGCTCTACGGCGGCATCAACTTCGTGTCGGTCGCGGTCGGCATGTTCGGTGTCGCCGAGATCCTGCGGAACCTCGAGGATGAGAAGACGCGGAAGCTCATCACTCACACGATTGCCGGGCTCTGGCCGACACGCGACGACTTTCGCCGCATGGCTGCCCCCATTGCCCGTGGCACGGCTCTCGGTTCGGCGCTCGGAGTGCTGCCCGGCGCGGGTCACGTGCTCGCCTCGTTCGGCTCCTACTCAATGGAGAAGCGCCTGTCGCGCCGCAAGCAAGAGTTCGGACACGGTGCGATCGAGGGGGTGGCCGGGCCCGAGTCGGCGAACAACGCAGCTGCTCAGACCTCGTTCATCCCGCTCCTGACGCTCGGCCTGCCGGCGAGCCCGGTGATGGCACTCATGGTGGGGGCCTTCATCATCCACGGCGTCACCCCGGGCCCGAACATCATCAACGATCAGCCGGCATTGTTCTGGGGGCTCATCGTGTCGATGTGGATCGGCAACTTCTTCCTGGTCCTGCTCAACCTGCCGCTTATCGGCATCTGGGTAAAGATGCTCACGATCCCCTACAAGATCCTGTTCCCGGTGATCATCGCCTTCGCCTCGATCGGCACGTTCTCGCTTGGACTGAACGCCTGGGACGTGTTCATGATCGCGTTCTTCGGCGTGCTGGGCTACGTGCTCATCAAGCTCGGCTGTGAGCCGGCGCCGCTCCTTCTCGGGTTCGTCCTCGGACCGCTGCTCGAGGACCACCTGCGCCGTTCATTGATCATCTCGCGCGGTGACCTGGGGATCTTCGTCGAGCGGCCGGTGTCGGCGGTCTTGTTGGCGCTCGCGGTCGCTGCCCTCGCCCTCGCCGTTCTGCCGGCCATCCGCAAAAAGCGCGAGGTGGTCTTCGCGGAAGAGGACGACCTCTAGTGCCTCGCGCCGGATTTGCCTTGGCAGTTGCTCGCCTCTGAGCGATCACCGCGGTGCGTCAGATGCGCCATGGACGCCGCGTATATACGTATATATGCCGCGGCGCAAAGCACCAAGCCCATCGACAGTTTCGACCGATGAGATCTCAGCCTCTCCATCGTCTTACCACCGACATGAAAGCTACGGTCCAAGCAAGGAGACAGCATGAACTTGAACAGCATCCTGATCGGGTCCGAAGATCCGAAACGCCTGGCTGACTACTACACGAAGCTCTTCGGCAAGCCCACCATGGAAGACAGCGGGTACACCGGATGGCAGCTCGGCGGCGGGTGGGTCACCGTCGGTCCGCACGACGAGGTCACCGGCAAGAATGCCCACCCGGGGCGTCTGCTCTGGAACATCGAGAGCGCGGATGTCCAGGGTGATTTCGATCGATTCAAGGAGGCCGGCGCGGTGGTCATTCGAGAGCCGTACAACCCGGGCGGGTCGCCGGACGGGTTGATCGCGACACTCGCCGACCCGGATGACAACTACTTCCAGCTCATGAGCCCGATGTAGGAGCAGCTGTCACCGGTTCTGCTCAGCCCGCACGAACAGCGCCGTGCCGATCGCGATGAAGACGGCGAACAAGCCGCCGATGATCGCGAGATTCATCTCGATCGGCGCGAGCGGAACCTCGACGACCTCGGGATGGATGCCGTAATAGGCGTTGCGCAGGAAGTCCACCGCGTAGCGCATCGGCGCAAGGCGCGAGGCAATCTCGAGCGGCGGAGGCAGCTGGCCGATCGGGTTAAAGACGCCGGCCAGGAAGAACTGCGGCAGCATGATGAACGGGAAGATCTGCGTCGCCGCCCGGCGGTTGGGCAGGCGTGAGAGCACCAGCACGCCGAAGGCGCCTCCGAACAGCGTGATGACCAGGGCGACGGGCACCAGCGCGAGCACTGCCGCGAACGACAGCGGGACGCCGATGACGAGGCCGAAGACGACGATGGCGACGCCCTGCGGCAGCGCCACGAGCGACTCGCCCAGCACCTTGCCGACCAGGATCGAATAACGGGAGATGGGGGAGACGAAGATCTCCTGGCTGAAGTCGTTCTCCCGATCCTCGATCAGGCTGATGACCCCCATGGCGGCCGACTGCCACAGTGTCTGAGCCAGCACGCCGGTGAAGACGAAGGTCAGGATGTTGAACTGGGTTGCTCCTCCGAAGCCCGCCTGGAGGCTGGACCCCAACACGCCGATGAAGATGAGCGGGAACACGAAGTCCGAAATCATCCGTGTCCGATCGCGCAGCAGCTTTATGACGTCTCGGTGCGCGATCGCCAGGACGGCGGAGAGCTCATGCATCGGTCTGGCCCACGATCCCGAGGTACGCGTCTTCCAGGCTGGGCATATGGGTCTGCACGACGTTGAGCGGCGTGTCGATCGATTTCAGTACGGCGTGGGTGCTCCGGCCGTCCAGCTGGACGCGGAACGGGCCGTCGCCAGAGTAGGGAAGCCGGAGCCGGGCGAGCTCGGCGCGCAGGGCGCCTCGATCGGCGGTGTCGACGAGCACGAACTCCTCGACGAGGTCGGCCTTGATGGCAGCCGGGGTCCCGTAGGAGACAACGCGCCCGTGGTCGATGATGCAGATCCGGTCGGCCTGCTCGGCCTCCTCGAGGTAATGGGTGGTGAGCAGGATCGTCGTGTTGCTCTCGCGGCGAACGCGTTCCAGGTAGGTCCACAGGGCGCGCCGGCTCGGCGAGTCGAGGCCGGACGTCGGCTCATCGAGAAACAGGACCCGCGGCCGATGAATCAGGCTCCGCACGATCTCGAGCTTGCGACTCATGCCGCCCGAGTACGTCCTGATCGGCGCGAAGATCTCGTCGCCGATGCCGACGACGGAGGCAAGCTCCGCCACCTGCTCGCGGTAGGCCGCCGGCATCAGCCGATGGCTGGGTGCATACGGATACACGCCGTACAGCACGGCGTGGAATCGGACGTTCTCCTCGCCGGTCAGGTTCTTGTCGAGGCTGGGCCGCTGGAAGATGATCCCCACCTTGCGCCGCACGGCGCTGGCCTCCCGAACGATGTCCAGTCCGTCGATGGTTGCCGTGCCGCCGGTCGGTGCGAGCGTCGTCGTCAGGATCGAGATCGTCGTCGTCTTGCCGGCGCCATTAGGCCCGAGCAGTGCAAAGAATTCGCCCGCCTCCACGTCGAACGAGATGCCGTCCACGGCGTTGCGCTCAGCCTTCCGGTACCGTTTGACCAGCTCTTGCACCTGGATCACGTGAGTTCCTTGCGTGTGGCGGAGGGAGGGGGGCCTTCAACGATATCCGAGTGAACGGTCCGTACGACCATTGACCGATGCGGAGGGCCGAACCAGGTTGTCATGATGCGGCGAGCAACCGAACGCTCACAGGTTCCCACAGCATGGAGCATCAGATGACATTTCGACAGATCACCGGTGTGGCCGGGGACGTGCGCGATGTTGCGCCAGAAATTCTGGAAACGTTCTCCGCTGACCTGAGCGGGTCCCTGCTCTACCCCGGCGATGAAGGTTATGCCGAGGCGACGCTCCTCTGGAACGGGATGATCAAGAAGCGACCGGCAGCCGTGGTGCGGGCGGGCGATACCGAGGACGTGGTGCGGACGATCAACTTCGTGCGCGAGAACGACTTGCAGGTGTCCGTCAGGGGCGGTGGACACAACATCGCCGGCCTGGCCCTCTCTGATGGCGGCATCACGCTCGACATGTCGCTGATGAAGGGCGTCGAGATTGACGCAGACGCACGATTGGCGCGGGTTGGAGCGGGCTGTACGCTCGGCGACGTTGATCGGGCGACGCAGGAACACGGGCTTGCCACAACTCTGGGCTTCGTGTCAGAGACGGGCGTGGCGGGGCTGACACTCGGCGGCGGGTTTGGCTACCTTACGCGGCGATTCGGGTGGACAGTCGACGATCTCGAGGAGGTCGAGATCGTGACGGCTGACGGGAGCGTGTTACGCGCCTCCCGAACCGTGAATGAAGATCTCTTCTGGGCGCTGCGAGGAGGCGGTGGCAACTTCGGTGTCGTCACCGAATTCGTCTATCGGCTTCATGAGGTCGGCCCAGAGATCACTGCCGGGCTGATCGCCTGGCCCGCCTCAGAGGCCGATGGCGTTCTCGCTCTGTATCGCAGGATCACCGAATCCGCACCGCCCGAGCTGACCCTGGTGGTCCTGATGCGCAATGCGCCTCCCGCTCCGTGGTTGCCGGAGGCCGCGCATGGCACGCCCATCATCGTGATGGTCGCCTGCCACACGGGGAGTCTGGAGCAGGCGGAGATTGATCTTGCGCCGATCAAGTCCCATGGCGAGCCTCTGGCCGACCTGATCCAGGTCAAGGGCTACGCTGCCCAGCAGTCGATGCTGGACGCTAACCAGCCCAAGGGGATGCACTACTACTGGAAGTCGGAGTTCGTCTCGGGCCTCAGCGATGGCCTGCTCGAAATCTACAAGGCACAGTTCGTCGACCTGGAGGCACCCGCGAACCAGATCGTCCTGTTCCAGCTGGGCGGTGCCCTCAGTACGCACGCCGAAGACGATGGAGCGATGGGCAACCGGGAAGCCGCCTTTGCCTGCGTGATCCAGGCGATGTGGCCGGAGACAAGCCCGGCTGGGGACGCTAATCGCGACTGGGTTCGCAACGCCTGGCAGGCACTCAGGGTGTATTCCACGGGCGGCAACTACGTGAACTTTCAAACCGAGGATGAGGCCGATTCCCGAACGGTGGAGTCGTACCGAAACAACTACGAGCGCCTGGCGGCGATCAAGGCGACGTACGATCCGTCGAACCTGTTCCGCGTCAACCGAAACATCCGGCCGTGATGTCAGGGCTGCGTCAGCTCGCATCCACCACGCAGAAACGGTTCCCCTCAGGATCCGCGAGGATGATGTAGTCCGCGTCCAGCGGCCGCTTGCTCCAGTGCACCTCGGTGGCGCCAAGCGCGATCAAACGCCCGACTTCTACAGCCTGGTCTTCGGCGTACAGGTCGAGGTGGATGCGCGGCGGCACCTGCAGCGTCGACCGGACCTGGTCGAGTGAGAGGTTTGGCCCGATCCCGTTTCTCGGTCGTAGCAGCGCGAAGTCGTCGCAGTCCTCCTTCCGGGGAATGTAGTCGAGCGCCTCCGTCCAGAATGCCACCTGACGCTCGAGATCATCGACGCGCAGGACGATGGAGCCGATGCTCACCATTGGATTCTCCTGCGTTAGCGTAGAGTTCCGGCGTTTGGAACAAACCGGGCCGCGTCTGGACAGATGCCGCGTACACGAGCATAAGCCGGATCTATCGGGGTGTGGAAGGTGGCGGGGCATGAGTGGCCCCGTGCGAACGGTGTTACCTGGCGATCTCCCAGACGTGGCCCGCGGGATCGCGGAAGGCGGCCGTTCGCACGCCCCACGGCCGATCCATCGGACCGTTCAGCAGCTCCACTCCGCGTCGGGTGAGTTCCGCACACGTCGCATCCACGTCCTCCACCTCGACCGTGAGTTGCATGCGGGACCCGGCATCGCGGTCCGCGACGGCGGCAGGTGCCACCAGCTCGTGCGCCGCCGCCTCCTTCAGCAGGTTCACGAGCGTGTCGCCGAACTGGAACACGGCCGAACTGTCGTCTTCGTACGTCACGGGCTTCCCGAATACCTCACCGTAGAACCGCTTCGTCGCGTCCAGGTCCTCGACGAACAGCGTGATGGCCTTGATGCCCTCAGCCCAGGATTCCATTGCAGACCTCATCTATTGATGCCGACCTGTCAGCTGTCAGATCCAGGTGCCAGCCAGCCTGCTCATAGAAAGCCTTCGCACGGTCGACGTCCGCAACGGGCAGGGTGATGGCTTCGATTCGGTAGGTCATCGGTCCTGTTCGCTCCTTGGCTTCTTTGGCGCGGTCATCATGCAGTGCCACCGCCCGGCAGGACGCGAACCTCGGCGGCTGGAAGGTCCGACCACCAGCGCGCGTATCGGCGATAGACGTCCGGTTGCCGCCCTGCGAGGAAGGCTACCAATGAGCGTGCCTCGGCAGCGAGCTCGTCCCACGTTGCTGCCTCCAGCGGGTGAAACGCCGTCACCTCGATGCCACCCGCTCGCTCCGGTGCCGGCCGCCAGACTCCGGCGACGTATCCGTCGACGAGCACGGTCGGCAGCGTGTCGCCGTTGCTCCTGATGACCAGCTTCCGGTACGCCTCCGGGATGACTCGGCTGCGGTCCCGGTACGCGAGCAGGGTGCTATCCCACATCGCCAACAGGCGCGGCGGCGCCGGGCTGTCCTCCGGTGGCAGTTGGCCGCCTCGGACGTCGTGTAGGACGTTGCCGTCGGGACTCTTGTACGTTTCGAGGTCCTCATCCAGGAGGCCGAGGGCCGTCCGGATGAGCGGTTGTGGCAGGAGGGTGAACTGCCCCACGTCCGTCGGGGAGGCCGGACCAAAGGCCTCGAGGTAGCGCTTCACGAGGACGGCGACCGCCTCCTCCTCGCCGCCGCCGAAATGCTCAAGGCGGGAGGCCGCGTATGACGGCCGTTCGCCGAACGACCACGGGGGCTGCGTCGGCACGTGGACCACGGGAACGAAGGTTCGCAGCGCCCACCATGCACTTCGTTCGGGAAGCATCGCCTCGAACTCCGCGTTGGTCCGTGCCCGCCCCGCGAACGCGAGCACCTCGGGGATGAGCGCGTCCGCATCGGCGACCGATAGGCCGGAGGCGGCGAACCGGCGGTCACCCAGGCGTGAGCGGCGCAGTGAATGGACCATGGCACGGTGGAAGGCCGGATAGTCCTCCGCGGTGACGGCGTGCAGGGTGATGCGCATCAACGTCGCCTTGACAATTCGATGCGCGGCGAAGGCGACGTCCAGCTCGGCCGGATCGAAGGATGTGATTCGGTTCCACAGCGCGATGTACGGCGATGCCGCCGATTGGGCCTGGAGCGCACACACCCTCCGCACCGCGTCCACGGCCCCCATCGTCTTCCGCTCGAGGAGCAATTGCCGTCCGAGGGTTGCCCTGTTCAGCCGCCGCGCGGTGAGACTCATGCCTCCGAAGGGGTGATGCCCTGCGTTCCGTCGAGGAAGTGTCATCGTCTTTGGCCCCTATGCCGTTAGACCGGGTGGGCCGCCAGGACTCATCGAGCTTGCGCTTGCGCGAGCGGAGCCGACTCCACGTACCCCGCCGTGGATGGCGAACGGTTGTAGATGACGGCAGCCGTCCGGATCGTCACACCGACGCAACATCGGATCTGTGCATTCGCCCGCTCGCTGGAGTCGGATCGAGCGGTCATCGGTGTGGGCTGGATGGTTAGTCCAGATGACGCTCGATCCAGGCTGCCAAGTCCGCTTCGCTCCAGTCACCGGCGGCAACCGCCCGCATGGTCTCGATGACGTCGGGCTCAGCGGGGTCAAGCTGGTGGCCATTGAGGTCAAGAAAGACACCCATCGCGATGAAAGCGATGCGTTTATTGCCGTCGGCGAACGCATGCCGGCGGGCGAGGCCGTATCCCAATGCAGCGGCGAGAACCGCCAGGTCGGTGATGTGCTCGTAATGCCACAGCATTCGCGGCCGCTCGAGCGCCGATTCGAGAAGGTTGTCGTAGCGGAGACCGGTCAGACCTCCATGCTCTACGAGTTGGTCGCGATGAAGCAGCTCCACAGAGAGGCGGGGGAGCCAGGTAGGCTCTTCGGACATCGCAGGTCGGTCGCTAACGCGCGAGTTCCCGCAGCGCGTTGCGATATTGCTTGGCAATCCGCCGTCCACTCTCGATGGCTCGCCGCGTCGTCTCGTCGTATGGAGTAATGAGGATCCCGTCCTCGACCTCTGCCACGAAGACCTCGTCGCCGGCAGCAACGTTCAGGCGGTCAGCCATTTCCTTGGGGAGGGTCGCGCTGACCGAGCCACCTGCCTGACGGAGACGAATCTGTTTAAGCATGTTTCCGACAGTAGCACAGAAGTGCTATCCGTCAAGCCGGTGCATTTCAGCTTGGCGTCCTCGCGACGTCGCCGATGATCGCGGCGAGCTCTTGAGGACGCGACCACATCGGCCAGTGGCTGGTCGGCAGGTCGACCCAGGTGACGTTGCGGAGCTCGGGGACTCCGGCGAGGAACGCCCATTCGGGATGCTCCCTGGCGTAGGTCTGATACTGCTCGGCGCTGAACCCCGTGCAGATGATCGTGCTCGGGATGTCGCGGCGGGCGTCATTCGTCAGGTCGGCCGCCTCGCGCAGAATGGCGCCCGGTACGGGGACGGCGCGCTGACGGAACGTTTCCTTCTGCTCATCGCTCAGCCCGTCGAGGTTCTCCCCTTCGGCGATCTCCTCCCAGACCATCGGCTTCTCGACGCCGTCGAACTCAGGATCGAGGGCGCCCTTGCCGGGCGCGGTATCGACGTAGACCATCGCCGCGATCCGCTCGGGGGCCTGGTCGCTTGCGGCGTACCCGGAGAATCCGGTTGCGCTGTGAACGGCGAGCACAACCGGGGAATCCGCGGCGCGGATGGCATCGACGATTGCGGCGACATGGTCAGCCAATGTGACGTTGGAACGGTCGGCATCCGCGGACTCGAGGCCGGGCAAGGTCAGCGCGGTCACGTCGTGGCCGTCGGCGCGCAGGGCGTCGGCCACCTCGTCCCATGCCCATGCGCCGAGCCAGAAACCCGGAACCAGGATGACCGGTGCGGACGCGCTTCGCTGCTCAGCCATATCTCTCCTCTTTTGCGCTTGCGGTGGTCTTCAACGATGCCAGACCATGATCGCCCATCCGTCACGACTCCCTGAAGTCGATCCGCATCACGACGCGGCGGAAGGTTGGGTGTCCGATCTCGTTGAAGCCGGCATCGGCGAAGATGCTGCGGCTGCCGACATGCATCTCGTTCCAGATGATCTCCTTCCCGGGCTCGGTGATCATCGGGTAGCCCTCGAGGGCCCGCGCACCGCGTTGCCGAGCAAAATCGACGGTGGCCCGCACCAGCGCGTAGCTGATGCCCCGGCGCCGAAACCCTGCCCGGATGAAGACACAGGTCACCGCCCAGACGGTGTCATCGGTCCTGTCCTCGGTTCTTCCCTCCCAGGGGACGCGGTAGACGCGCACGAGTCCCGGGTAGGCCGTCCGCGGCTCGACCGCACACCAGCCGACGGGCTCGCCCTCGACATACGCCACGAGGCCGCTCGTGGAGCGGATCCCCGGCACGCCGCAGTTGGTCTGCTCGCGCAGCCGCGCGGCGCGTTCCTCTGCGGGAAACGAGCCAAATGACTCCTTCCGCTGCAGTTTGTACCGCTGGCACTGGCACCTGTGTGCATCGCCGCGAGTGCCGAAGACTGCCTGCAGATCGTCCCACGACGTCTCGTTGGCAGGAATGACCTTGACGGCGTCCGTCACGCCGATGCGGCCCGCAACCCCGGTAACTGCCCGGCACCGTTTGCCCAGCGAAGCACGCGCATCGCGCGCAGCGTGATCCACCGGCTCGGCTCATTCTCGGTCTCACCGAGGTTCAACGGCAACGCGTCGTGGTGGGCGTGCTCGAGCAGCCATCGGCCATCGTCGCCGCGCTTTGAATAGATGATGTCGATCGCCTCGGACACGCGCTCGTCGGGGGCAATGCCGGCGTCCCGGAGATGGTCGAGCGCGCGCAGCGGGTCGTAATGCCACCCGTTCGGGAACGCGAGATGGAGCCAGCGGGGCTCGGCCAGCTCCCCGGTCGAGAGGCGGCGGAGGAGTCGCCGCTCGAGCAGGTACTCCTGACCGCGGACGCGGGCGGCGGCGACATCAGGATCGTTACCGGTGGCCCGCTCGCATTCGAGGAGTCCCTCCAGCACGTTGATCGTCGTCTCGAACGAGCCCCGCGTCGAACCGTTCTCCTGTTCGCAGTTCCATCCGCCATCGTCCATCTGCTCGGTCAGCAGCCGATCGACGATGCCCTGCACGTCCTGGCCGAAGTAGGCGCCGATGGCGACCGCCTGGCCGTTGATGCACGGCTCGACCTCGCCCTCGAAGTACGCCTCGCCTTGGTGTTCCCACCTGGTGTTCGCGCGAACGAGCTCCACAGCCCGGCGCACAGCCACTGCGGCCGGGTCGAGGCCGAAGTGCCGGAGCAGTTGCAGGCTGGCAGTGGTGGAGGTCCACTCGGGAAAGTACGCGCCACCGCCCCACTGCCCGTCCGCCGGTTGGAGCGCGAGCAGCTGGGCGCCCCACCCCTGGGTTGCGACCTTGGCGCGCTCGGCCGCGACCAGTTCCGCCGGCTCATCGGTCAGGTCATGCATGACCTGCCAACGGATGGCCGGATCAGAGTCGAGCAACCATTCGATGACGTTCATGCGGGGCATTGTGCACTTCGTAGGTGGCGCTGCGGAGTACGGTGGACGCATGAGCAGCACCTCGATCCGACCCGCCTACAGCAACTGGCCACGCTACAACCAGGTCCTGCGCGACGTCGTCGGTGGCCTGACCGTCGAGCAGCTGGCGATGCGCCCGTCTTCTTCGGAGCGTTGGCCGCTGTGGGCAACCATTGGACACGCCGCCTGCCAGCGCGTTTTCTGGCTGTGTGACTTTGCAGGGGAGCCCGGTGCCGAGACGACGCGGTTCACCGACGCTGCCCATGATTGCCCCGGAGACGACGACCTCGAGCATGTGCTCAGCGCCGCAGATCTCGTGGAGGCGCTCGATTCGACATTCCGCATCGTCGAGAGCTGCCTGGACCGATGGACGCTGGACATGCTCGATGAGGAGATCCGCCGCCAGGATTTCGGGCCGGACTGGGTGCACACCCGTGGGTCGGTCATCCAGCGAGTCTTCGCGCATGACGTCTACCACTCCGCGGAGCTGAACGAGGCATTCGGGCTCACGGGGTTGCCGCAGATCGACCTCTGGGATTGAGGAGGGACGCGACATGAGCACTCGGATAACCGCGCAGCAGTTCCACGATTCAGAGGGCATTGCGGATTGGCGCGTGCTCGCCGAGGGGGCCATTGCCTTTTTCCGCACCAACTCATTCGCTCAGAGCGGCGGCTTGGTGCAGGCAATCGGCGAGATTCGCGGCGTCTCCGACCATCCGCCCGCCGTGGATGTGCGCGCGGACGGGGTCACCTTTCGGCTCATCAGCGTCGCCGATGACTACTTCGGCATGACGGACAGGGACGTAGAGGTCGCCCGCCACATCTCCGGCATCGCTCGGAAATTTGGCCTGTCCGCGGATCCGTCCGCGGTCCAGTCCCTGCTCGTCATCCCCGGCGCGCCCGACGTCTCCCAAGTCATGCCGTTCTGGCGAACCATGCTGGGCTATGATCCGCGCCTTGACAGCCCCGACGAGGACCTCGTGGATCCGCAGGATCGCGGGCCGGCGTTCTGGATCGAATCGATGGACGAGCCGCGACCCGGCGGCGGGGGTGCGATGCACGTCGGGATCTGGGTGCCGGCGGACCAGGCTGAGGCTCGCGTCGCGGCGGCCATGGCGGCGGGTGGGCGGATTGTGCGCGACGACTTCGCGCCGTCGTGGTGGACGCTGGCCGACGCAGCGGGTAACGAGGCGGACATCGCGACCATCACGGGCCGCGACTGACCGCGGACCGCTACGACTCGACGGACGCGAGGCCGAGCCAGACCGCAAGGTCCGCAAGCTCGGCGCGCACGGCCTGCTTCATGGCTCGGGTGAATCTCAGATCTTCGTGAATGGCATTGACGCGCAGGACGGATGCCTTGCGGTCCACGGCGGCATCGAGCTTCCCGACCAGCTGGTCCCCGTGCAGGATCGGCAGGGCGTAGTAGCCCCAGCGACGCTTCGCCTCGGGCTTGTACATCTCGAGGGTGTACTCGAAGTCGAACAGCTCCCGGGAACGGACTCGGTCGTGGATGAGCCGGTCGAAAGGAGAGAGTAGAGCCGTGCGGCCCTCGAGGGCGCCATCGACCGCGGCCGGGTCGACGCGCCATTCTCCCTTCACGCCCTCCACCACGGCAGGATCACCCGCGTCACCCACGTCGACCCGCTCGACGGGCACCGCCCTCGCCCCCCGGCGTGCGATGCCCAGGGCGGCGAGTCGTTGGTCGTTCCTGAGG
>JALZJE010000233.1 GCA_030859955.1 Chloroflexota bacterium | reverse complement strand
GCCTGTTCCTCATCAACGGGCTGCATAACATCGTTCACCTTGGAATCGGCGCGTTTCTCATGTGGGGGAGCAAGCGAGCACGATCGCGCGGACCTTGCAGCCCGAATCGTCGCTGGCATCTACCTCGTCGTCAGGCTCCTTGGACACGCTTCTCCCGATCCATACGGCCTCGTGCCGATTGGCGGGAACGACATATGGCTGCGGCGCATCCTACGTCATTTGCCCGACGCCGTTCGCAGGGCGCGGGCGTACAACGCCATGCACCGCGGTAGGTTGATTCGTGGCCGCGACAGCATCTGTCGCCCGGAGGACCACCTTCCCGATCCGCGCATACGGAGGTCCCGAGCGATGACCCGTCCGACACAGCGTATTGCGGCTGCCCTGAGTGCAACCGCCCTCCTCATCGGCCTGAGCGCGGGCTCAGTGCTGGCGGGTGAGGTCACGGGGACCGGCGAGCCGACCCCAGTCAATGGCTATGTAATGAAGTCAATCTGCGCATTTTCGGGGCAGAACGACGGAAACCCCCCGCCCGGGCGCACCGCAGCGCACGTGCAGAACTGGGGACAGATCTCCAAGGAGACCAGGGAGATCTACACCACGATTGGCCGCCATCCTGGCGACGCGTGCAATGGCCATACCGGGTTTTTAGCCGGTGACGAGTAGGTCCGAGTAATCGCTGAAGTTAGTCCACGACTATCGCGTCGGGCCAACAACAGGTCATGGGCAGGCGGGGCAGGGACCGCAGTTCCGCCGCAGGGGGGAGAGTCCACGATGTCGAAACATTGATGCCCCGGGGCGGCCTGATGCAGCGGATCGTGCCGCCAGGTCTAAGGAATAAGGGAGTCGGCAGTCGCTCCCACCCATATGAGGAGATCCGAGCATGCGTCGATTCATAGTCCCCATCATCGTCGTGCCAATGTTGCTGCTGGCGCTTGCCGTGCCCACGCTGGCGGCACCACCGCTGAAGGAGTCCGGCACCTCGAAGTACTTCTCCAGCTACTCCACGGCGTGTACCGAGGGGGGCTCGCCGACCTGCACCGACACCTCGCTCGAGGTGTTCAGCATCTCGCCCGACACCGTCGTCGTCTGCGTGAGCACGTACACCTACAGCACGCGCACCTATCGGACCATCAGCCAGGAGTCAGGCTGCACCGAGACCAGCAGTGACGCGCTCACCTTCACGGCCGACTTCACGGTTAGTCTCGCCGACACGTCCGTCACCGTCTCCGAGTTCAGCTGCGGGCCGCGCCGTTGCACCGAGGGCGGCACCCGCACCATCACCGTCTCCGCGTCCGACAGCGCCGTCGGGGAGATCTTTAGCAGCAGTGGGCGCGGCACGTTCAGTGATGGCACCTGCACCTACCGCTACTCGTTTAGCGAGCAGTCGGCGGAGCTGGCCGGCACGATGACCATCGACGGCGTCACGATGGACCAGTTTGGATGGGGCAGCCTGAGTCAGTACAGCGTCACGACGCGCTGCTGAACCTGGCTTGCAGCCGTTTCCTCCGTGGCCGCTGGGCCCTCATGGGCCTGGCGGCACGTTCAACCAGCCTCCGGCGTCCCGGCCGTGACGGGTGTTGGTGATCTAGACGAGGCTCTGCGATAAGCGCTGGTAATCGACCCCGAGTAGCATCGTCATCGGAGCCGCCGTGCGTCGTGGTTGGCCAACGCCACGCGCTTTCGACTCGCGGACCCAAACGTCACACCTGCGGAGCGGCTGTCAGGTCGGGGAGGCCCCGTCGGGGCGGCCGCGACATTAGTTCGGATCGAATTGTGGACAACCCTCTCGACACCTTGTTAGGCCGGGCGCACACTTCTCGTTAACGTCGCGCGATCTTCGACCGGTAGCGGTCCGCCGCGTGACCCGAGCGAGGAGATGTCTCTCATGGACACCGACACGATGGAACGCAAGCTTCGAGACCTGTACTCATCGGGCGACGTTCAGGAGCTTGCCCGACAGATTCCCGGGTTGGCGACGGAGGATCTCGTCCAGGAGTGGCCGCAGTCCGGCGAGCGCATCCGCGGCCGTGACAACGTTATGGCCGTGAACGAGGGCTACGAAGGCGCGACGGGGACGGAGCCGAAGCTGACCCTTCGTCGCATCACCCGGCCTGGGGAGGCATGGATCGTCGAGGGCACCATCGATTACGGCGATGGCACGCCGGTCAGCCTCGTCTCGATCCTGGAAGCCGGGTCCGACGGCAAGATCACGCGCCAGACCGATTACTTCGCCAATCCGTTCGAAGCGCCCGAATGGCGCCGTCGATGGGTCGAGCAGATGGACCCGGTCGCCGTGGGCTGAGACCGGAATCGTCCCGCGGATCGGTGCCGCGCAGGCCCCCTCGATGGATCGCGGCGGCGAATTGCTCGTCGCGATCTATCCCCCACGATCCTTCGACGGGACCGGCTGATATCTGCGCTCCCCGGGTATGCTCCCGACTGGGAGATATCCGAGCCCGTCGAAGTACCGGCGGGGAACCTCGAGAGAGCCCGTCCGAGCGCATCGCGCGGATCATCGCGGAGACCGAGAATGCCAAGCCGGAGCGCGCGGACGGAACCCCGGTGGCGACAATGTACCCGGGAACACCAGCATGTGAATACGACTTCTTCTGGGGGTGCCGGCGGTTCGCCGGAGCATCCACCGCAAAGGTCGCCTCGGAAGTGGATTACGAACCCGCGGCGCAGGACGGCGTAGATGGTCGAGGGCGGATGCCCGGTCAGCGGTGCAAGGCGGTGCGGTCCGTAGCGACGCCGGGTGCGGGTGCGCAGGATGCTGGCCACCTGGTCATCCGCCAGGCGGCGTGGTGAGCGGTGTGGGCGGCTGCGCCGGTCCAGCAATCCGGCCCCGCCCTTGCAACGGTAGCGGCGCAGCCACTTGTAGGTGGTGGCGCGGCTGACGCCGCTGCCTGGCCGCCTCGCTGGCCGGCCATCCCTGGGCCATACGGCCCACCAACAGCTGACGGCCGAACACAGACAGACGCGCGTTAGGATGAGCCATGAGAGCCTCCTGCCGGTGTGAGATCTAGACACCTCTCACCGTGCAGGCAGGCTCTCATCTGTCAACAACGTCTTTGGGAACTACACCTAGCGCCTGCAGGATAGGCCCAGCGCTCACAGGATCCGATGCGTGATCCGGCTACCTCAGCACCTGAAGGCAGGCGTTGGCGTAGTAGATCGGGATGTCCAGCGCTGCGTGAAGCGCGACCGGTACGAGCAGGGACCCCGTCCGAAGGGCTACCGCGCCGAAGGCAAGACCGCCAACGGCGGTCGCCGCGATCACCGGCAAGGGCGAGCCGGAGAAGTCGCTGCCGACTCCATGCGCGAGGCCGAACACAATGGCCTGAACGCCGAGAGCCAGCACCGGGCTCCGCGAGCGCATCAGCCCGCGGAGCAGGACGCCTCGGTACACCGTCTCCTCCATGCTGGCATTCGCGATGGCGAAGAGCAGCGCGGGCACCAGGGCTGCCGGATCGCCCATCTGTACGGGAAGTGGCCCGAAGAACGGTTCGGCCAGCGCCGGACCGATGAGAGCCGCGAAGACGCCTACCGCTACGAGTGCGCCCAGTGCCACGGCGAGACCCCCTGCCGACGCACGACGGACTCCGATGGTCGCGGCTGTCAATCCCAGCAGCCGCATCACGACGGCCACCGCTGTAAGTACGAGCACGGCACCCACGGCCCGATACGCCGCGAACGGCGCTAGCGGATTGGCGCAGGTGCTTCCGTCCCGCGCGGTGGCCGGCAGGTCGACGCCGGTCCACGCCAGGCTCATGGTCGCGAGGAGGCATGCGCCGGTGATATACGTCCACGCGCCCGCGCCGGCGTCATCACCGCGGTACGCCCACCACGCCGCCACGAACGCGCCGCCCAGGGCAAGGAGCACCGGAGGCCGCAGCGCTTCGCTTGCAGCCGCAGCCAGGAGCAGGCCGATGGGAATGGCCGTCAGTGCCGCCCCGGGCGTGGTCGGGCTCCGGACGGTCATCATCGCCGCTGAGCCGCCTCCGTGGGAGTTAGGTCAAGACCAAGACCAGCAGTCCGAGGACCTCTTGCACGCAAGGTTATCCCGGCACCGGGGCCGGGTGCCCATGTGCGAGCCTCGACGGGCGCATATCGAATCGCACGGCCTGCAGGTTCGTGATCTGTCCCAGAGTTCGAGGACGGCGAGCTTGGCCGCGGCTACGAGGGACAACAAGGTCGTCCTCGATCAGGTGAGCAGACAGTCGAGATCTCGAGCGATGACCCCCCGGGTCAGGACGCCCTCGACGGGTGTGATGCGATGACGATCAAGTCGGCGACGACCTCGTCGAGCGGTCGGCTGGCGTCCAGCTCGTGCGTGCACTCCGCCCTGAGGAGCGGCTCGATCTCGGCGATGTCAGCCGTGATCATCCCACGTTCCAATGAGCTGTTCCCAAGCCCGATCCACTCGACGCGCCAGCGCGTCGTGACGCCCACGCTCAGCACTCGGGGACCGGTACCTGCGGCGCGATGGGCCATCTCAGCCCGCGATGGGGAAAGGTGCGGGCGCCTCGGGCCCAGGCGTCTGGACGTTTTCCTCGCCCTCTCGCCGCCGGGGGTCGACGCGGGTCAGCGCCGCCGCCGCCCCGATGAGGAAGATCACGCCGACGAGCATCGTTGCGCGGGCGCCACCCGACGCGCCGGCGATGCGCCCGATGAGGTCGAGCGCGAGCGGCCCGGCGACGATGAGGT
>JALZJE010000197.1 GCA_030859955.1 Chloroflexota bacterium | reverse complement strand
GATGCGATCTCCCCGATGCGTCGCAAGAGGTCAATCGAGTCGACGGAGTGGATCACCGCGAAGCCCCGAACCGCCCGTCGGACCTTGTTTGACTGAAGCCGACCGATGAAGTGCCATTCCATCGTTGGCAGCGCAGCGATCTTCGGCTCAGCCTCCTGCACCCGACTCTCGCCGAGCAGCGTCAACCCGGCGTCATGGGCAGCCCGTGCCACGTCGGTCGGCCAGGTCTTGGTGACCGCAACGATCCGCAGGCGCGCGGGATCGTGACCGTTTGCCTCAGCCGTGCCGCGGAGCCGCGCGAGCAGGCGGTCGTGCCGCTCGCAGATCTGCCTGCTGGTCGGCGGCTCGCTTCCCACGATGTTCATGGCGGCATCCTGCCACGCCGACGCACGGTGGTTCCTCTCAGATTCTCTGAAGGAGACCGCTAGCGTCGGTTCCACGCACGCTAGTCGGTCGAATTCTCATCGTGAGCAAACGCGAGAGGAATCCGGAGCCGATCACGGCTGATCACTCGGGCCGTATCAGCCGGGAACCGAAGATTGCTCGCTCCCGGTGAGAGTTCGATATGAAGGGCTCAAGCCACGACGCGGGGTGGCCGCATCAGGAGCGGCCGCAAGACCGATTCAGTCGTTCTTGCGGCGCAGGAAGCTGGGGATGTCGAGATCGGTCTCGCCGTATGATGGTCGCTCGAGGCTGGGCGATCGCACCGGCAATGGCTGGCGTTCGGGCGGGCGGACCTCGGTCGCCTGGCGCTCGGTCGGACGGGCGAAGGGCGACTCGGTGCCCATCTGGTCCTCCAGACTCTGACGCTGCTCCCGGTCTCGCTCGATCTCGGCAAGAATCTCCCGGCTCCGGTCGTCCAGGCTACCCTCGACGCCGGCGGCGCCCTCGGCGCCGAATCGGCTCTGCTGCTTGGTCTTCTTCGTGCCATCGAAGCCGGTGGCGATGACGGTCACCTTGACCTCGTCGCGCATCCGGTCGTCGATGACGGTGCCGAAGATGATGTTCGCCTCCGGATCGGCGGCCTCCTTGATCACCTCGGCCGCCTCGTTGACCTCGAACAGGCCGAGGTCGGAGCCACCGGTGACGTTGAACAGGATGCCGCGCGCCCCCTGGATGTTGACCTCCAGGAGCGGGCTCATGACGGCGGCGCGGGCGGCGTCGACCGCACGGTTCTCACCGGTCGCGATGCCGATCCCCATCATCGACGAGCCGGCGTCGCGCATGATCGTCTTCACGTCGGCGAAGTCGAGGTTGATGAGGCCGGGGACCGTTATCAGGTCGCTGATCCCCTGGACGCCCTGGCGCAAAACGTCGTCCACCACGCGGAAGGCATCGACGATGCTCGTCTTCTTGTCGACCACTTCGCGCAGCCGATCATTCGGGATCGTGATGAGGGTGTCGCACTTCTCCTTGAGCAACTCGGAATACTGCTCGGCGACGAGCTTGCGGCGCACTCCCTCGAAGCTGAAGGGCTTGGTGATCACACCGACCGTCAGGGCGCCGAGGTCCTTCGCGATCTCGGCGATGACCGGCGCGGCGCCCGAGCCGGTGCCGCCGCCCATTCCCGCGGTGATGAATATCATGTCGGCGTCCTTGAGCGCCTCGTAGATCTTCTCGCTATCCTCTTCCGCCGCGCGTTGCCCGACCTGCGGGTCCGCGCCGGCGCCAAGGCCGCGCGTCATCTTGTCGCCGATCCGAATCTTGTGCGGCGCATCACTCTGGAGGAGCGCCTGGGCATCGGTGTTCACGCTGATGAATTCGACGCCCATCATCTCGGCGCGGATCATCCGGTTGACGGCGTTCGAGCCACCGCCACCCACGCCTATGACCTTGATGAGTGCGAAGTTCTCGGAGTCCGATCGGAGCGGCATGCGGGTGGTCCTCTGCACGGCAGTGTGGGTGGATCTGATCAACCCGAGGGCTTCGGCGGGTTCGTCCGATTCTAACGATCGCGCCGCACATGCGTCGGCACTTTTCCACATTGGCCCCCGGACTTATCCACAGGTCACGAGGTTGTCGTGGACGAGCGCCTACTCTGTCCACGATGCCACGCTCCGCACCTCGAATCGCAATGTTCGCCATCAGTGGGTTGCTTGCCGCATGCGCAGCACCACCCGAGCCATCGGTGCAGGAGCAGGACGGCCTCGAGCTCGTCCGGACGTCGGCTCCGCTCACCCTTCGCCCACCGGTCGATGTGCTCGGTGGACCCACGGTGGTTCCTGCGGGCACCCTCATGTGCGCATCGAGCAGGATGCCAACGCCGCCGAAGTGCTCGTCGCCGGTACAGCCGGGCGCGGTGACGGTCGGCTGGGTGCCTATGGCCGGCGATGGCGGTGACCCGGTCCTGATCGTCGAGCCTCCGACCTATCCCGCAGGAGAATTGACGGTTCCCGTCCTCTACGCGCTCGGGCCTGCGGCTGCGCTCTGCTTCGGCGGGCAACCGATAGAGTTCGGCGCCTTCGTCCCAGGTTTCTGCGGGGTCGGCGGTGGGTCGCTCGTGGCCGGAGAGCCGGACTGGTTGAATGGCTTCGCGCCCGGCGTGACCCTGTACGGCGAGCGCGTCCGGCCGGAGGACGCGGCCAACGCGCCGGCAAGCGGATCCGTCAATGCACGACTTGCCCCCGAGGTGGCCTTCACAAACTGCGACCAGTCGGTCGCGGGTGGATTCCATCTCGTGACGGCGCACTTCGACGATCCAGCGGCGGCCGACTGCCGAACGCGATATTCGGACGGTGCCCGCATCATCGAGGAGGACCCGATGGTGAGCGTGGCGAGATGCCGTTTGACCATGGTGATCACCGGCACGACGCCGTTGCCTGGCCGATAGTTAGGTGGGGATAGGCGCCGCTGTCACCCTGGTCCGCCGTGGCAGGGTATTCGCGTGGCTCCCGCCTTCGCCGTCAGCCGGGGAACAGGTTCCTGATCCACTCACCGATGCGCGAGAGCGGATTGACCCCATTGCCACCGGCGCCGTAGCCGATCGGCTCCTCGCCGACATGGTTGGCTCCCCACAGGAGCAGCCCGATC
>JALZJE010000171.1 GCA_030859955.1 Chloroflexota bacterium | reverse complement strand
GCTCCCTGGCGGACGATGAGATCGGCGAGGGCCTGGCCCTGCTCGGTGAAGACCTCCTGGTGCCGCTGGGGACGGCGGTGGTGTGCCGAGGCGGTGTGCCGGGTCGCCTCGCCATGCGCATCACGGTGCATCGTTCCGGCTGGCCGACACGATCACCGATTGAGGTGCGCACCGGTCAGCTCCAGGTCGTGGCGCTTCCCCGGGGCCAGGTGGCAGAGGTCACGATCGAGCTCCTGGGCGGCGCCAGCCTGGGTGCTGGCCGCCGCTCCACGCGGGTCCAGGCCGCTGCCACCGGAGGCGTAGTCGGCTTGATCCTCGATGCTCGCGGCGTGCCCATCGCGCTGCCGAAGCGAAGCGATGATCGCCGCGAGGTCCTGGCGGGGTGGCGTGACTCGTTGGCTCGCGAGGCCACGGCGAGATCGGAGCGCGTGGCGTGAGCGTCGTCCACCGCGTCCGGCTGCCGAGGGACGCAACGCCCATGGTCGAGGTTGGCCACAGCGTCGACCCGGCCGAGGTGCTCGCCACGCGGCGCGCACCGCGGGGTGGCATCAGTGTGGCGGTGTCGGCGGCGCTGCGCCGTTCACCGGCTGGCGCGGAGCGGTGCCTGGTGACACGACCCGGGGCCACCCTGGACGCGGGTGCGATCCTCGCGGAGGACGGGCGTGGCCGGCAGGTGCGAGTGGACGAGGCGTGCATTCTGCTCGGGTACGACCGGGATGATGGGTCCGCCATGGTTGCGCCGCTGAGCGGCAGCGAGCCCGTCCTCGGCCATGTGCGCGGAGAAGTCGTCAGCATCGGGCCGGATGCGATCGAGCTGCGCATCGCGGGCGCGCTGGTGACGGGGGTCGGCGGCAGCGGCAATGCCGTCCACGGCGAGCTGCGGGTGGGCGTGCATGAGCCGGGTGACGAACTTCGCGCGAGTGCCATCGATATTGGCGCGACGGGCCGCATCATCGTTGGGGGCTCGCGGGCCTCGGCGGAGACGTTGACGCGGGCACGCGCCATGGGTGTGGCGGGGATCGTGCTGGGCGGCGTGCTCGACAAGGAGCTGCGCGATTTCGAGGCCACCCAGCAGCGGCGACGCGAAATCGGCGGCGTGCGGGGCGACTTCGCCGTGCTGCTGTTGGAGGGGTTCGGCAAGGTCGGGTTCGATCCTGGCCTGTTCGACTGGTTCCGGACCCACGAAGGCCACATGGCCAGCCTGTTCGGCGATACGGCGAGGCTCTACGTCTACGATGCCGGCGCTCCACCAGGTCGTCGCGTCCTCCCGCGGCCCGGCGACCGCGTCATCGCGCATCGACGCCCTCACGCCGGACAGGGTGGCGAGCTGGTGCGCGTGCTGGATCGGCCGTATGCGTTCGCGTCGGGCATTGTCGGTCGTGGGGCGCTCGTCCGTTTCGAGGATGGGCGCACCGCGGTCGTGCCCGTGGCGAATCTCGAGGCCACCGAGCCGCCAATCAGCGCATGAGCGGCGCGTTCTTATACTGGCGGCCATGGAGCGACTGATGGTGCCCGGGGAGCAGTCCGGGTCTGGAACCAGCAGCGGGCCGGACGAGACGCATGAGATCGGTCGCCGGATCGGCGCTGTCGCGCTCCCCGGGACCGTGCTTGCCCTGATCGGACCCCTGGGTGCCGGGAAGACGCAGCTCACGAAGGGAGTCGCGGTCGGCCTGGGCGTCACCGACGTGGTGAACAGCCCGACCTTCGTCCTCATGAACGAACACGTAGGGCGGCTGCGCCTCTACCACGTCGATGCATATCGCCTCGGCGGGGCCGAGGAGGCACTTGCGGCGGGCATCCTCGACGATCGACAGACGGATGGCGTGACCGTGATCGAATGGGCCGATCTGCTCGATGGATGGCTCCCCCTCGAGCGGCTCGAGATACGACTGGCGGCCCAGGCGTCCCAACCGATGCGGCGCGCGCTACAGTGGACGGCCATTGGCAGCGGGCACGAACGAGTGGCTGCCGAGGCGTTCGGCGCCCCGTGATCATCGCCATGGACGGTGCCTCGACCGACCTGTCGATCGCGCTGAGCGAATCGGATGGGACGCTCCTGGCCGATGATGGGTGGAGCAGCGCGCAACGGCAGTCGGCCGAGCTGTTGCCGCGAGTGGTGGCGCTGCTGGCGCGGATCGATCGTCCGATGCGAGACGTGTCTGCCATCGCCGTCGGTACCGGGCCAGGATCCTTCACCGGACTCAGGGTGGCGATGGCCCTCGGCAAGGGCCTGGCGGTCGGTCTTCGAGTGCCGATGATCGGCGTGCCGAGCCTTCGATCCTGGCTGGAGGCTGACCCCGATGCCAGTTGCGCGCTTGCTCGGGCTGGTGCGCGTGAGGCGTATCTCCTCGAGCGAGATGAGGCCGAGCCGCGTATCGTTGACCGGGACCAGGTCCCACGTGCGGCAGCCGTTGTCGTGGCCGCCGAGCTGGCGGATGCGTTCAATCTCACCGCGGCGCGCCGGCCACGCGGGGCGATCGCGATCGCTCGACGCGCCGCCGAACGGCTGGACCAAGACGCCACGGGTGACGATCCTCGAACCCTGGAGCCGCTCTACCTGCGCGCGCCGCGGGGCGTTGCCGCCGAGAGCGTCGAGCGTGTGCGGTGGCTCTGACCGCGCGCGTCGTCATCGAGCGGATGAGCCTCGCCGACGTCGCGGCCGTCCACGAGATCGAGCGGCTCAGCTTCTCGACGCCGTGGCCGGCCTACGCATTCGAGCAGGAGCTCAAGGGCAACCGGCTGGCGCACTACCTGGTCGCCCGCGCCGCTCACCGGGTCGTCGGCTTCGCCGGTCTCTGGATGATGGTCGACGAGGCGCATGTCACGACCTTCGGCATTCATCCGCAGTGGCGGCGACAGTCCATCGGGCGACAGCTGCTGCTGAAGGTCTCGGAGCTCGCCATCGACCTCGGCGCTCGGCGCATGACGCTCGAGGTGCGCGAGTCGAACGCGGGCGCGCAGGCCATGTACCACGCGTTCGGCTTCGAGGTCGTGGGGCGGCGTCGGGCGTACTACTCCGATGATGGCGAGGACGCGCTGGTCATGACAACCGCGGAGCTCGCCGATCCATCGATGCAGGGGATCCTGGAGGCGGAACGCGCCCGATGGGCCACGTGAGCGGCCTCAGGATCCTGGCGATCGAATCCTCGTGTGACGAGACCGGCGTGGCGGTCGTGGTCGATGGGCGTCGAATCGAGGCGAACCAGGTCGCCAGCCAGGTCGCGCTGCACGCGGCGACCGGCGGAATCGTGCCGGAGGTCGCCGCACGGCAACAGCTTCGCTGGATCGTGCCCACCCTTGACGCAGCGTTCGCCGAGTCGGGGGCGGCCTGGGAGGATCTCGACGGCATCGCCGTCACGTACGGGCCCGGGTTGATCGGATCACTGCTGGTGGGTGTCAACGTCGCCAAGGCGCTGGCCGTCGCGCATGACATGCCGCTGGTCGGCGTCAATCACATCGAGGGGCACATCTACGCGAACTGGCTGACCCCCGCCGACGCCGAGGCGCCGCTCCCCGCGGAGCCACCGTTTCCGCTCCTCTGCCTGGTGGTCAGCGGGGGACATACGCAGCTGATCCTCATGCACGAACACGGGCGGTACACCCGCCTGGGACAGACGGTCGATGACGCGGCGGGAGAGGCTTTCGACAAGGTCGGACGCCTTCTCGGGCTACCGTATCCCGGCGGACCCGCGATCAGTGCCGCGGCGAGCGGCGCGACGCCGGCCACCCGGTTCCCGCGCGCGCGAACCGCGGGCCCATATGATTTCAGCTTCTCCGGTCTCAAGACCGCGGTGCTGCGTGAGGTGGAGGGATATCGCGCTCGAAACGAGCCGGTACCGGTCGACGGCATTGCAGCCGCCTTCGAGGAGGCCGTCGTCGACGCCCTGGCGACGAAGACGCTCGCCGCGGCTCGGGACCACGGCGTGGCGGCCGTGGCACTCGGTGGCGGAGTGGCGGCCAACGGAGCCCTGCGTCGCAGCCTCGAGGAGCGGTTGCGTGCCGAAGGATTGCCGCTGCTGGTGCCGCCACCCGCCCTGTGCACCGATAACGGCGCGATGATCGGGGCGGCGGCGGGATTCCGGTACATGGCCGGTGATCGTGCGGATGCGGCACTCGAGGCAATTCCGAACCTTGCGCTGCCCTGGTTGTTGCCATGAACGACCCGCTGGCTGCCGATCGGTTGGAGCCGCCGACGCCCGGTCAGCTCCGACGCCTCATGGGCGCCGAGCGGCTGCGGCCCAGGAAGAGCCTGAGCCAGAACTTCCTGACCGATCCCGAGGCGCTCGACGCAATCGTTGCCGCCGCCGAACTGGAGGCGGGGGACAACGTCGTCGAGATCGGTCCGGGCCTTGGCGTCCTCACTCGCCGGCTGCTCGCGGCCGGCGCATCGGTCCTGGCGGTCGAGCTTGATCCACGCCTGGCCGAGTACCTTCGTCGCGAGCTGTACGGCGTCGATCGATTCGAGCTGATCGAGGCCGATGCGCTCTCGCTGCACCCGCGCGAATTCTTCCCGGATCAGCCGATCAAGGTCGTCGCCAATATCCCGTACCACATCACCAGCCCGCTCCTGCACACCTTTCTGGAGGGGGACCGACCGCCGGAGGTGACGGTGCTCCTCGTCCAGCTCGAGGTTGCGGAGCGCGTCGCGGCGCCTCCGGGCCGCATGAGCTACCTGTCCGCCTTCGCGCAGAACATCGCGACCGCCGAGGTCGTGGCTCGCGTGCCGGCGCACGCCTTCGAGCCCGCCCCGAGCGTCGAATCGGCCGTCCTCCGGCTGCGGCGCCGGGAGCGACCCATCGTCCCGGTGGGACCCGGGCGCGAACCGTTCTACCGCGTCGTGCAGGCTGGCTTCCGCCAGCGTCGCAAGCAGGTCCACAATGGCCTGTCGCGCGAGCTGCCGGTCGAGCGCGACGTGGTTGAGGCCGCGCTCGCCACCTGTGGCGTGGACGGTGAGCGGCGACCCCAGACGCTGACCGTAGATGAGTGGGCCTGCCTCGCCGACCACCTCCGCGAGGCGGTACCGGACGATCCGTGAGGAACGGGAATCCAGGCTCGAGCTGGCCGCCGACCGAGGCGCTGCGCCTCGAGGCGCCGGCCAAGCTGAACCTGTCGCTCTCCGTCGTCGGGCGGCGACCGGACGGTCACCATCTCCTCGACAGCGTCTTCGTCCTGCTCGAGTTGGCGGATCGGCTGCTTCTCATGCCTGGCTCCAGCGGTTTGCGGATCGACGGGGACGAGGCAGCGGGCATGCCGCTCGGTGCCGAGAATCTCGCCTGGCGTGGCCTTCGAGCGGGGATGCGCGGTGACCCGGACCTGGCATGCCTCACCCTGGAAAAGCGAGTCCCGTCATCGGCCGGCCTCGGCGGTGGCTCGTCCGATGCGGCGGCTGCCTGGCGCCTCGGGCGTGCGTGGCGGGGGATCGAAGATGCGGCCAGCCCGGACGATCTCGTCGAATTGGCATCCATCGGCGCCGACGTTCCATTCTTCGCCGCCGGGGTCGCGGCGGCGCGCGTGACCGGCATCGGCGAGCGAGTCGAGTCCATGGCGGCTGAGGCCAGGCACGTGGTGCTCGTGAGTCCGCCCTTCGGCCTCTCGACCGCCGCCATCTTTGCCGTGCTGCGACCCGACGAGTGGGGTCGCCAGGAGAACGACCTGCTGGCACCCGCGTTGCGCCTCCGCCCCGAGCTGGCCGACCTCCTCGCTGCGGTGAAGCGAGCGGGCGGTGAGCCGCGTCTCACCGGATCGGGCCCGACCCTGTTCAGCCTCACCAGTGATACGGACCGCGCCGCAAGCGTGGCCGATCGGCTGACGGAGGCCGGTCTGCGCGTGACGGTGACTCGCACGCGCCACGCAGCCGCTAGCATCGAACGCATCACCGAGGAGGAGAACTGAGACCCATGCGTGAAGTGATCAGCACCCCCGACGCGCCCGCCGCCGCGGGTCCGTACAGCCAGGCGATTCGTGCCGGCGAGCTCGTGTTCACCGCCGGGCAGCTCGGCCTGGATCCGGCGACCGGCGAATTTGCGGCCGATGACGTGGCGGGGCAGGCCGAGCGCGCGCTCGTCAACCTTGCAGCGATCCTGGGGGCGGCGGGCAGCGGACTCGATCGGCTCGTCAAGGTGACCGTCTTTCTTGCCGACATCGAGGATTGGCCCGCGGTCAACGAGGTCTACGCACGTGTAATCCCGGAGCCGTTTCCGGCGCGCAGCGCGTTTGCGGTGAAGGACCTGCCCAAGGGCGCGCGCGTCGAGATCGAGGCGGTCGCCACGGTGACGTCCGGTTGACGCTCCGATTTTGGCGCCATTACCATCGACCACCGTGTCTGAACATCTGATCGCTCCGGCGGCCATCGTCCTTGCCGCCGGCCAGGGAACGCGCATGCGGTCTCGTGTCCCAAAGGTGCTGCATCGGCTTGCCGGCCGCAGCATGGTCGACCATGTCCTCGACGCCCTCGCCGATGCCGGCGTCGCCCGTCCCGTCGTCGTGACCGGGTTCGGTGGCGAGGCGGTCGAGGCGGCGGTGGGCGCACGTGCCATGACGGCGCGGCAGGAGCCTCAGCGCGGGACAGCCGATGCCGTCCGCGTGGGCCTCGGTTCGGTGGATCCTGGCACCGCCACCGTGCTGGTCACCATGGGGGACGCGCCCCTTCAGCCGTCAGAGCTCTTCCAGGCACTCCTTCGCGAGCGCGAGACGGGCGGCCCTGCGATCGTCCTCGTCTCGGCCCATCTGCCTGATGCCACCGGCTACGGCCGCATCGTTCGCGACGCCGATCACGGAGCCGCCTCGATCGTCGAGGAGGCGGATGCCGATGAGGTCACGCGCCTGCTGAACGAGGTGAACGTCGGGACCTACGCCTTTGACGTCGCGTGGCTAAGGGATGCACTTCTGCGCGTCACGCCATCGCCCTCCGGCGAGCAGTACCTGACCGATCTCGTGGCCATGGCGGTGGCGGACGGTCGCTCGGTTCGCATCGTGGAGGCGGATGATGCGGCAGACATCATCGGGATCAATGATCGCCTTGCCCTGGCCGCCGCCGAGGAGCGGATGCGGCGTCGCATCGCCGAAGCGCACATGCGCAACGGCGTCACCATCGTGGATCCGACGAGCACGAGGATCGACGCGGCGGTCCAGATCGGGCAGGATGCACGCATCGAACCCTGGACGACCCTCGAAGGAGCCACCGTCATCGCGCAGGACGCGCTGATCGGGCCGAACGCGCATGTTCGCGAAAGCCGGATCGGTGCGCGCACGCGCGTGTGGGCCAGCGTCGTGGAGGAGTCCATGGTCGCCGAGGACGTCCAGATCGGCCCGTTCGCGCACCTTCGCTCGGGCTCTGAGATCGGTCCTCGCTGTCGCATCGGCAACTTCGCCGAGATCAAGAAGTCGCGCCTCGGAGCCGGAACGCAGCAGCATCACTTCAGCTACCTGGGCGACGCGGAGATCGGTGAGGACGTGAATATCGGCGCGGGTGCGGTGACCGCCAACTTCGATGGCACGGCCAAGCACCGAACGGTGATCGGGGATCGGGCCAGCATCGGCGTTGATACGATGATGGTCGCTCCGCTGACGATCGGCGAGGGGGCCACCACGGGTGCCGGATCCGTCGTCACCCGCGACGTCGCAGCGGGCAAGACGGTGGTGGGCGTGCCGGCACGTCCGATCGAGCTGAACCGTCGCTCGAAGCCGCCGGTGGGCGGGTCGGAACTCGTAGGGAGGCGGAAATAACACCGCTCGATGGACGGTAGCAGTACCTGCGGCGACCAAGCCCAATGATCGACGTCCTGATTGTCGTCACACTCATCCTCGTCGGTGGCTTCTTCGCCGCCAGCGAGATCGCCCTGATCACGGTCAAGCGCCACCGCCTCAGCCAACTGGCCGCGGAGGGGAATGGCGCCGCCCGCGTCGCTCACCGACTCACGGGGGATCCCAGCCGCTTCCTGGCAACCATCCAGATCGCCATCACCTTCCTTGGCTTCCTCGCTGGCGCCGTCGGAGCCAGCGCCTTCTCCGATGAGCTGGCCAGAGTCATCCAGCTCCTTCCCGAGCCGCTCGGCTTCATCACCGATGCGGCAGATACGATCGCCTTCGTCGCCGTGACGCTCGTCATCGCGCTTGTATCAATCATCGTTGGCGAGCTGGTTCCCAAGACGCTCGCGCTCAACTTTCCCGAACGCCTCGCTCTTCTCGTCGCGCGCCCGATCGGTTTCATTCAGAGCTTCTTCAAGCCGATCGTCTGGCTGGTCTCGCGGACCAGCCTTATCTTGGTGCGCCTGATGGGTGGCACCGAGAAGCCGCAGGGCGGTTATCTGTCCACCGAGGAGCTCAAGATGCTCGTCGAGTCCGGCTCCGAGCAGGGAGGCATCGAGGAGGAGGAGAAGGAGATGATCCACGGGGTCATCGAGCTCGGGGACAAGCGTGTCCACGAGGTCATGGTCCCGCGGATCGGCATTCGGGCCGTCAACGTCTCCGATCCCCTGGACCAGGTGCTCGAGATGATCATCGCAGCGGGCCATTCCCGGCTCCCGGTCTTCGAGGAGAGCCTCGATAACATCGTCGGCATCCTGTACGCCAAGGACCTGCTGCCCTACCTGAAGGGCAACGCGCGCGCGAATGGGCAGATCGATATCCGCACCCTCGTTCGCTCGCCAGTCTACGTCCCGGAGTCGAAGGCGGTCGACGAGCTGCTCCACGACATGCAGACCGCCAAGCGGCACATCGCGATCGTGGTCGACGAGTACGGCGGCACGGCCGGCCTCGTCACCATGGAGGACGTGGTCGAGGAGATCGTCGGCGAGATCCAGGACGAGTACGACACCGAGGAGGACATGGTCGAGCCGATCGCGTCCGATGACGAGCTGGCCTTCCGGCTCGATGGCCGCGTCAGCATGGATGACCTGCGCGACCTGTTCGACCTCCCGGACGATGACGAACCCGATGAAGAGGCGTACGACACGGTCGGTGGTTTCGTCGTGCACCGCGAGGGTCGAATCCCACTGCCCGGCGCCGAGACACCATTTCGCGACGGCGTCACCCTTCGGGTCGAGGCCGCCGAGCCGCGCCGCGTTGCGCGGGTGGTGGCTTCACGGCAGCGCCGGGCCGAGGACGCCACCCAGAATGGCGAGGCGCGCGCCTCGAACGGCTGAGCCGGCGCCGTTCGGCTATTCCTCGACAGCCCTGGCATGGATGGGTACCCGAAGCACCGGAGCGTGGTAGTTTCCCCGTCCGACGTGGGTATTGGACAATGAGATGCGGCTCCAGCGTTGCTTTCCCGTGGCACGGGTCAGATCGCGTCTGAGCGCAGCCGATCCTTGATTCCGCTGGACAATAGCCCCGCCCTGCGGGTCACCGATCCCGGACTCTCAGCGCTGACTTCCTACGCGGCGATCACCGAGCGGACGAGATCCGCGAGGTCACGCTTGCCCTCGGCCGGGCAGGGGAGCAGCTCGAGCTGCGCAAGCGAGCGGTCCCGGTAGCGGCGCGCCTCCGACAGCGCATGCTCCCGAGCGCCGCATCGGTCCAGGATGGCGAGCACCTCGGTCACCTCGGCATCGGTCATCATCGTGGCGGCCGCGGGCTGCGCCTGTCCATCGGTCGCGCGGATGCCGGCGAGGTAGATGGCGTTGAGCCGATTGCGATCGGTCTCCGATGCGTGCTCCATCGCCCACACCAGCGGCAGCGTCTTCTTGCGCTTGCGTACGTCACCGGCCTCGGGCTTACCGGACTCGGTTGAGGTCCAGAAGGTGCCCTTCACGTCATCGGCCATCTGGAAAGCCATGCCGAGGTCGTAGCCGAAACGTCGATATGCCTCCACCACCTCGGGGTCATCGGTGGCCAGGATGGCACCGGCCTGCACGGACGCCGCGAGCAGAGCCGCGGTCTTCTTGCCGATCATCTCGAGGTAGCCGTCAACGGTGACATCGGTTCGCCGCTCGAAGGTGATGTCCAGGTACTGGCCCTCGCACAGGGCCAGACAGGTCTCGTCGTAGACGCGCATGAGCGCGAGAACACGACGCTCGCTGAAGCCGCCGTCGAGAAGCCGATACAGCGCCAGGCGTGAGAGCGCGAAGAGGGCATCACCGGCGTTGATGGCGAGCGGAATGCCCCAGATGGCCCACAGCGTTGGCCGATGACGACGCTCGACGTCGGCATCCTCGATGTCATCGTGGACCAGGCTGAAGTTATGCCCGAGCTCCACCGCCGCTGCGCCCGGCAGCGCAGGGCGGTAATCGCCGGTCAGCGACTGATAGGCGAGCGCTCCCAGGAGCGGACGCATCCGCTTGCCGCGCGGACCGGATGCGCCGTCGAGTCCGAGGTGGTAGGCCAGCATGTCGTACAGCGAGCGTGCATGGCCCTCGCGCTGGTCCAGGACGCTCGACATCTCGGACTCGATGTCGGCCAGGATGTGACTAAACTCGGTCCTGATGTCCACGCCTGAAGGGTACCTGACCTCTTCCATGAGCCGTGTCATGGCGCGTGGGCGAGGAGCGGTTGATCGGCGCGCATCGGGATCATGATACGCCGATGTAGCAAGTTCCGCCCAATGGGCCTATGAGTCCGCGACCGCGCGTCTACAAGACCGAGGGGATCGTCTTGCGATCGATGAACCTCGGCGAGGCGGACCGCGTGCTCACGATCCTGACGCCGCGGCTGGGAAAGCTGCGGGTGATCGCCAAGGGAGTTCGGCGCACGCGATCGCGAATCGGGGGAGCCCTCGAGCCTTTCAGCGACGTGCAGCTGGTGATGGCGGTCGGTCGGACGTTCGACGTCGTCACCTCTTCGTCCCTGGAGGATCCGCATCTCGGACTCCGCAATGATCTCCACTCAACCGCGGCGGCCTGGTACGCCGTGGAGCTGACGGATCGATTCTGCGAAGGTTCGGCCGATTCGCACGAGGCATTCCGCCTGCTTGCCCAGGCCCTCTCCGCGCTCGATGCACCGCCAGACCAGGTCACGCGCGAGACCGTTGTCCGGTGGTTCGAGCTGGCGCTGCTCGCCGCGATGGGCTTTCGGCCCGAGCTGGCCCGATGTCTCGAGTGCGGAGCACAGATCGAGCCCAATGACAACGCTTACTCGCCGGTCGGCGGCGGAATCGTGTGCCCTCAGTGTTCGCATTCCGCCCACGGCGTTCGGACGATCTCGGCTGATGCTCTCAAGGTGCTTCGCCACCTTCAGCGCTCGGCACTGGTCGGCGTCCTTCGGCTGCGGCTCACGCCAGTGGTCCACCGAGAGGTCGAACGCCTGATGCACGCCACCGTCTCTGCGGTCCTCGAGCGGGAGCTGCGCTCCCGCCATTTCTTCTCCGAGGTCGCTGCCCGGGAGGCCGCCGCCATTCCATAACCGGGTCCATCGGTCCATCGTGAGTGAGGCTCGAATGTCACCTCATCGGCTAGACTCGAAACCCCACCGATCAGGAGCCGCCTCACCCCGTGCCAGCGCCCAACTTCGACGTCATCGCCAGCCTCGCCAAGCGGCGCGGATTCGTCTTTCCGTCGAGCGAGATCTACGGCGGCATGGCCGGTTTCTGGGACTACGGCCCGCTCGGCGTGGATGTCAAGAACAACATCAAACAGGCATGGTGGCGGCACATGGTCCAGCTGCGCGACGACGTGGTGGGGCTCGACGCATCCATCATCATGAACCCGCGTGTCTGGGAGGCCTCGGGCCACGTCGCGGGATTCAGCGATCCCATGGTCGACTGCCGGAACTGCAAGCATCGTTTCCGCGCCGATGACCTCAAGGGCAAGCCCGCCGAGATCGCCTGCCCCAACTGCGGCAACCGGGACACTCTGACCGACGCTCGACAGTTCAACCTGATGTTCGCCACGCAGGTCGGCCCGGTGGCGGACAGCTCATCAGTCGCCTATCTGCGTCCGGAGACTGCGCAGGCGATGTTCGTCCAGTTCGATAACGTGGCGGTCAGCATGCGCCGCAAGCTGCCGTTCGGGATCGCGCAGATGGGCCGATCATTTCGGAACGAGATCACGCCGGGTAATTTCATCTTCCGCCTGCGCGAGTTCGAGCAGATGGAGATGGAGTTCTTCGTCCATCCGCGCGACGAGGATGAGTGGTTCGCCCATTGGGTCGACGCGCGCCACCGCTGGTGGACCGATGTGCTCGGTATCTCCGGCGACCGCCTCCGCCTGCGCCCGCACGAGGCCGATGAGCTCTCTCACTATTCGAAGCAGACCACGGATATCGAGTATCGGTTTCCGATTGGTTGGTCCGAGCTGGAAGGTGTGGCCGATCGGACCGATTTCGACCTGCGCGCACACGCCGCGGGGAGCGGCCGTAAGCTCGAGGTCTTCGACGAGGAGAGTGGCGGGCACGTCGTGCCCTTCGTGATCGAGCCGGCGATGGGCGTGGATCGCGCGGTCCTGACCGTGCTGGTCGACGGCTATGAAGAGGAGCAACTCGCGAAGGAGAAGCGGGTGGTGCTGCGCGTCCGGCC
>JALZJE010000119.1 GCA_030859955.1 Chloroflexota bacterium | reverse complement strand
CCATCCTGGAGTGCGGACTGGGCTCGCGACACGTCGCGCTGCACCTGCCGGTCTCGCTCGGCCTGTCGGAAGGCATCGGCAGCACGCTCGAGCGCCTCGGCCGCCGCCTGCTTGTCGGCCTCCGTCTCGGAGCGAGCGGCCGCATCGAGCGCGTCGGCCGCTTCGGCCAGCGCGCTTGCGGCTGCGGGCTGCGATGCCGCGCCGGCCTGGGCCGCCTGGCGGAGCTGCGTTGCTCGCGCCGAAGCCTCCTCGGGCGTCAGCGCATCGGTCTGGTCGGCAAGCTCCTCCAGGTCGCGTGCCGCCTCCTCGGGCTCGCCCTCTGGATTGGCCTCCTCGTCGCCGGTTGCAGCCTGCGAGGTCGCTCGAGCCAGCTGGGTCAGGGCGGCATCGGCCTCCGCTGCCTGGGGGTCCGTCATGCGCGAGAGCTGCTCCTGCACGGAGCCGATGCGCGCAAGCGACGCCTCGCGGTCGTCACCCTGCTCGCGCAGCTGTCGGGCGAGCTCGCGAAGCCGGCGCTCGAGCTCCTCTTGACGGGGATCGGGATTCTCGACGTTCTCTTCACCGACCTCCTCCGCCACCTCCTCGACGCGCTCTGCCACGCGCTCAGCGGCCTCCCGGGCGGCGCGGCGTTGATCGAGCAGGTCATCCTGTGGATTCGGCCATGCCACCAGCAACAGGGTCATGGCGATTCCCAGCCCGGCGACCGTGAGGGGCCGTCGGGCCAGTCTAGGCCGGAAGGCGCGACGCAGGTCGACCTCGTTCAGGCGTGCGCGCGCGTCGGCAAGCTGCCGCGCCTCGAGCGGATCGTGAGCCTCGCGGCCCGCGATCTCGAGGGCGGTACCCAGCCGCTGTCGCATTCCGAGCTCCTCGTCGGCGCGGCGGGCGGCTTCAACCAGCGACGGACGGCGGCGGAGCGCGTCGGCGACCCATGCCAGGACGGCCAAGCCGCCGATGCCAGCCTGGATCCACGGCGCGGCCTCCAGCGGGAACGCGCGCGCAACCAACTGGACCATCGCCACGACGAGCACGGCACCGGCCGCGATGAGCAGCCCGGATCGAACGGCCCGACGCCACCAGAGCCGTCGGCGGAGCTGGCGGAGGCGCTTCAGCGCATCGGTCCCGAGGCGCTCGGTCACGATTTCGGAGGTGCGGCGGTCGGTCATCGTGGCGACTCGTCGCTCATCTCGACGATGGCCGGTGCGCTCTCGTCAGCCATATCGCCGTTGCGTACGGGTGCCGGCGCGGGTCCGATGGGCCGGCCCGGACGTCGGAAGGCCCAGCGCATGCCGGGCGGGATGACGAGCCTTGTCGCGGCGAGCGTGAGCAATGCTGCGACGGCGACGAAGGTGAGCGAGATGCGAGGCCACCAATACCCGGATCCTGAATCGGCCACGTCGGGGGCGGGCCTGCCGAACTGGTCGATCGGCCGGCACACGTTGCCCTGGCACTCCACCTCGCCGTTCATATTCGGCGCGTTCCCGCGCAGCTCCGCCAGCATGCCGCTGATGCCACCGAAGCCCCCCGGCTCGGTGTTCGAGACGACATCCAGCATGGCGATGCCGGGATTCATGTACATCAGGACCTCCGGCGCCCGCTTTTGCGGACCCGCGCCGAACCCGTTCTCGGTCTGGTTGGCGACCACGGTCCAGAAGATGAAGAGCATGCCCGTGCCGAGCGTCAGCGCCAGCAGGGTGATATAGGTCAGAACCGTGGCCGCCTGGGTGCGCTTCAGGAGGGCCGAATAGAACAGGCCGATGCCTCCGAGCACGAGCGCGGTCGCCAGCAGTACCAGCTGTTGGCGGATGATGTCGTCAACCGACGCACCGCCGTACATCAGCACGATCGCGGTGATCGGGATCGCGGACACGATCATCAGGACGACGAAGGCGAGGGCGGCCGCCAGCTTGCCGATGACGATGGCGCTCGGACGCATCGGCGTGCTGATGAGCAGGTCGAGCGTCTGCTTCTCGCGCTCCAGGCTGATCTGGCCGGCAGTGAAGGCCGGTGCGATGAAGCAGATCAGGATCAACTGGAAGATCGACAGCAGCGTGAAGATGGACTGGCCGATCAGGGCCGATGCGTTCGCCTGCCCCCCGAATCCGCCACCGCCGAACCCCGCACCGGTGATCCCGCGCGCGTTCGGCGCCACGATGACGTACACGCCATAGGTGATCAGCGCCAGGATCGCGAGGTAGACGGTGAGGACGATGAAGGCGCGTCGCCCGCGCATCCGCGAACGGAGCTCCTTGACCATGATCGTCACGACCGACGAGCCGAATTCGCGCGCGGCCGACGCTCGAGGCGGCCTGACGTAGGCCGTGTCGGATGCCGTCATGCCGCAGCCTCCTCGTCCGATTGACCGGTCACCTTCAAAAAGATCTCCTCGAGATCGCTCGTTGCCTGGCTGAACCCGACGACCCGGTGGCCGGCGCCGACCATCGCGCGGAGGAGATCGGCCTGGGCCTCGGGCGGCCCGTCGAATGACGCCTCGATGCGGACGGCGCCGTCGGAGCTGGTTGTGCCACCAAGGACGTCGGCAATGCGGGGATCGGTTCCCAGCCACTCGCGCGCGGCGGTCACCGCCGCGTCGTCGCCGAGCAGATCCACCCGCAGGAGCGCCGTGGCGCGCAGGGAGCGCTCTATCTCCTCGATGCTGCCCGACCGCAGGACGCGGCCGCGGTCGATGATCGCCACGCCGGTGCACATCTCGCCAAGCTCCGGAAGGATGTGGCTGCTGATCAGGATCGTCTTGCCCATGCCGCGCAGCTCTCTCAGAATCTCGCGCAGCTCGACGCGGGCGCGCGGGTCGAGCCCCGAGGCGGGCTCGTCCAGGATGAGCAGCGCCGGGTCGTGCACGAGCGTGTGGGCCAGGCACAGGCGCTGCCGCATGCCGCGCGACATGGTCTCCACGTACCCGTCGCGCTTGTCGGACAGCCCCACGATCTCGAGCAGCTCGTCGATCATCGGTCCACGACGGTTGGCCGGGACGCCGTAGCAGCGCGCGAAGAAATCAAGGTACTCCCAGACGCGCAGGTCGTCGTAGACGCCGTAGAAGTCGGGCATGTAGCCGATGCGGCGGCGCACCTCGAGTGGATCGGCGCCGACCGGGATGCCGGTCACGTACGCCTCGCCTGCCGATGGTGCCAGGAGCGTGGCGAGGATCTTCATGGTCGTCGTCTTGCCCGCGCCATTCGGTCCAACGAGTCCGTAGATCTCGCCCGGTCCGACCAGCAGATCGACCCCGGCAACCGCCAGCTGGTCGCCATACCGCTTGACGAGTCCGCGAGTCTCCACGACCGCGGCGCCGGTGATCATTCTGCGAGCTCTCCAGAGGCCCTGGCGCTCATGAAGACGCTCGACTGGCCGAAGTTCGGATCCTGCTCGACCCCCGTGACCCGCACCTCGATCCGGCCCGTGTCGCTCATCGCTGTGCCAGGATCGTCGATCTCGAATGAGCTGCGATCGCTCAGGTCGCCGACGAAGGTCCACTCGCCGGACTCCGGGTTGCGCACCTCGAGCGTGACGCCCTCGGGCCAGAACCCGGCGTCGCCACCACCCTGGTCTCCGAAGACCATCGAGGGATCCTGCCCGACCAGGATCTCGAGCTCGGTGACTGCCATATCGGTCGCTTCGAGCGGAAGGGAGATGCTGAAGATCGCCGACCCCTCACCCAGCAGCACCATGCCGGGCCCGCCGTTGCCGATGTCGCCCTCCGTCGACAGGATGGCGACTCCCATCTGCGACGCACCGATCTCCACCTCCCCGGTGCCAAGGGTGGGACGCACGCTGAGGACCTCGACCGACTGTGCATAGCGCTGTGCCTCACGCTCGTCCAGGGTGATGGGAAGCGGACCCGGAGCGCCATGCCAGCCGATCACGTACGGCCCCCGCGACGATGAGCTCAGCTCGGCCCCCGGCATGAATCCGGCGAAGCCAACCAGCGCATCGATCACCTGGCGCCGGGCGAGGCTCTGCCGCTGCTCCGGATCCGCTTCGTCGAACCCGCCGAAGCCATACACCTGGTCCGATGCGGAGGACCCGTTGAAGTTTCTTGTCTCGAGAGTGAATTCGGCGCTGTCGCCCGCGGCCAGCTCCTCGTCGACCATGTCGCCGCCGTTGCTGCTCACGTAGGCGACGTCCTGGACCGGCTCGGCGCCGAGGTTGGTCACCGTGCCGATCAGCTCACCGCCCTCCCCGCGCCACGTCACGCTCAGGACCGGCTCTCGTTCGACGATGGCATCCGCCCGAACGGCCTCGAAGCCGAAGACACCGATGGCGAGGTTGCGCAGATGAGCCGGATCTCCCTGCTCGACCACGACGTCCGACGCCGCGATCGGACGGCCGTCGAAGTTGACGGGGCGCATCTTGGCAAGGAGCGCATCGGCCTCGACGGTGAGGTCATAGGTCGCTCGATCGGGCGAGAAGACCCCGGCGTAGCTCTCCACCGTGGCCGAGGTGCCCGCACCGCTGGACCGGATGAGCGAGATCTGGTTGACGATCACGTCGCTGCCCTTCATCGCATTCCCGATCCCGAACGAGCAGGCGGTGAAGATGACGATGAGGAGCGGAGCGGTGATCCACGCGAGCTCGCGTCGGTCCATGCGGCGCAGGATGATGTAGCTGATCGGGCCGATGAGGAGGATATAGCCGACGATCACGACCAGGAGCAGCTCGGCCGGCGGAACTTCCAGCGACGGCAGGTTGCCGAGCGCCGAGCCCATCTGGTTCTGGGCTTCCTCGGGGTGGAATCCGCCGAAGAACTGCTCGAGCGCCACGTTGGTCGGCAGGAGGCGCCCCCAGAGACGCGGCGAACCCTCCCAGCCGCGGTGGGCCTCGGTGGCGACATCGGTTCCGAGCAGGACCACGCGCCCGCCGCCCACCGACCGCATGGATGCCAGGATCGTTTCGTCCTCGGCGCGGATGAGCGCGCGCGCGTCGTCGCGCAGCGTTCCGGTCGAAATGGTGGCATCTTCGGTGGCGGCGTCGGCCGTGCCCGACCATGCCGCGAGCGCTGCCTGGGGCACGGCGTCGACCGCGGCCAGGCTCTCGAGAGGCAGGATCTCGGCGAAGCCCGACGTCCGGGACTGCCAGTCAGGCCCACCGATGACGACCAGCTGGCCACCATTCGCGACCCAGCGCTCGATGCTGCGGCGCTGCGCCTCGCTGAGCGCGGAGCTGTCATCTGCCCACACGAGAGCCGAAAGGCCCTCGAGCGGTTCCGACCGTTCCGGAATGTCGGCCAAGGTCAATGCAAGTGGCGCCGGAAGCCCGATCTCGTCCCCGACGCTCAGCTGGGGCCGGAGCGTTCCCGCACCGTCCCCGACGACGGCAAACTGGCTCGAGGTCTGTTCGAGGACGCGCGTCTCCACGACCGCCTCCACCGTGCCGTTCGGTTCTTCGTACTGGACGGTGATTCGCCGTTGAAAGGCCTCCGGCTGGATGTAGAGCATCACGACCTTGCGCGCCCCGGCGGGCATCTCGATGAAGCGCTGCACGGCACCCGACTCCGTGGAGGCGACCAGCGTTCCCTCGGTCGGTTCGCCGTCGTTCGCCAGCGTGACCGAGATGCCGATCCAACCCCCCACGGCATATCGGCCCCCGACGAGTGCGCGTGCCTCGATCTGGATGGAGCTCGCCGCACGGGCGGGCAGGGCGGGCACCATGATCGCCGTCATGAGCAGCAGGAGCCCGGCAACGGGCATGGCCCATCGGCGTAACCTGCGGTAGGCGGTTCGGTAGGTCATCGTCCCCTCGGTGCGGTCGGGCAGCCAGGGCCGCTGGCCACCGGTAGACGCGCCGGGCCGCGTCGGAGTTGCACGGCTCGCTCGGTCGGTGGAGTGTACGGGACGCGCAGAGACCGATGCTAGAGTGCGGTCCTGCGCATGGGTGCCTCCATCTCCTCAACATCTCACGGTCGTCACGAGCTCGAGCGTCACCTCGAGGACCAGATGCGGACCCAGGAGCGACAGCTCGTGTGGGTTCGCCTCGGCATGGTGCTGGTCGCTGCCTTGTTCCTGCTCGTCATCGATCCCGATCTGGAGTCCCGTCCGGTCCTGTTGGTTCTCGGGGCGGTGATCGCCCTCTCGATCCTCGCCATCCCGTGGCTCTTGAACCGGTTCCCGGCTCGGGAGGTCGGCATCGTGACGACCGCGCTGGACATGGCGGCGGTCACCGTGGCTGTCTATGTCGTAGGCGATCGGATCGACGCTTACCTGTTCTACGGCCTGGTGATCCTGGGTACGGCGCTGCGATTCGGCCTCCTTGCATCGATCTGGTCGTCAATCGTGATGAGCGGCCTGTACGTGGCCGTGGTCCTCAGTGGGCCGACCGCGGATTTTGTCCGTGAGCTGCTCCCGACGCGCGTTGCGTACCTCATCGCCGTGGGTCTCGTGGCGGGCCTGTTCAGCCGTATCGTGATCCAGCGGGCGTTCGACAACGCTCGCCTCCAGCAACGGCTGGCCGAGGATGAACGCGACCGCGAACGAGGCGTGGAGCAGGAACTGCTCAGCCGGCTGGGGCGAGATTTCGCGGCTTCCCTGGATCGCGAGGCGACGGCGCGCGCCATCGTCGGCGGCGCAGCCCCCCTGCTCGGCCATGCGACCCTCGTCCTGATGGTGAATGACGGTGACCGACGAATCGCTCCCGTGGCCAGCGGCGGAACTGATGAAGCGCTGGCTTCCCGCTGGCATGACCATGTCGCGGAGCGCAGGCCGCGCGTGGGGGAGGGCATCATCGGCGGAGTCGCCGCCACGGTCGCGTCGATCGATGCGAGCAGCGACCGGAGCGCGGCCGGTGATCCGGATGGGCTAACGGCGCTCGAGCTCGGCTGGGTGTTGGCCGTCCCGATCCTGGCCGGCGGGAGGCTGCTGGGCGTGCTGGCCAGCGCCGGTCGCACGGGCGATGCAGCCAGCGATCGGGTTCGGCGCATGGCGGAGGCGGTCGCTGACCGCGCCGGGCCGGCGCTTCAGAATGCCCAGCTCTGGTCCGACCTCCAGGAGCGCATGACGCGGGAGCAGGCCGCGCAGCGCACGAAGGACGACTTTCTCTCGATCGTGAGCCACGAGCTTCGAACCCCGCTGACCAGCATCCAGGGCTATTCGCAATTGCTCGAATCTCGCCTCCGAACCGACCTGCCCGGCGAGAGCAAGGAGCTGGCCCACCTGCGCGTCATCCGTTCCCAGGTCGGGCGCATGCGGCGGCTGGTCGACGATCTCCTCGACGTGAGCCGCATCGATCGGCGGGGTGGCGTCAGCATCGAGACGAGCGATTTCGACCTGGCGGAGACGCTGCGCGACGCGGTGGCGCGCGTGCGGGGCGAGCATCGAGACCGCCAGATCGCGTTGACCGCTCCCAACACGCTCGGCGTTCATGCCGATCGCGACCGGATCGACCAGGTGCTCAGCAACCTGCTCGAAAACGCGGTCAAGTATTCGCCCGAAGGTGGACCGATCCACGTCAGCGCGGAGGGTCGCGGCGGCGACGTGGAGATTTGCGTGGCGGACACCGGCGTCGGAATTCCCGGCGCGCACCGCGAGAGCGTGTTCGAGCGGTTCTACCAGGCCGATGACGAGGCCGGTCGCCGGCGGTTCGGCGGCCTGGGCCTGGGCCTCTACATCAGCCGAGCGATCGTCGACGCCCACGGAGGCCGCATCTGGGTCGCCCCGAACGCGGAGGCGGAACGGGGCTCGGTGTTCGGCTTCCGCATTCCGCGCGTCGCCATGCCGCTGACGCCGGCGAGCATCGCCGCGACCGGCGAGCCGCCACCGTTCGTGATGCGCAGCCGCGACCAGTGATGCGCGAACGGCTGGACGAGCTCGCGGCGCGTCACGGACTCGAGCTGGTGGGCGTGACCGATGCGGGTCCGTTGCCCGAGGCCCGAGCGCGCATGGAGGAGAGCCTCGCCGCCGGACGGATGGCGCGCATGGGCTGGATGGGCGGCGATCGCCCACGACTGGCGACGGAGCCCAACGCGCACGACCCGGAGGCGCGATCCGTGATCGTGGTGGCGGCCCCGTATGCCGGGGCGGACCGAGCTGCCTGGGATCCGCGGCCCGACGCCCTGCGCGAGGCGCTTGCGCCCGTGTTGGCCGGGTCGCCCGCTGAACCGGCCGGCCGCATTGCTCGTTACGCCCTCGGCACCGATTACCACGGCGCGCTCCGAACGCGGCTGGGGGCGCTCGCCGAAGACCTTCGGCTGGAGGGTCTTCCGTCCGGCGAGGTCGCCTACGTCGACGATCGGCCGCTCGCCGAGCGCGCGTTGGCGGCCCGTGCCGGGATGGGCTGGATCGGCAAGAACACCAACCTGCTCACGCACGCCCGAGCCGGGTCATGGGTCTTCCTCGGCGCCATCCTGAGCTCAGCCGAGCTTCCGGCGGACGCTCCGATCCGAACGACGTGCGGCTCCTGCACGCGGTGCATCACCGGGTGCCCGACCGATGCCATCGTTGCGCCGCAGACCATCGACGCTCGGCGCTGCATCAGCTACCTGACCATCGAGCATCCCGGCGCGCTTGATGGCTGGGAAGCGGAGGCCATCGGCGACTGGATCTTCGGCTGCGATGTGTGCCAGGAGGTCTGTCCGGTGAACGCCGATGCGGATGACACCGGCCCACTGCTCGTCCCGCTGCTGCCGCTGATCGCGTGGCTCCTGCCGCTGGGCGGCCGGGCATTCGGACGAGCCGTCGGGTCCAGCGCCCTGACGCGGGCCGGGCGTCATCGGCTTCTTCGTAACGCGATCGCCGCGCTGGGGAATGTCGCGGAACTGCCGGCGGGTGCGTTGCAGCTCCTTGAGCGCGCGTCGCACGACCGCCGTGCCGAGGTCCGGAGCCAGGCTGCTCGGGTCCTCGCTTCCTCCAACTGACCTTCAAGCTGGATTCGACCGATTTTTCGGTGTCCGAGCGGCCTGAGCCGTGGGCATGTGCGTCTCCACGCACACCCTCCGCCGATATTTCGGCTGAACCCCGCGGAGAGAGGCCCTCGGGCCGGCTTCGACCGAATTATCGGACCGACCCCAGCTCGGACGGTGCGCCGGGGAGTGCTCTCGCCAGCGGCTCACGGGTATTTCGGCCGGATCCCGCGTGACCACACGTTGCCCCGATCGTGCCGTCACGGTCGCCGCTATCCTTCCTGCGATGCCCCGTGTCGCGCCGCTTGCCGGCCTCCACTATTCACACACGCGCTTTGACGGCGGCCGCGTTCCGGAGCGCGTCCGTCTGAAGGACGATGACGAAGCGCCGCCCGCCGGGCTCGCCGACCTGACCGACGTCGTGTGCCCGCCATACGACGTGATCGACGACCAGAAGCGGCACGAGCTCATCGCCAGGCACGAGCGCAACGCCGTCAGGCTCGAGTACAGCGCCGACGCGGACCCGCACGCAGCTGCGGCCGACGCCCTCGCGTCGTGGATCGCTGACGGCACGCTCGAACGGCGTGAGGATCCGGCAGCTTATTACTACCGGCACTCGACACCACCCGCGCCGGATGACACGTCCGTTGAGGGGATCGTCGTGCGCGTGCTCCTCGAGCCGTGGGGGGAGGGGATTCGGCCCCACGAGCACACGATGCCCGGCCCGAAGGCCGACCGCCTGGCGCTGCTTCGATCCACGCGCACGCAGCTGAGCCCCATCCTGGCGGTGTACTTCGACCGGTCCGAGCGATATCGCCACGTTATGAGCCGCGCATGGAGGGACGAGTGGAGGGCCCGTGACGATGATGGGTTGATCCATCAACTGGCGCAGATCGAGCCGGATGATCGGCTGTTGGGCTACCTCGGACGCCAGACGCTGTACATCGCCGACGGGCATCATCGATATGAGACCGCGCTGGCGTACCAGGCCGAGATCCGCTCGAATCCTGCCATTGCCAATGCGGAGCCGGGTGCTCTCGCGGCTGACTGGATCATGATGATGCTCGTGAATGCCGAGCTCACCGAGCTCGAGATCCGCCCGACCCACCGGATCCTGCTCGACGCCGATCCCGATGCGCTCCGGGCGCTGGTGGGTGGGAGTGACGCGCTGTTCACGTCCATTCCTGTCGCGCCGGACGCGCTGACTGCCGCCCTCGACGAGCGTGGAGTTGCCGATGAGCCGACGTTCGGCCTGGTCCTGCCCGGTGGGGACGGGTACCTGTTGATCGGCGACGCGAGCGGCCTCGAGGACCGATTGCGAAGAGAGCGAATGAGCGGCCCCGTGCAGGGACTGGACCTCGCTGCGCTGCACGTGGCCGTCCTGGACGACCGGCTCGGCATCACCGCGGCCGATGTCGCCGCCGGCCAACGCCTCGCCTACACTAGGGATGAGGCCGAGGCACTCGAGCGCGTCGCGCGCGGTGACGCCGCCGCCGCGATCCTGGTGCGGCCGACCCGACTCGATCAGCTTGCCGATGTGGCATCTGCCGGGGACGTGATGCCGCAGAAGTCGACCTATTTCTATCCCAAGCTGTTGACCGGCATGGTCTTCAACCCCCTGGAGGATTGAGAAGCCAACGATGGTGCAGGCGATCAAGCGCGACGAGGTTTTCATCGAGCCCGAGGGCATTCACGTCGATACCCATCAGCCCGAGCGACGGTCTCGCAAGCCGCCGTTGTTGCTGGTGCACGGCGCGCTGACCGGCTCCTGGCTGTGGACCGAGATCGCCGCCTACCTTGCCGAGCGTGGCTGGGAGGCCCACGCGCTGAACCTGCGCGGGCACTTCACCAGCGATGTCGCCGATCTCGGCGAGGTCACGATGCGAGATTACGCCGATGACATCGGTGTCGTACTGCGCCATATCGGGCGCCCGAGCGTTCTCATCGGCTGGGGGATCGGCGCACTGGCGTCCATGCTCCATGCCGAGCGAAATCCCGTGCTTGGGCTCGTGCTCCTGGCGCCCTCGCCCCCGGCTGCGGCACTGCCACGCCGTCCAGAGCAGCACGAGCTCCGCGCGGTGCCAGCCATCTACGACGCCGCGTGGTGGGGCTGGACGGGGTCGCGCGACGATCTGCGCGAGCGCATGCCGGACATGGGCGATGACGATCTGGAGAAGATTCGCGAGCTCCTCTCCGATGCGCACGAGTCCGGACGCGCTCGCCGGGAGCGGATGCAGGGCATACCGATCGACCCGGCGCGCTTCACCGACCTGCCGAGCCTGGTGATCGGGGCGGGGCTCGATGACGTGATCCATCCCACGGAAGCGCGACGCACCGCCGACCTGCTCGGCGCCAGCTACGAATACTTCCCATCGGCGAGCCACTTCGGCCTCGCGATGGGCGAACGCACCTGGCCCGATGTCGCCGCCAGCGTGCTCGGCTGGCTCGAGGAGCATCGGCACGCCATGGTTGCCGCCTCATCCCTCGCCGGCGCTGCCGCGGTTGGAGCCCGCCGCTGATCGCCTGCGAGCCGGATCGGTCAGCGGTCTTTTCATCATGAACCGTGCACGGGCTCGGGTCGTGGATGTGGATACTTTCGCCACCCACCAATCACACCGGGCTTAGGCAGGATTGAGCCCGTAACGGCGTCATTGACCCGGCAGAAGTGAGCGTGAGCGGGCGGCGCGCGGCGCTTGAATGCCTCGCACGCTCTCCCAAAGGCGCCGGTGATTGGTAGGTGGCAGCGCCTTCGATGGTCGTCACACGCACCGCCACGCGATCTCGCGGAGCATTTGCCCGCCCCTCCGACCCTTGGTAGACTCGGCCGGTTCTCACCGACCCGTGCCGCATTCGTCTAGAGGCCCAGGACACCGCCCTCTCAAGGCGGAGATCACCGGTTCGAATCCGGTATGCGGTACCACCCCTCATTCTGCGCCCCAATTCGTGCTCAACCTGCCAGATTGGTCAAGTCCCAGGACGTGGTGTAAGAGCGGATCCGCGTCATCCTCACGACGACATCTGATCAGCTGGCGATGAGT
>JALZJE010000105.1 GCA_030859955.1 Chloroflexota bacterium | reverse complement strand
TGCTCCTCCGCCTCCGTGAGCGGATCGCGGACGCGACGCTGATCATCGACGCGCTGCTCGGTTCGGGCGCCTCGGGTCCCCTGCGCGAGCCGGTCTCGACGGCGGTCGACCTGGTCAACGCCACCCGAACGCACGCGCAGGCGGCCGGTCGTCCGTGCGCCGTGCTCGCCATCGATACGCCGACGCGCGTGGATCTCACCGGCGGCGCGCGTTCCACGCCGGTGATCACCGCGGACGTCACCGTCACCTTCCACCGCGCAAAGGCGGGTTTCGCGCTCGACCGTGACGCTCGGCGCCTGGCCGGCCGTTACCTCGTTGCGCCGATCGGTATCCCACTCGAGGCGGAGGACGGGATCGTTCCGGCCGACGGCGAGTTTCCGCCCGGCCGCATCACCGAGATCAACTGGCAGGAACCGATCGAGCGGGCGGACGCCGCGCATCGGCCCGGTGGGGGTGTTGCGGCTGGCCCGGGGCGCACGGACTGAAAGGCAAGCGGCGTAGGCGTTTCCTATCAAGTTCTCATCCACTGCGACCTAGCGTGGATACCGAGCGGCATGAGCGGTTCCCGGTCATGCGCTGAGCGTGGACAACATGGGTAATCAGCTCCAACTCCCGCCCGAGGAGAATTGGATGGCAAGGTCATGGTCGTTTCCACTATTGCTCTCTGCCCATGAGCATTCGAGAGGATTGGCACGGATCTACTCAAACCTACGGAGCTGATGCCGAATGAAGATCCGGCAGCCCGCTACCATTCACCGATGTTCGACTTTGCCGAATCCGCGGTGGAAGCCGCCCTCGCCGCGGGCGCTCGCTACGCCGATGCGCGCGTCATGGACCGTCGCCACGAGGCCATGGGAGCCCGAAACGGCGAGATCGAGGAGCTCACCCAGGAGGCGTCCGTCGGGATCGGCGTACGAGCGCTCATCGGTTCGGGGTGGGGCTTCTTCTCGACCTCCGACCTCACCACCGCATCCGCGCGCAAGGCGGGTGCGCAGGCAGCCGCGATTGCACGCGCGTCGGCATCGGTATCGGGTCCCGATCTCGAGCTGACGCCGGTGGACGTGCGCCAGGACACCTGGGCGAACGACGTACGCGAGGACCCACTCTCGGTTCCACTCGCCGAGAAGGGAGACCTGCTCGGCAACGCGACACGCACCATGAAGGACCACGGCGCCGATGTCGCCCTGGCCGGGTACGACGCATGGGACACCAGGAAGTGGTTCGCCAGCAGCGAGGGTCATCGCATCGACCAGCACATCGTGGAGTGTGGCGCGCAGATGAACGCGACCGTCAACGGCGAGTCGGAGACGCAGCGACGAAGCTATCCCGGCATTCGCGGGCAGTACGGCACGCGCGGCTGGGAGCTGGTGCGCGAGCTGGACCTGGAGGGCAATGCCGCTCGAATCGCCGAAGAGGCGCGCCAGCTGCTCAGCGCGCCCGAGTGCCCGAGCCGCGACGCCACCGACCTGATCATCGGCTCGGAGCAGATGGCGCTTCAGATCCACGAGTCGGTCGGCCATGCCGTGGAGCTCGACCGCATCCTCGGCTGGGAAGCGGCCTTCGCCGGCACCTCGTGGCTCGATCTCTCGCAGCTCGGCTCCCTTCGCTTCGGGACTGACCTGATGAACGTCACCGCCGATGCGACCCTCCCCGGAGCCCTGGGCTCATTCGGCTATGACGACGAGGGCACGCCGGCCCACCCGGTCGATATCGTGAAGGACGGACTCTGGGTCGGCGTCCTCTCCGGCCGTGACTCCGCGGCCCTGGCGGGTCTCGCCGAATCAGGAGGCGCGGTGCGTGGCGACGGCTACAACCGCCTGCCGATGGTGCGCATGACGAACGTCGGGCTGCTCCCCGGCCAGTCCAGCCTGGAGGAGATGATTGCCGCGACCGACGACGGCATCCTCGTGGACACCAACCGGTCGTGGTCGATCGACGACAAGCGGCTGAACTTTCAGTTCGGATGCGAAATCGGCTGGGAGGTCAAGAATGGCAAGCGGGGTCGGATGATCAAGAACCCGACCTACACCGGCATCGGTCCTCGTTTCTGGGGCTCGCTGGACATGCTCGGCAACGAGTCCGAATGGACCTTCTGGGGCACGCCGAACTGCGGCAAGGGTCAGCCGGGGCAGATTGGCCACACGGGGCACCCGTCGGTGCCGTGCCGCTTCCGCGGCGTCCGCGTGGGTGTTCGCGGATGAGCGACCAACTGGTGGATACCTGTGAGCGCGTGCTTGCCCGCGTCGGGCGCGACGCTGAAGCGGAAGTTACCGTCACGGTCGGGACCGATGCACTGACCCGCTTCGCCACCAGCTTCATCCATCAGAACGTCGCCGATGCGGTCCAGCGCGTCCACCTGCGCGTGGCGCTCGACGGTCGGGTCGCGCAGGCGGTCGGCAACCAGACGGATGGCGACGGAGTCGAGCGTCTCGTGCGATCTGCGCTGGAGGCAGCAGCACTGCGGCCGGTCGATACGGGCTGGCCAGGGCTTGCCCCGCCGACATCCGCCGCGTCGGTCGAGCACTGGGACGAAGCCACCGCGCGCGCGGAGCCCGCGGAGCGCGCGGAGCGCATCGGCGCATTCGTCCGAACCGCAGGTGAGCTCGAGACGGCCGGTTTCTGCTCCACGAAGGAAGAGACGGTCGCCTTCGCAAACACGCTGGGGCAGCGGCTCGTGGGGCGGACGACCAGTGCGATCCTGGACGGAATCGCGCGGACCGCCACGTCCGACGGCAGTGGACATGCGGCTTCGGTCAGCGTTCGTGACCTCGACGGCGAGACTGTCGGAAGCATGGCCGCCCGGCGTGCCCGTGAATCCGCCGAACCTAGCGACCTTGAACCGGGGCGCTACGAGGTGGTTCTGACGCCGTCGTGCGTGGTGGACATCCTCGGCTTCCTGGCCATGTACGGCTTCAATGGGCGAGCGGTCGAGGAGGGTCGCTCGTTCGCGCGCCCGGGCGACACGCAGTTCGACGTCTCCATCTCATTGGCCGATGACGTCGCCCACCCGATGTCGGTGGGGATCCCGTTCGATGCCGAGGGCACTCCCAAGCGGCGCGTGGAGCTCGTCGCCGGCGGCGTCACGAGCGGCCTCATCCATGATCGGCGCACCGCGAAGGCGCTCGACACGGAGTCGACCGGGAACGCCGTGGCCGGCGCTGGCCCGTGGGGCGCGCTGCCTGCGAACCTCGTCCTGGAAGGCGGATCGGCTTCACGGGAGGAACTGATCGCCGGTGTCGAGCGCGGGCTGCTGGTGACCGATTTCTGGTACACCCGCATCCTCGATCCGCGGACGCAGGTGGTCACGGGCCTGACCCGAAATGGCGTGTGGTTGATCGAGGAAGGGCGAGTCGTCCGTCCGGTGACCAACATGCGCTTCACCCAGTCATTCCTGGAGGCACTTGCGCCTGGCAGTGTGCGCGCGGTTGGCTCCGACCTCACGCTTGTCGGAGGCGCGACGTTCGGGGTTGGCGCCTACGTGGTGCCGTCACTGCACCTGGCGTCCTGGAACTTCACCGGCGGCGCCAAGGGCTAGGTCTGGCTGCTGCCCGGCTTGCGCAGTGGCACGCCGGCCGCGCAGAGCTCACAGGCATCGGGCTGCCACGAAGGAATCTCGATCCGGCCCAGCGAGTGGAGCGGAAGGCCCACGTCGACCGGCTCCAGGGACCGATCCACCATGACCACAGCGGCAATGGACTCCGCGCCCGTGGTACGGACCGCCTCGACCGTCTCCACCAGCGAGGCTCCCGTGGTGAGGATGTCGTCGACGATCGCCACTCGCTCACCGGAATCGAGCCGCCAGCCGCGCCGCAGCTTTCGACCGCCGGCGGGAACCGGCTCCGCGAACGCTGCCCGCACCGACCCGCCCAGCTGACGGGCGGTTTCGAACGAGAGAAGCACCCCGCCGGTGGTGGGCCCGACAACCAACGTCGGCATGGATGGAGCCAGGATCTCCGCGAAGCGCCGACAGATCTCCACGCCGTATCGGGGATGCTGGAGGACCAGGAACTTCTCGAGGTATCGGCCGGCATGGCGGCCAGATTTCAGGAGGAAGTGGCCGTCCAGCAACGCTCCTGCCGAGGCGAACAGGGATTCGACCGTCGCGCCGCGCAGGGCCGCATCGGTCATTCGTAGACGGCGGAGAAGTCGACCGCCGGATAGCGCTCGGCGAGCGCATCCGTCACCCAGTGCAGGATGTCGGCGGGATCATAGAAGCCGGCAATCGTCTTGGCTTCGGTGACGATCAGTCCGGGACGGCGAGGTTCCGCGGAGGCAACGACGTCCTCCGGCCGGTCCGAGAGATCGAGGCTGGTCTCGAAGCGGCCGTCGGCTCGGAGGATGAGCATGTCGTCCGGATCATCGAGGAGCAGGAGGTCGCCCGTGCGGCGAAGGACCTCCTCCGCGTTCGAGGTGAACTCGCGCAGCAGCTGCGCCTGCGCGGTCCCGAGCTGGGTCCGGTACGCATCGGCCAATTGCCAGAGCCGCTGCGCCGCCAGCGTCTCCCGTTGCGAGGTCGGGAGTCCGGCCTCCCAATCGTCCGAGGTCACCCCATCGGTCAGCTCCTCCTCGCGTGCGAGCTCATCCGCGGAGACGAGATGCGCCGGCGCGTCCCGCGAAGCCTCGATGATCCACGAGAAGATGTCGGCCGCGTTGTACAGCTCCAGGAGCTCGCTGACCGTATCGACCAACTGTTCCTGGTCATACCACTCGTTGTCGGCGGGATCCTGGTAGGTGAGCCGCGTCGTCCACGTCTGATCGACCGGGTGGTAGAGCAGGTAGTCCTGCTCGTTGTCGACAAGCTTGATGGGACCGATCTCGCGCAGGCGATCGCGGTTCTGGTCGAGGAATCGGCGCAGCTGCTCGGTCGCTTCGTACAGGAAATCGCGCCGCTCCAGTTCAGCCTCGGCGGCAACCTCGCGCAGGGCCACGAGGCGCGGCGACGACGACGGCTTCCTCACGGCTTGTACACGAAGTCCGGCCCCATCCGCTCGCGCAGGAAGATCGTGTGCTTGGAGTCGAACACCGACTCGGCGACGCGATGGCCGAAGCCCCGCATCGATGGATCGGCGTAGAGCTCGTCCAGGACCGCGTAGTTCGGCAGGTCGATGATGAGCACGTTGTTCCAGGTGGATCCCTCGGTTACGTTGAACCATCCGACGAAGCGGACGCCGTACTTCGCCTCCGTCTGGCGGGCGGTCCTCGGAAAGATGTGACGCATGCCACGCTTGAAGATCGCGTCCCGGCCCTTGCGCACGTTGAAGAAGGTCACCATCAGCGGCATTCAGCGATCTCCCGGGTCATCGGTTGGTTCTTCGGTGCTGATGACCCGAGTCTGAGGCTTGGCGATCCCCGTCTGCCGGCCACGCCCGCGACGCCGGTCGGCGAAGAAGACGCGCAGGAGGAAGACGCTGGTCATGCTCACGAAAAACAGCAGGATGAGGGCGATGAATAGCAGCGTCGCCAGGAGCCAGACCGGCCAGTTGAAGGTGAACAGGCCGACCGGAATAAGGAGCAGGATGGCGGCGAACAGGATCGCCTGCGTGATGAAGCATCCAAAGCCGGGACCCTCGTTCGGATCGAGTTCCTCGTTGTAGCGAACTGTCAAGCCATTCCTCGGTGGGCTGGGAGACGCGAGTGGCGAGCCGCATGGTCCCACATCCCACGCTCCAACGCTGCGTCCGGGTCGTGTTCGCTTGTCTCGTTGTCGACTGCTCTGTCAGATCATTCGTCCAGCGAGTCATTGACGAGCAAACGTGGCGTACCGCCGTCATCCACTCCCCTCACGCATCCCCTCGAGGCTGATCGACTGGTTGAGACCGTCAAAGCGCCGAATTCGAGTCACCCGATGTATATCTGACAGCGACGGGGCCGTTGGCACCGGCAATGAACCATCCGGTGCATACCTGACGGGCAGAGGCCGCAAGGTGGTGTCAGGACCGATACGTCACGCGACCCTCCGCCACCGTCAACCGAACCAGACCAGGCACCTCCATCCCCAGCAGCGGAGTATTCGCCGATGCAGAGGCCAGATCCTCGGCCCTAAGCCGACGCCGTGCCAGCGGGTCGAACACGACGAGGTCTGCGAGCTGGCCGTACGCCATGCTTCGACGCTCACCGATGAGCTCCGCCGGGCGCGTCGAGAGCGCCCGAATCAGCGTTGCAACGCCCAGGCCCCCGGACTCGACGGCTGCAAGGCCGATGGACAGGGCCGTCTCGAGCCCGATGATGCCCGGCGCCGCGTCCACGAACGGGACGAGCTTTCGCTCGACCGGATGCGGGGCATGGTCGGTGGCTATCGCGTCGACGGTGCCATCGGCAAGGCCGGCGAGCAGGGCAAGCGCATCGGCGCGCGAGGCAAGCGGCGGATTGACGCGGCACGATGCGTCGAAGGCGCGAGCGGCGTCAAGGGCACCACCGTCGTCCGGATCCTCCCAGGCGAACCGTCGCGACCCGGCCACCCAGGCGTCCGTGAATGCGAGGTGGTGTGGGGTCACGTCGCAGGTTACCGGCTCGCCCCGCGCCCGCGCTGCCCGAACGGCGTCCAGCGCGGCCCCCGTGGAGAGGTGCGTCAGGTGGAGCCGTGTCCCAATCTCGGCAGCCAGCGCGATGTCGCGTTCGACGATCGACAGCTCCGCGTCTGGTGGCCATGGCGCCAGGCCGAGGCGGACGGCGGTCGGTCCCGCTCGAATGACGCTCCCCGCCGCACGCGAGTGGTCCTCGGCATGCTCGATCAGCGGCCGGCCGACCGCGGCGAGGCGAGCCAGCGCGTCTTGGGCGAGGTCTGCCGAGGGCACCGCGGCCCCGTCGTCGGAGAAGCCCACCGCCCCGGCATCGGCCATGCCCGCCAGGTCAGCCAATGCGTCCCCCGAGCGTCCGACCGTCACGGCGCCGATGGCCCGTACCCGGCAGGCCGCCTCTCGGCTCACCTGCAACATGCGGGTCAGCTGCGTGGGCGTGTCGAGCGGCGGATCCGTGTTGGGCATGGCACAGACGGTCGTGAATCCTCCTCGAGCAGCCGCCCGCGTCCCGGACCCGATCGTCTCCGCGTCCTCTCCGCCGGGTTCGCGGAGATGCGTGTGCAGATCGCAGAATCCCGGCGCGGCGATGAGCCCGGCGCAATCCAGCCGCTCGGTTCCCGGCGGCAGGGTCGCAGGGTCCGCGAGGAAGCCGTCCAGCACGGCGACGTCGCGGACCGTGTCCGACGCCTGATGGGGGTCGATGACGCGCACCCCCGTCAGCAGGAGCGTGACCGGGGCATCGGTCAGGCGTCCGAACCGTTCGTCGCTCACGCCGCTCCCGCGACCATCGCCAGGATCGCCATGCGCACCGGCACGCCGTTCTCGACCTGGCGGCCGATGAGGCTGCGCCGGCCGTTGGCGAGCTCTCCCGTCACCTCGACCCCCTCGTTGGTGGGACCCGGGTGAAGCAAAGGCGCATGCGGGGCGGCAAGCTGCATCCGTTCCTCGTCGAGCCTCCAGCATTCCACGTACTCGCGCAGGGAGCCGCTCTCGCCCCCCGCGGACCGCTCGACCTGGACGCGGAGGGCCATCACCGCATCGGCGCCGGCGAGCGCGTTGTGGATGTTCGCTGCCACCTCGGTACCTGGGTACTCCTCGAAGCCGCCGACCCACGCCGCCGGTCCGCCGAGCCGAACACGCGCACCCAACGCGACGAGGGCGTGGAGATTCGATCGCGCGACCCGCGAGCGCGCCACGTCGCCGATGATCGCGATGACACGGCCGTCCAGCGACCCGAGGGCCTCGCGCAGCGTGAGCACGTCCAGCAGCGCCTGGGTCGGGTGGGCGTGCATGCCATCTCCGGCGTTGACGACTGCCATTCCGGTGCAGCGCGCTGCAAGGTACGGAGCCCCGGATGTTTCGTGGCGGAGCACCAGCGTGGTGACTCCCGTCCGTTCCAGCGTGCGCAGCGTGTCCACCAGCGACTCGCCCTTGGCGACGCTGCTGCCCGCCACGTGTAGGTCCACGACTGTGGCCCCCAAGGCCTTGGCGGCGAGCTCGAAGCTGACGCGCGTGCGGGTCGAGGCCTCGTAGAAGGCGAGCCCCACCGTTTCGGCCTCCAGCATCGACCGGCATGTCGGCGTGCCGCGGGCCGAGCGCATCTCAACCGCCAGGTCGAGGATGCGCTCGATCTCCGCCCGGCTCAGCGTGTCGACATCGAGCAGGTGGCGGCCTCCGCCGATCACGCGGGGTAGTCCGGCCGCTCAACCACCACCTCATCGCGCTCATCGGTCTCGGCAAGCCGGACGTGCACGAGCTCGTCCGGGCCGGTCGGCAGGTTCTTGCCGACGAAATCGGGCCGGATGGGAAGTTCGCGGTGGCCCCGATCCACGAGCACGGCAAGGCGCACCGCGCGCGGACGACCGCGATCGGTCAGTGCGTCGAGCGCCGCACGCACCGTGCGGCCGGTATAGAGCACGTCGTCAACGAGGATGACGGTGCGCCCGCTGACTTCTGCCTCCAGGTCGGATCGCTTCACGATCGGCGCGTGCGCGATACGGGTGAGATCATCGCGGTAGTAGGTGATGTCGAGCGACCCGATCGGGACCAGTGCGCCGCCCTCGTGCTCCTTGATGAGGCCGGCCAGGCGCTGGGCGATCGGCACACCGCGGCTTCGGATGCCGACGAGCACGAGATCATCGACCCCGCCGTTTCGCTCCACGATCTCATGCGCTATGCGGGTGACGGCGCGGCGCAGGTCATCGGTGTCGAGGACGCGGCGTTCGGACATGCGTCTCCTTGGCGGCCTCGCGGGACCGCGTTAAAGGGTTCGCGGCCGAGTATACCGATGCGCTACGGGACGTCGTCGAAGGCGGCAGGACCGAACCATCCATCGTCCGCGGAGCCCAGGACGGAGACCTCGTCGGCAACGTCAGCGGTGTTGCGCTCGACGAGCAGGAGATCGGCGCGCGGCGCTTCCTGCACACCGCCGATGGGCCGCCGCGTCGTGATCACCAGGTGACGTCCGGTGGGCGAGACCTTCACGTCCACCACTCCCGCACCTTCGGGCAGGTCGGTCGCGTCGATGGCGTGCCCCCGCGTCAGGCCGCGTGGATCCGTGGCATGTCCGAAATACACGCGGCCGGCGTCGGGATAGGGCGTGTCGCCGTCCTGCGAATCTCCGGTCCATTGGGTGCCCCAGACCGCGTAGGCGTCGCCATCGGTGCCCCACGTAATCGCGGCCGAGGTGAACGCGTCGCGTCCAATGGTCAGGTCGCTGAACAACGCCCGCTCGTTGGTGAATTGGAACTCGTTGTGCTCGGCCAGGTATGGCGCGCCGACTTCGGCGAAGAGCCATTCGGCGCCCGAGCGCTCCATTCTCCCGTTCCAGTAGATCGCCAGCGAACCGTTGGGGCTGAGCAGTGGCTGAAAGACGCCGGCCGCGCTCTCGATGGCTCCTTCGGCTGGATCACCCGTTTCCCCGAGCCGGGGGTCTTCAGGGTTACCCGCCGAATCGTGGATGCTGCGGAGGTGGCTCATCGGTACATTGCCTGCGGTGCTGATCCACAGTGATGAAGTGCCCGCCCCACCCGGCACCCAGCTGGCCGCGTAGGCATTGCCGACGTCGGTGTACTGGCGAGGCTCCCCAAACGCAACGTCGAACAGCCATGCATCTGTGCTGTTGTCTGCGGGAGCAGCGAGCGTGTACGCCAGGTATGCGCTGTTCGATGACCAGAAGAGTTGCTCGAGGAACGGGCTGCCGGCCACGCTCTCGCCCAGGAGGACGGTCTCGCCGACGGCGATCGGCGAATCAATAGGTGGCAGCTCCTCGGGGTCGTCGGATGTGATGCCCTCTGCCATTCGCCTGGCACGCACCTCGTTGTTGCCGGATCCCCCGCGTTGAGTGATGTACGCCAGCCATTGGCCATCAGGCGAGAGTTCGGCGGCGATGGGCGGTCCAGAGGGCGTCTCCAGCTCAGTGATCGTCGCGCCGGTTGGTCCTTGGCGCAGCGTCAGGCCCAGGTTGTCGAACTGCCCGGTGAGCGCCAGGTAGACGTCCGGTTCGGGCGATGCCTCGGCCGGGGTTGCGGTCGGTGCCGGAGCTGCCGATGCCGATGGCCCGACCGATGGCGAGGGAGAAACCGACGGAGACGGAGCGACCGATGCAGGCGAGGCCGATGAAGGAGCGGCCGATGCCGGCTCAGCCGACGGTCCAGGCGACTGAACGGGTGGCAGGGTGGTGACCGCGTCGGACGGTTCCTGTGCGGTCGAAGCGGTCGGCGTCGGTGAATTGTCGCCAACCTGCGAATCATCCGGCGTGCCGTTGAGCAGGACGACCGCGAGGAGTGCTCCGGCCACAGCCGCCAGACTTCCACCGACGCCGGCGAAGATCGTGGCTGGACGCCGCCACCAGGGAGTTGAGGCGAAGCGGCCGCGCTCGATGCCGGTGCGAACCCGAGCGCCGAGATCCCGCGGCGGGGCGACGTGGCGAACGCCGGCCATGATCCGGCGCTGATCGGTGAAGGCAGCGAGGGTGGACGTGCACTGCGCGCAGCTGGCAAGGTGAGTGTCGAGGCGCTGTCGCTCGGCCGCCGTCAGCTCCTCGGTCAGGGATGCGCTGATGAGCTCCTCGAACGACTCGTGGCGGTTCATCGTCATCGTGCGAACCCTTCTGCCGACAGTGCGCGGCGCATCTCGCCCCGAGCGCGGCACAGCAGCGTGCGCACCGCTGCGTACGACAGGCCCATCACTTCGCCGATCTGTTGCGCCCCCATATCATCGAGGTCACTGAGCAGCAGGCATTGTCGGTGGTTCGGCCGCAGCTTCATGAGCGCGCGCTGAACCCGTTCGTCGAGGGTCCCGGCCATGACCTGAGCCTCCGGTCCGGGACGAGGATCCGGCCGGTTGGCGAACGTTGGCGCATCGTCACCCATCGGCTTGATCATCCGTCTTCGGCGCATCTCGTCGATAGCCGTATTCGTGGCGATCCGGTACAGCCAGGACTTCGTCGAGCTGGCCTCGGTCACGGTGTTGAGCTTGCGGTATGCCTTGATGAACGTGTCCTGCGTGATATCGGCCGCGCGGTCGGAGTCGCCGACCATACGCAGCACGTAGTTGTGGATCGGCGCCGCGAATTCGTCGAAGAGCTGAGCGAACTCGATCTCTCGGGCATCGGTGGCGCGGCGCGTCATCGTGGGAATATCCCACGGGATCTGGCCGGGAACCGCCATCGACTGCACCTCGTCCTCCGCACGTACCGCCCCTCCTCGGTCTGCCTGTGACGCATCGGCCTTCGCATCTGTTACTGGTGAAGATGCTTTCGCAGCACCTCCGCCGCATATTCGGGGGCGACCGGATTCACGGCGAGGGCCGTCGCGCGCTCCAGCCCGGCGATCACGCGCAGGCGCGGGTGAATCTCCCAGTGCCAGTGGAAGGTCTGGTCGAGCCGCTCGCCGGCAGGCGAGGTGTGGAGGAACAGGTTGTACGGGGGGTTGCCAAGCGCATCGAGGGCGAGGAGCGCGCGCTGGAGCGTTGCCGTGCTCGCGGTGACCGCCTCGTCGTCCAGGCTCGTGAAGTCCGCGGTGTGACCGCGGGGCACGACCATCATCTCGAAGGCGGAGCGGCTGGCGGCCGGTGTGAAGACGATTGCGTGGTGGTCGGCGAAGACGAGCCGCTCGCCGTCCTCCTCCTCCGCCGCCGACAGGGCGCACCAAACGCACTGGCGCGTCTTGATCATCTGGCGGGCGCCACCACCGATCTCCTCGGCAACCCAGTGCGGCACCTGCGGGATGGCGTAAAGCTCCAGGTTCAGGTGTGAGGTTCGAGCTCCAGCCTGGCGGCCGTGGCTCTGGACGACCTGGATGTAGAGCGGTTCCCGACGCCCATCGGCATCTGTGCCGCGTGGCTGCGCGCCGATCTGGCGCATCGCGTCGCGCGCCGCCCGGAGCATGGCGCCGGCCAGCTGTGGCGCGGCATCGGCCAGGCGCTCGTGATGGTCACGCGGTCCGACCAGGATTTCCCACGAGCCCGTCGCGCGCTCGACCTCGCTCATCGAGAGCTGAGCGGCGCGCTCCTTGGTTGAATCGATGCGGTGGAATGCATCCGAACGGAGCGGGACGCGACGAACGTGGTGCGGGGCATCATCGAGCGGGGCGTCATCGCAGTGACGGCAATGGGTTCCCTCGACCGATTGCGCCTCGACCTCGAATGCTTCGCGCGAGAATGCCCGATCGGCGACGATGGCGGACCACCACCCGGTGACCGGGTCACGTCGCAGCTCGAACACGGCCGCATCGTACCCGATGCCTCCCGCGTCGCCCTACGCCAGCATCTCAGTCGTATTCCCAGCTCGGCCGGTGGGGCAAAGCCGACCATTCGGCGCGCAGGAGGCTCATGACATGCGCGTCGTGGTACTCGCCGCGGGAGAAATGGGCGCGGCGCAGGGTGGCCTCATACGTGAATCCTGCCTTCTCGTACGAACGACGAGCACGGTCGTTCCCGGCATAGACGATCAGGCTGACACGCTCCAGGCGCAGCTCGCCGAACCCAAAGTCACAGATCGCGCGGAGCGCATCGGTCCCGAAGCCCTTGCCCCATTCGGCCTTCTCGCCGAGGGCGATGCCGAACTCCGCATTCCCGTGGTGGAGGTCGATGCCATGCAACCCCGCCGTGCCGATCGGCCGGCCGCCGTTCAACAGGCAGATGACGAAGTGGTAGTCGGTACTGCCCTGCGCAGCAAGCATGCGGTCGAACCACGCGGCCTCACCTGCCGCGCTCATCGGCGCGAACATGGCGAGATTGCGCACTACCTCCGCATCGTTGAACCAGCGCACGAAGAGCGGAAGGTCGACGCGCTCCGACGGGCGAAGGAACACGTGCTCGCCCCTGATGATCGGCGGGCGGTCGAGTACGCTGCTCATCTGTGCCCGAGTCTAGCGTTCGAAGGAGAACCCGATACCGATGGCTGCCACCCGTACCGCAACCGTGACCTGGAATGGCAACCTTGCCGCGGGCTCAGGCACCGTGACTGCCGGCTCGAGCGAGCTGTTCACCGATCTTCCCGTCTCCTGGGCATCTCGTACCGAGGCGCCCGAAGGTCAGACCTCGCCCGAGGAGCTGCTGGCCGCGGCCCACGCATCCTGCTACTCGATGGCACTGTCTGGCGCGCTCGACCGCGCGGGCACGCCGCCCGATCATCTTCACGTGTCGGCCACCGTCACGTTCGACAAGGTCGGGGATGACTGGACAGTGACGGCCTCGCAGCTCGACGTGATCGGCGTGGTGCCCGGACTCGATGGCGCCGCATTCGATGCTGCCGCGGAGGGTGCCAAGGACGGTTGCCCGATCTCTCGTGCCCTCTCGGGCAACGTCGAGCTCTCGGTCTCAGCCACGCTGGAGGATGCGCACGAGTAGGCGGCTGCGCGCTGGCTGGCCGTCCCGCTGGGCTCGGGCAGTTCCGCACCCGCACCACGGGGCTAACGACGAATGAAACCCGGCTCCGTGGCCATCTGCTCGTGGCACGGGTCACATCGACCCTGAGCCCGGCCGAATCCCTCGTCAAGCCCGGCCGATTCCGCCGTCCCTGGGCCTTAGCCCCGCCCCGCGGGTCAACCGAGCCGACCGACCTCGTCCCCCGGACAACCCACCGTCAGAGGCCGGTCAGCGCCCAGGTATCGTTGAGGGCGCCGTCGGCGGTGCGGCCTCCGAAGAGGATGGCGCGGCCTCCCGCCGTGTCGACCACCAGCTCCGCCCCGGCTCGTCCGGGCGGATGGTCGCCCGCCGGCTCCAGCGCCTCCGCATCGACCGTGTCATCTCGCAGCAGCCACAGGTCGTCCTGGAAGCCGCCGTCAACGGCCTGGCCGCCGAACACGAGCGTGGCGGCGTCGACGCGCGCGCGTGCGTACAGGTTGCGGGCGGGCGGCAGGACTCCCTCCACCCGAGACCAGGCGCCATCGGCGAGCACCCAGCGGTCGTCGAGTGCGGTGACGCCGGTCGTCTGGCCCGCGTACAGCGCCAGTTCGCCTGATTCGGTCCACCAGCAGCCGTGCAGGCACCGCTCGACCGGTCGTGAGCCATCGGCAGGAGTCTCGTCCGTCCACGCGCCGGCGTCGAAGTCGTAGGCACGGGTATCGGAGAACCGGGTGCCATCCTGCGTGAAGCCGTGGCTGATCCAGAGCCGGCCATCGGGACCGATGCCGGCGCAGGACCCGTAACGCGGAGCCGGCAGCTCGCCCGCGGCCGGTAGCTCCGTCCATGCGTCGGCATCAGGGTCGTACGCCCACAGGTCGTTGAAGAACGACGGTCCGGCCTGGCCGGAGAAGATGACGAGTCCGATGGGGTCAACCCACACTGCCTCGTGGCCGAACCGCGGATCGGGTGACCGGGTTGGCGCGAGCTGCGTCCAGGTGTCCTCACGTAGATCGAAGGCCCAGGTGTCGTCGAACACGGTCGCACCGTCTCGGCCACCGAACAGGTACGCGACCTCGCCGGCAGCGTCCACGGTCCAGGTGTGGTCCTCCCGCGCGGTTGGCCCATCGGCCTCGAGCTGTGCCCATGCGAGCGGCTCGGGCTCGGGCTCCGGCTCAGCTGTCGGGGTCGGACTCGGAGCTGACGAGGCCACCGGCGTCGGGGACTCGCTCGGGACGGGGCTCGAAGAGACAGCTGGCACCGAGGGCCGGATGCTGGCCGGGCGTTCGGTGACTGCCGAGGAGCCGCTGCACGCTCCGAGCGTGACCGCAGCGATGACGAGAACGAACGGAAGAGATCGGCGCATGTCGCGAGCATACGTCCGCCATGTGACGTATCTGTGACGGGACCGATGCGCGGTCTGGCGCGCGGCGTGCGGCCGATGGCGCCGGCTCGTTCCGGCCGAGGCGAGCAAGCCCCCGAGCACGACGCGATCGGTCTCCATGGACATGTTCGACGACGCCTCGGTGGATGGCATCATCAAGGCGCTGGAGGTTGCGCCGCCCGTCTCGATCATCCAGCTGCGGGTGTTCGGCGGGGCCATGTGTCGCGTGCCCGCGGAGGCCACTGCCTTCCCGCATCGCAATGCCATGGTGCAGGTGACGATCATCAACCTGTCCGTTGATCCGGCGAGCGTGGATGAAGTCACAGCGTGGAACCGAGCCCTGTTTGCAGCCCTCGAACCGAGGGGCCCCGGCGTCTACGCCAACTTTCTGGAGGACGAAGGAGAGTCGCGAATCCGCGACGCGTACCCCGGCGGCACCTGCGAGCGGCTGGGAGCGATCAAGCGCCGGTACGACACGGCCAATGTCTTCCATCGGAACCAGAACATCCGCCCGGCGTAGGGCCGGCGATGGAGCGGGAGACGAGATTCGAACTCGCGACATCCACCTTGGGAAGGTGGCGCTCTGCCAACTGAGCTACTCCCGCCCTGAGAGCGCGACGATGGTACCCGATGCTCGACGTGCCGACGGATTTAGTCGCCGTCGGATGAGATCGACACGGCCGCAACGTCCGAGCTCGGCGCAGTGGCACTCTCGCCGACCGACGCCTGTCCGTCGATGAGTGCCCCGAGCCGCCTCAACAGGGCCGGACTGCCGAGCTCCGAGAGCAGCCGCCTCGCGTCCGCGGCCGCCTCCCTATACGCCTCGCTGGATGGTGGTAGCACGATCACCATCCCGAGGCACGCGAGCGCATCGTCGAAGGGAAGGTCCAGGTCCCGCCAGGTGCGTCGAGCCTGTCGGAACAGGGTGTTCGCCTCTGTCTCCTTTCCCTCGAGGGCCGCGAGACCGCCTCGGAGCGAGGCCCTGGTTGCTTCGATCGCCCGGCCGAACGATCCGGTGCCAGCGAACCGATGGAGATCGTCGCGCAGGCCGTCCGCATCCTTCATCCACCACGCCATCCGTGCGGCCTCGCTGAGCGTCTCCGCCATGGCCGCGTCGGAGACGGTTGCGAGCTCGAGCCACAGCCGCCGCGCCTCCGCATCGCGTCCCTCGAACATGGCCACGCGGGCCGCGGTTGATAGCAGCTGTGCCACGGTGGTCGCGTCGTCGTGCCCCTTCCCGATGGACTCGAGCTCCGCCATCGCGGCCGATGAGTCCTCTCCCCTGGCGGCGGCAAAGACGGCGACGCCGGCCAGCACGATGATCCGGTGCGAACGTTCCGGGATCTCGCCGATGCTCCGCAGCTCCGCCTCAGCGCTCTCCCAGTCCCCTGTCCGGATGGCGTACTCCGCGGCGTTTCCGGTCAGCACCACGGCAAACGAGCGCAGCCCCAGGCGCCGCGCGAGTGCGAGTCCTTCACGAGCGAACGCCAGTGCCGAGCGCGGATCTTCCAGGCTTTCGCCAAAGCCACGGTTGATGGCGGCTCTCAACGCGGCATGGGGCATGTCATTGGCCAGAGCCACCTGGCCGCCACCGGCGATGAGCATCAGTCCCTCGCGCGAGCGACCGACCATCAGCAGCGCGGTGCCCTTCGTGACCAGCGTGTCGGCGAGGACCTCGACGAGATTGAGGTGCTCGGCGGTGGGCAGGATACGGTCGGCGATCTCGATTGCGCGATCCGGCTGCTCGAGGAAGAAGTACCCGCGGGCCAACTGGCCGTCCAGGGCCACGAGCACCGGATCACCGTCGAGGTCCGCGTACTCCTGGCGTGCGGCCTCGAGCAGTTCGACCGCTTCGTCGGGCCGGTAGGTGTCCAGGAGGGTGCGGCCCACCTCCGCCGCAGCGCCGGCCGCGCGCGACCTGTCTCCGCGTGCGGAGTGGAGCGCGCCGGCGGACGTGTAGTGGTCGATAGCCTCGTCATGGCGCCCGGCCGAGGCAGCCGAGGCGCCGGCCCGCTCATGCAGGTCTGCCTGCTCGGCCGGATCGGCGGTCACCCGCAGGGCCTGCTCGAGGAACCGGAAGGCCTGCTCGTGCGCGCCGAGCGCGCTCGCCCGATCGGCGGCGGCCTTGATGGCGATCCGGGCCTGCGCGGCCAGCGCCTCGGCCTCCGGCCCGGCTGCCGCCATCTCGTGCGCGGACAGGTAGTGCCCGGCAAGCGCCCCAGCCAGTTCATCGGTGGAGAGGCTCTCGAAGTGGCGAGCCGCTGCCAGGTGGCGAGCCTTGCGATCGGCCCGGGCCAGCGTGTTGTAGGCGACCTCCCGGATGAGCGATTGCACGAATGCGTACTGCCCACGGTCGGGGGCGCGGGGATCAGCTCTCAGGACGAGCATCTCTCGCCTGACCAGTGAGCGAAGGCGGGGCTCGAGTTCCGTGCCTTCGGAGCGGCTCACCGCCGCCACTCCATCCATGGTGAAGCTCTGGCCCAGGACCGATGCATCCTGGAGGAGCGCCCGATCGGCGGGTTCCAGCGCGTCGAGCCGTGAGGCGATCAGCGCGGTGAGCGTCTCCGGAACCGCCAGCTGCGACAGCTCGCCTGTCGGAACGTAGGCGCCATCCTGTTCGACGAGCCGTCCTTCGGCGACCAGCGTGCGGACGGTCTCCACCGCATACAGCGGTACGCCGTCGGCTCGCGCCACGATGGCCTGCACGGCACGCTCAGGAAGTCCAGGGACCAGGCCGTTCAACAGTTCGCGCATTGACGATTCGGCCAGCGGCTCAAGGAAGAGTGAGGTGAACTGGCGCTTGCCGGCTCCCCAGGTCAACCGCTTCTCCAGCAGCTCGGGACGGGACAGCGTGACGATGTAGATCGGCAGGTCGCGCGTCCATTCCAGCACGTGGTCGATGAAATCCAGCAGTCCCGAATCGGCCCAGTGCAGGTCCTCGAAGACCAGCGCCACTGCGCCGGTGGTCGCCATTCGTTCGAAGAACGTGCGCCAGGCGGCGAAGAGCTGCTCCGAGCCGGCGGCCTGGTCGCCGATGCCGAGCAGCGTCAGCATCGCTGGCTCGATCCAGCGTCCCTCGGCCTCATCGGGTACGTGTTCCGCGAGCATCGCTGTGACGCCGGCGCGCGTCGTTGCCTCGTCATCGGTCTCAGCCAGGCCCGCGCGCGTCCGAATCATCTCGCCCAGCGCCCAGAAGGTGATCCCCTCACCGTAGGCGGGGCTGCGTCCGGAGTGCCACCACACCGGCTCCATCACGCCGTCGATGTACTTGAGGAACTCCCATGCCAGGCGGCTCTTGCCGATGCCGGCAGGACCCATGATGGACACGAGCCGGGGCCTCCGCTCCCGGCTGACGGTGTGGTACTGGTCCTTCAGCTGGCGCAGCTCCTCGTCCCGGCCGACGAACGGCGCCTCGAGACCACCCGCCCGATTGCGGCCGCCGCGCTCGGCGACCACGCGTAGCGCGCGAAAGCCGGGCACGGGACTCGTCTTGCCCTTGAGGCTTGAGTCGCCGATCGGCTCAAACGCAATGGCCGCTGACGCGGCGCGCATGGTGGACTCACCGACGAGGACGGTTCCGGGCTCGGCCACGCTCTGAAGTCGTGCAGCGGTGTTGACGATGTCGCCGGCCACCATCCCCTGGTCGGTGGCGCCGAGGGTCACGGCCGCCTCGCCGGTCAGGACGCCGGCGCGCGCCTGGATCGAGCTCCCGAGGACCCTGACCGCGGCGGTGAGGTCCAGGCCCGCACGCACGGCGCGTTCTGCGTCATCCTCTCGTGCCGTGGGGGTGCCCCACACCGCCATGACCGCGTCCCCGATGAATTTCTCCACCGTCCCGCCGTAGCGTTCCACGATATCCCGGGCGATCTCGAAGTAGCGGGTGAGCGTCTCGCGCACCTCTTCCGCGTCTCGCTCCTCGGCGAATGGAGTGAACCCGACCAGGTCCGCGAAGAGGACCGATACGAGTCGCCGTTCTGCGACCGCGGGAGCAGGTAGCGCCGCCTTCGGCGGGGACATCTTCGGTAGTACGAGAGCCGACGCGCACTCGGAGCAGAACTTCGCGGTCGGCAGGTTCGCCGTGCCGCAGACCCGGCAGGTGGCAGCGAGCGGGGCCGCGCACTCGGAACAGAACTTTGCTCCGGGCGGGCTCACGGTTCCACAGCGCGCGCAGTCCATCGGCCCCTCTGGCTCAGGATTCTCGGCTAGATTCGATCCTGAGCGTAGCGGATCACTCGCCGCTCCGGTAGCGCGCCGGTCCGCCGGGCGTTGGCCTGGCGTCTGGCGGTGAGCCTGTCATGTGCCTCAGCGGACGACGGTCGCGCCTCCGCCGGTCGAAGGATGCCCCTCGGGCGCCGAGGTCTGCTGCGTGGCGCCGGCTGCGGCAGCGAGCGTGAAGGTCAGCGCTGCGGCGGCCAGTGTGGCGGTCAGTCGCCGAGAGGTCATCCGGCGCTGGGCCTGACGGTCGACGGTGATCGAATTGGCGGATCGCTCGCGGGCCACCTTCTGGAGCAGTGCCGCGTGGTTGAGCCGCTCGTGATGGACCTGGTCGGCCAACTGATGGGTGCTGATGTTGGGTGCGAACATCGAATCTGCCTCCTCGGGGTCGGTGGCGGTGCGCCGCTGCGTTGGACAGATCATCGGATGATGATTGCGACGTTGCGATCCGCCTGGTGACACCGGGGCGGTCATGTTGGCGATCCATCTACGGTCGGCCACCGACCGCGTCCCGCGTCACGGGGGTGACATGCGCTTGACGGAATCGGTGGTCGAGACGACAGTTGGGCGGGGGATCGGTCTCGACCTGGGAACGACAAGGGGGCCTCGCTTGCCCGATCACAGCCTGGCGGTCGACAGCCTGAGACGGTGTGCGCTCTTCGCGCATGTCGATGACGAGGGGCTCGCGTTGCTCGCCGGTCTCATGCGCCCTCGCCGCTATCGGCGCAACGAGGTCATCTTCCACCAGGACGACGTCGGTGACTCACTGCATATCGTCGCCGATGGGGGAGTCAAGATCGTCCTGCCATCCCAGGAGGGCGATGAGGCCATCATTGCCAGCCTCAAGCCCGGTGACTTCTTCGGTGAGCTGGCACTGCTCGATGGATCCCCGCGGTCGACCACCGCCACGGCCCTCGAGCCCACCGAGACGCTGGCGCTCCCCCGAGATCAGTTCCTCCGGCTGCTCCCGGAGGACCCCACGCTGGTCATCGCTCTCCTGCGCGCACTTGCCGGTGAGCTTCGTCGGTTGACGGGACACGTCGAGGAGCTTCATTTCCTTGATCTGGCGGGGCGCCTCACGATGCGCCTCGTTCGTCTCGCGCGCGACAATGATCCAGGTGCACGGGGGCGAGTTGAGCTTGACTGGCCCTTCACACAATCGGACCTGGCCGCCATGATCGGGGGTACGCGCCAGAGCGTGAACAAGCTTCTGAGCGGGCTCGTCGAGGAGGGCGTGCTCGAGATTGATCGCGATACGCTCGTGATCAGCGACCTGGCCGGCCTCGAAGCTCGAAGTGCGCGATGAGCTGTCGCATTGCCGACACCGCAGCTGTCGCCGATTCGCTTCGCCGCCGTTCGGCTGGCCAATAGGATGACGTCATCGCGGAGACACCGCTCGCCACAGGAGGATCGGACTCATGGACAACTACCGGCGGCGGCCGCCGATGGAAGGCTTTTCTCGACCGGGACAACTCGGTGGCGAGGCATTTGACGACGATGCAGTAGAGGGACACATCATGACGGACCAGCGCGACGACGACACCCAGCGAGACGCAGTCAACAGGAAGCTCGACGACGACACCGAGGGCCACGGCCTGACCGGCCGCAAGGCGACCGATGACGACGACACCGAGGGCCATGCCTCTCTGAGGAGCCTCCGGTAGCCCGGCCACGCATCGTGGTCGACAAGCAGACCGATGCCGCGCTCGCCGCACTCGTTGCGGCGGCGCGGCGTTCTGCAATCGGGCGCCGATTCCAGGGGGACATCGAGACCCGTCTCCTCCAGAGCATCGTGGACGCGACCGTGCGGCTCTTCGACGCGGAGGCCGCATCGATCGCGCTGTTCGAGCAGCACCCTGACCGTCTCGAGTTCCGCGTGGCTGCCGGGGAGCAGGGTGCCGGCGCGATCGGGCTGACCGTCCCACCCACGCAGGGCATCGCCGGCTTCGTCTACTCCACGGGCCAGGCGCTCTCCCTCTCCGACGTGGAGAACGACCCACGTTTCAATCGCGACGCTGCGGAACAGACCGGCTATGTCCCTCGGTCCATCGCCGCTGCGCCCCTGTTCGACCAGCAGGGAACGGTCGGCGTCCTCCAGGTCCTGGACAAGCGCGGGTCACCCACATTCTCGTTGCGCGACATGGAGCTGCTCGGAGTCTTTGCCGCGCAGGCCACGGTGGCCATCGGTGCGGCGCGCGTGCAGCGCGACACCGATCGACTGCTGCGCAGCGTCCTCGGCCAGGTGAGCAGCGACCTGGACGAAGGGCAGGTCGAGCGCCTCGTGTCAGCCGCGACTGTCGACCTCGACGTGGACGACGACGCCCCCTTCTGGCTCCTGGTTGACCAGGTAGCGCGTCTGCGATCCATGACCGACCGAGAGACCGCACTGCTCACCGATATCCTCGATGTCGTGGCCGGGCATGCGGATCGAGCCAGGCGCCCCCGAGCCGGGCGGTGACCGACCAGCTTCCGGCGTGGTCGGAGCCGTTTGCCGATCCGAAGCACGCGCTGCGGCGACCGCTGAGACTGCGTGGCCTCACGCGCGACTGGGCCTGGGGCGGCTCCACCGGCAAGGGGGTTCGGGTCGGGATCATCGACTCGGGACTCGAGAACGATCATCCGCAGCTGCGCGGGCGAGTTGTCGAGAACGTAACCGTCGAGCTCGGCGGCGAGGAACCCCAGGTGGTCGCGGACGAAGCCGTCGACATGTTCGGTCACGGGACGGCATGCGGCGCCATCATCGTTGGCCTGGCCCCTGACGTGGAGCTCGTCTCGATCCGCGTTCTCGGGCCTGACCTGCGCGGCAAGGGAACGGCGTTCGCCACGGGGCTTGAATGGGTGATCGACCAGGGCCTCCAGATCTGCAACCTGAGCCTGTCGTCGAAGAGCGAGTCGCTCTACCCGGTCTTCCACGACCTCGCTGATCGTGCCTACTTCCGCGGCACCGCGTTGGTGAGCGCGGCGAACAACGTCCCGGCGCCGAGCTATCCGTCGCTGTTCTCATCGGTCTTTTCCGTGGCGGCGCATGCGGAGCCTGACCCGTGGCGGCTCTATTACAACCCCGCACCGCCGGTCGAGTTCGGGGCGTGGGGCGTCGATGTGCCGATCGCATGGAAGGACGGCGGCACCACGGTCGCCACCGGGAACAGCTTCGCAGCGCCGCACGTGGCCGCCATCGTGGCCCTCATCCTGTCCAAGCATCCAGGGCTGAGCCCGTTCGAGGTCAAGGCGATCCTGGCCAGCGTCGCCGATAACCCAGGGCGCCGACGGCCACGTTCACGCGCGGCCGTACCGGGGTGACCCTTTTCCGAACCTATATCGAGCTGTTCCGGCGGAACCGGCCGCTCGCGCGGCTCCTGGCGGGTGAGTTCATCTCGGGCATCGGCGACTGGCTGTACCTGGTGGCGGTACTGGTGGTCGTCTACGCCGAAAGCAACTCCGCGGCCCTGCTCGGGATCGTGGGAGCGGCCCGCATCCTGCCCTACGTGCTCCTCTCGGTCCCCGCGGGGATCGTGGCCGACCGTTTCGATCGGCGCATGGTGCTGCTCGTCACCGATGTGGCCCGCGGCCTCCTCATGCTGGTCCTGGTGGCCGCCGTCGTGGTGGATGCGCCGACGATCGCCATCGTGGGGCTCTCGATCCTGGCTGCATGCTTCTCGACGTTCTTCGGCCCGGCAATCGCCGCGCTCCTGCCGATGCTCGTGGACGAGAGCGATCTCGGGCCGGCGAACAGCGCGTGGGCCACGCTCGACAACGTCGCGTTCATCGTTGGCCCGGCACTCGCCGGCATCCTGATCGCCAGCGGCGGGCTGGAGATCGCATTCCTGCTCAACGCGGTCTCGTTCGCTGTCGTGGCCGCCGTCCTGTGGCGGCTTCCGGTGCCGCGCGCTGCCACGCCGATCGTGGCGGACGACGAGAGCGCGGAGACCCCCGCGGCCGGCTGGCGCCAGCTCGTGCGTCCACTGGCAGGCCCGTTCATCCTCGACTCGACGACCAGCATCGTCGGCGGTGGCGTCGGGGTGCTGACCGTGGTCATCGCGGTCGATGTGCTGAGTGCCGGAGAGGCCGGCACCGGATACCTCAATGCGGCGACGGGGGTGGGAGGCGTGGTCGCAGGGATCGCCGGCGGTGCTCTGCTCGCGCGCCGCATGGGTGTCCCGCTCATCCTGGGTGGCGTCGTCGGCGGAATCGGCCTGGCCTGGCTCGCGCTGGCCGGCGACCTCGTCACCGCGATGCTCGCCATCGGCGTCGCGGTTGCCGGGCTCCTGCTCCTCGATGTGGTCAACACCACGCTCATCCAGCGCATCGTGCCGGACGAGCTTCGCGGACGAGCCATGGGTGTCCTGCAGACGACCTCCGCGGTCCTGTACGCCCTTGGGTCCCTTGTCGTGCCACTCATCGCCAGTGTCTACGGTGTCGCCCCGGTGCTCATCGGATCCGCGGTTGTCACCGCGCTCGGAGTCGCCGCCGCGCTGGCGCTGTCGGTGGAGGTGGCCACCGGAGAGCCGCTCAGCCCGTCGCGCGCGCGGCTGTCGGAGCACCGGATCTTCGCGGGGCTTCCCCCCGCGCGGATCGAGACCGCCGCCCGGCAGCTCGTGGAGGTGCCGATGACCGCCGGCTCGACCATCGTTCGGCAGGGTGACGCGGCCGAACGCTTTTACCTGATTGGCGAGGGCAGCGTCGCCGTGACCCAGGTTGGGGAGGCCGGCGGTCCGGAGATGCACCTGCGCGATCTGGGACCGGGTGATGTCTTCGGCGAGATCGGCCTCCTGCGGCGGTCCTCGCGGACCGCCACCGTGACAGCCACCTCGACCGGTCTGCTCCTGGCCCTGGAGGCCGATGAGTTTCGCGACCTGGTGAGCTCCGGTCCGGGTCTGAGCACGCGGCTTCTTGACCTGTACCGCGGCGCGCTCGCTCGCTAGGCGAGCGCGCCAATCGACAGTCAGCAGCTGAGGTCGGGCTCGCCCGCGGATGGGTGAGCGATCACCTGGCAGCCGTACTTCACCTGCTGGAGATGGGCGCCATCGACACCATCGAAGGTGTAGACATCCGTGCCGATACGAACCGTGCCGCTCACCGTGGCCTCGCCCATGAGCGTGTTCTGGTGGCTGTTGACGTTTCCCTCACCGGGCTCACGAACGTGCAGATGGCCGGTGTCGCGGTCCAGGTCCCCCACGAGGCTCCATGTGAGCTCGAGCGCGACGACGACCTGCTCGCCCCTGCCCGCTACCTCGTTGACGACCGGGATCTCGGTGCGCACCCACGCACGGTCGAAGTGGACCGTGCTGCCGAGCCGACCCAGCGTCTGGCCGAGCCCGTCGAAGATGGGCGTCCCGCCGCCGCCACCGCCCGCAGCGAAGATACCGAGGTGGCCCAGGGATGCCGCCCCGGCGCAGACATCGTTCTGCCGCACGAGGACACCGGCCAGACCCTGGCGGTTGATCGGCCCCGGGCGGCCGCCGAAGACAGCATCCGTGCCAGACACGAAGACTTCGGTGAGGACGCAGCCGTCCAGGCTCGCGAGGGCCGCATCGGCGAAGCGCGATGTGATGACGCGCTGGTAGTCCGGCACGGCTGCCGACGCCGTTGCCGGGATGGCGCTGGCCACGAGCAACGCGGCCGCGAGAAGCGAGAGAGGGCGACGCATAAGATCAGACCTCGTGGGGAGCGCTCTGGTTTGGCGCTCGCATGCCCCCTTCGACGGAGGCGGGCCAGTTCGTGTTACGTCGGAAGATCGCCGGTGAGCAGGCGACGATACGAGTCGTATCGATGCTCCGACACGGCACCGCCCTCGACCGCGGCGCGCAGCGCACAGCGCGGCTCGTGGAGGTGGCTGCAGTCGTTGAACGCGCATGCCCCCAGATGCGGGCGAAAGTCCGGGAAGCACGACGCGAGCTCGGTCGAGGGAATCTGCCACAGGCCGAGTTCCCGGATCCCGGGCGTATCGGCCACGTAGCCGCCGGTTTTTCCGTCCAGCGGATGCAGCTCCGCATGAGTGGTCGTGTGCTTGCCCTTGCCGCTCATGACCTCTGAGACCTCCCCGGTCATCAGCTGGAGTCCGGGTTGGAGCGCATTCAGCAGCGTCGACTTCCCGACGCCGGAAGGTCCTGTGACGATCGAGAGCCTCCCTGCCAGCCGGCTCCGCAGCTCTTCGAGGCCGATGTTCCCCTTCGCACTCGCGTACACGACGTCATAGCCGATCCGCTCGTAGGGGCTGAACAGCTCGCGGGCAGCCGGTTCGCCGATCAGGTCGACCTTGTTGGCGACCAGCAGGGCGGGGACCTCGTTGTACTCGGCGACCACGAGGAAGCGATCGATCAGCCGGGGATTCGGCGGTGGCCGGTCGCACGCGAACACCACGGCGACCAGGTCGGCGTTGGCGACCATCACGTCCTCGCGCCATGATCCGCGTGGTCCGGGCTGCCTGCGGCTGAAGCGGCGCGTCCGCGGTTCGACCGACGTGATGGCACCGCTGCCATCGGCGAGGCGCTCGACCGTCACGCGGTCACCGATGACCGCGAGGTCCGACGCCTGGCGTTCCTTCTTCATACGGCCTCGGAGGCGCGCCTCGACGAGGTCGCCCTCGGTAGTCGCGATCGTGTAGAAGCCGGACAGTGCGCGCAGCACCAACCCGGTCGTCTGGCTGGGGCGCGGCTCGTCCGGTGGGGGCATGAAATCGAGTCTAGCCGCGCCGGTAGCATAGCGGCGTGGATGACCTCGGAGGCCGATACGCACGCCTCGTCGCGGCGTTTCATGCTCGTGACGCCGTCACCGCGGACCTCGGCCGACTCGCGCAGGATGCCGAGGCACTGGCCGCGGAGGCTGACTCGATATGGCTTCGCATCCAGAGCCGCGCACTGGCCGCAGCAGCCCGTGCGATGGGCGACGCCGCTGCGGACCCGGAGGCGATCGTCGACGCGGCGCCTCCGCTGCCCGATGACACGGCGCTGCCTCGCCTGGAGGAGTTGCTTCCGGGCGCTGAGTCGCTGGCCGTCCGGCTGGCGGCGCACGAGGCCGCAACGCGGATCCCCTCGGATTTCCTGGGTACGGCCGCAAAGGGCCTGTTTCGGCTGCTGCGGCAGCGCGCGGTCGAAGACCTGGAGCTTCCGATACGTCATGCGCTCGAATTGACGGTCGTCGAGCGGCCGGACGAAGCATGGCATTCGATCCTGGACCCCGGGCGGCTGACCCTCAATGGACGCGCGGCGTGGACCGCGGACCGCCTTGTTCGGGAGATCTCATCGCAGGCATATCCCGGCCGTCACCTTGCGCGATTGATGCGCCCGCCCGCCCCGGAGTGGGCTCCGTCGCCCGAGACCACGGTCGACTGCGGCCTTGCCGCCGTGGGTCGCGAGATCCTGCTGGCCGACCATGAGCTGGCGCATGAGCTGGAGCGGATCGGGCGGGCGGGAGGCGTGCGATGGAATGGCGCACACGTCATCGCCGTCGGCCGCGCTCGCAGCGAGCTTGCGTCGTCATTTGCTGCCGCCGCGCTCGCCGCGCCGACGGCGGACGTTCGCCACGACCTCCATCGGCTGGGCCTCGATCCGACCCGCGCAGACGGGATGGTGACCCGATGGCGAAACCCGCTCGCCCGAGCCCAGACGCTCGCCCGCGCGGCCGGACCACCGCTGGTGCGGGAATGGCTGGTGTCGACCGGCCAGACGGCCGGTCTCCAGCGACTGCTCAGCGAGCGCATGGTTCCGAGCATGCTGCGCGAGGACACAGGTGATGTCGCCTCCTGATTCGGCGGTCGATGTTCTGCTGGTCGGGGGCGGCGTCGCGTCGGTTCGATGCGCTCGGGCCCTCCGTCGTCACGGCTTCGACGGAACCATCCTGCTCGTCGGCTCCGAGGGTCGGATCCCCTACAACCGTCCGCCTCTGAGCAAGGAGCTGCTGCGTGGCGACGTGCCGGACGAGCTGCTCGATGCCGAGCCGCTCTCGTGGTACGGGAAACGCTCCGTAGAACTGCGCATGGACGCCACGGTCGTCGCCATCTATCCGGAAATGTGTCGTGCCACCCTCGCGGATGGCGCCGCTGTCGCCTTTGGGCGCTGTCTCCTGGCCACCGGCGCCGAACTTCGCACCCTCACTGTCCCGGGAGGCTCGGATGCATTGATGCTGCGGACCGCGGCGGACGCCCGACGGATTCGTG
>JALZJE010000102.1 GCA_030859955.1 Chloroflexota bacterium | reverse complement strand
AGGTGATCGAGCCGCTGGCCGACGCCGACCTGCGGCGGCTGCTGGCCGCGGCCGCGGAGCGCGACCGGGCCGTCGTGCTGCTGCTGCTCGACACCGGGCTGCGCGTATCCGAGGTGGTCGGCATCCGCCTCGGCGACCTGCGTCCCGACGGATCGATCAAGGTGCTCGGCAAGGGTGCCGCCGAGCGCATCGTGCCGGTCGGCGGCGCGGCGCGGCGGGCGATCGGCACCTACCTCGCGCAGCGCGGTTTCGGTGCGGCGGGGGAGCGGCTGTTCCTCAACCAGGGCGACCAGGCGCTCACCACGTCGGGAGTGTCGCAGCTGTTGCGCCGGCTGCGGCGCCGGACGGGGGTCAGCGTGCGCTGCAACCCGCACACCTTCCGCCACACCTTCGCCCACAATTACCTCGTCAACGGCGGTGATGCGCTGAGCCTGCAGCGCATCCTGGGCCATTCCAGTTCGGGAGGGGAGCCGTGGGAGCGGGGTGGCACGTCCACGGACCCGTCCGATGAACACGCCCATGAGGGTTGTGGGGCAGCCCTGGGAGAGCGTCGGTCGGCCCGGATTCGTGGAGGTCCTTGCGGTCGTGCCGCGCCGAGCGCCGCCGGCAATCGGGTCAACCGTATCAGTCCTCGATCACCGATACCGTGTGCTCGGCGTTTCGCCAGCCCAGGACTCGTCAGTGCACCTTGATGGCACGGAGCTGCTGGTCCGCCTCGATCTGCAGGACGAGGGCGACAGCGCCTGATCTGGCGCGGCCAGCCGATCTAGCGACAGGGGTTCACGCACGGGCGGGCCGCACTTCTCTGTCCGCGACAGCTCCTGATTCTTGATTAGGCAGTACACCACCAAATACTTGACCTGCTAATCCAGTCATCCACTAGGACTGCTCTCTCGCGAGGCTGGTGACAGGAAGGGGGAGCCCCCACCCGTCCCACCGAGCCGATCCGTCGGTCGATGAATGCTTGCCGGTGGTCATCGTCAGCGTGGCCACTGTCGGCGAACTCCGAACCCAGATCCCCAACGGTTGTGGGGCAATAGCCTCTCGGCTTCTGCGTCCTTGCGCGTCGGAAGGCGCCCATGTCGAGCGGCGTGCGGTCGCTCTGGAGGCGATATGACATCTCGCCCGATGGATCGTGACCGTTGGCTGACGGCCCTCCCCCTTGCGGCGAAACCCGCGGTCGATTGCGCTTGCTTAGGTTTTGCGTCAGCCCAGCTCTTCATCCAAGCGGCGGATCGAGGCTGGCTAGCGATTGGTTCCTTGTCTCGCAGGCCGCGGCAAGTGCTATTGTCGTGAGGACGAGGAATCGGGGGCCCGGGTGGGAAGCGGCAGGTTACTCAGCGTCCATGCGCTCGCAGTTGTAGCGGCCGCGCTAGCGTGTCTCCTCAGCGCTACCCTCGCTCTTGCCCAGGACCGCCGCCTGACGGTCACCCCTGACGAACTGACAATGGTGGGCTCGGTCGGCGACGAATCAATCAGTGGCACCATCCGCCTCGAGAGCGAGGCGGCGCTGAGGGTCAGTTTGGTGGTCGCGCCGTTGATCGTCGGATTCGATCCCACGTCACCGCCGGAGTCATGTGGCAACGTCGACGCGTGTATCGGCGTTCATGACATCACGGTCGAGCCCGGAAGCATGGATTTGGCGCCGGGCATCCCGACGGACATCAAGATCACGGTGGCTGGCGTCCCGGCGCCCGACATCTACGAGGGTGCGTGGACGCTCTTGTCACGCGCCGTCGTCGAGGAGCCAGGCAATCCGGATGAGCCCACCCCGACGCCAGAGCCGCTGCAGTCTTCGGCTGTCACCGTGCAAGTCGAAGTCGAGCCGAGTCCAGACGTCGCAGTTCTTGGCGGGACTGAGACAGTGGTTGCGACACGGGTCCAGACGACCTTGCCCGGCGAGGAACTCTTGGCGTCGATCTTCCTCAGCCCTGGAGAACGCCTAACAGACTTGCTCGTGCCTGTCACGAACTCGACGGACGAGCTCGTGTCCGTCACAGGATCTGCGACCGCCATCGGCGAGCACACTGCTGCAGCGCTGCCTGACGGCGCACTGCTGCCACCGGATCCCGCCACCGCGATCGAGGCTAGATCCGCTGCAGTTATGGATTGGGGTGTCCGCGCGGAGACAGTTCTACCGGACACGTATGTCGGCGCCTTGTTGCTTGATGCGGGTGAGGGCGAGGCACGGGTTGAGGTGCCACTGCAGCTCAGCATCCGGCCAGGCCCGCTAGTACCTCTGCTACTGATCATCGCTGGCGTCGTCCTCGGATGGCTCGCGAAGTTCCTCATGGAACGCGGCAGTCGGCTAGCCGATGTGTACTCGAGCTACCGACAGTCGGTGAAGCGGCTGGCCGAAGCTGACCTAGAACTGGGTGATCGGGACCACCTGGCAGGGCGCCTGGCCACAATTGAACAGACACTGCGCGCGCTCAAGGACGCCCCCGCGAAGGACGATCTCATGGAGTGGGGGATCGCCACTGCCGTCTTGGTCAGCCTTACGGAATTCGAAGCGGCCACCGGTCAGACCTACGCGGCAGACATAGCGGGGATACGTGTCAGAGCTCGCGACGGACAGGCGTCAAAGGCTCGAGATGAGCTAGTGGACCTTCGCGTCCGTGCCGCGAAAGACAGCGTGCAGTTGAGGCCATTTGATCAGCCCGAGATGGTCGGTCGTGAACCGCCCGTCGAAGTGATCGAGAGACCCCGTAGTCAACGAGCAGCTCGCTGGGTGGTCATGGTCGGGCTGTCGACCGCCGCAGTGTTCTTGGTCATTGGTTTCGTCATCAGCCTTAGCTCCTACAACACTGCGCCGCCGGACTTCGGGTGGCTGGTGAACGCGGCAATTGCGGTGGCGGTCGTTGGGGCCGCGTGGTGGGCCGGGGCCGAGCTCGTAAAGCGTCACCTGCTCGACCTCGTGGTTGGTGCCCGGCCCGTGCTGTATCTCATCCTGTTCGTTGGTCTGGCGTTCGTCGGCATGGAGCTGCTGTACGTGAACGGCCTGACTGCACTGATTGGTGCGAGATCCGATGCGTTCCTGCAATACGTGGTCTGGGGTCTAGGCACTGATGTGGCGAGCCGAACAATCAGTAACTTTGCGCAGGTTTGACACGGCATCCGCGATCCCGTGATTCAGCCGGCACTCCATCTGGAGCCGGTTAGAAGAACAGAGCCGAGGGGCCTTCTTGTGTCCGCGAGCGTCATCCATCCATTCGGTTCGGCTTTGGTTCGAGATCTTCACGCCGGCGGAGGGCTACTTGTCAGCCCGAGTCGCCGCGTGTATCCCCTGGGGTGCGACGGCGAACAGATGTTCGGTTCGCGGCTACAATCGACCGCATGGGTGTGCGGTCGTGAGCTTCCGAGTCCCAGACGGGATGACGACCCCACAGCGAACGGCGGACGGCTGGTCAACACGGATCAGTCTGCCCACCGACGCCGAGGGCTTCTTCGGCCGTCGTTGCCCGGACTTCGAGTGCGGCGCCTTCTTCAAGGTCCAGGTTGAAGAGTACCAAGCAGCCCGCGAAGCCGGCCAGCTTAGTTGCCCGACCTGCGGAGCAACGGCCAGCGATGCGAGCTTCCACACGTCCGAGCAGAAGCAACGCATCGAGGCTGGCTTGCAGGAGTTCGCGCAAGGCGTGCTGGACGCCGCCATTCGAGACGTATTCGGACACGCGCCATCGACGCGCCGAAGCCCGGGCATGACGATTACCTACAAGCCTCCGCCAGAGCGTTTTCCTGGAGCTCTTCCGAGCTACGTCGAACGTGCGACGATCCGGTCGTTCACCTGCTCAACGAAGGGACGCCGAGTCGTCACATACGACCTCGTCTCCTTCTGTCCCTACTGCGGATCGGATACCCCACCGCGACCGATCTTCGACGAGAACATGGCTGCCATGACGCGCCTGCTCGATCTGATCGATCAGATGCCGGAGGAAGCTCGCCGGGACATCGAGGCAGCGGGGGGCGCGACCGCTCAGATTGAGCGCGCACTCGGCGGGGCGGGCGCGGCTCTCCAGCATCTCGCCACGCAGCTTCACGAGAAGGCCGGCAAGACCGTGGGCAGAGACCGCAACCCGTGGCAGAACCCCGACCGGCTGGCCAAGGAATGGCGCCGATGCTTCAGCAATGACCCGCTGGCATCCCTGACAAGCGACGACCAGCGCAGCCTCCGAGTCGGCTTCGCGCGCCGGCACGTTCTGGAGCACAACGGCGGTCGAGTCGACCAGAAGTACCTCGACGCGACCGGAGATAATGGCCTGGTCGGTCGCCGTCTCCGCATCCGCGCTCAGTCCGTCCGCGAGTTCTTCGCCGCAGTGGTCCGCTTCGCGGACAATCTCGGCGCCGGCGCCCGTGATGTAGGGTCCGCGACAAGTTCAGAGACGGTCGGCGAAGACGGGACGAACACGGCTTAGGCCTTCGCCGGCGGCGGTCGTTGCTTCTCGACGATCATGTGCATCCGGCCCGATCGCAGATGCTGGCCGTGAACGCTGCATACGCCCAGGCGGACGCCGATCAGCACGAACCTGGTGGTGCGATAGCCGAAGGACACGAGGACATCGGCTGACGCCTGGCAGCCATCCACATTGCAGTGCTCCCGCACCAAATGCTCGCGGTAGCTGACGATCGTGCCGGTCCAGCCGCATGGACAGTCGACCGAGATATGGAAGACCTCCTGGGTGATGTGGCTCACCCGAGCGATAGTAGAACACATGTTCGATTAGCGGCTGCGACGGCTCCTCCGCAACTCTGGATCAGGTCTCCTGCTACGCCGACTCGCGCGCAGCTTGCTCCCTCTCGCCGCGGCCGGCGAGAGGGATGCGGATCAGGGGCGCATCATCGAGTGTGGTAACGCGGGTCCGTTCTCGGTCGGACCGGCGATCTCCCAGTCCTTGAAGTCGCAAACGAAGCGACCCTCACTCGGCGATGGGTTGGTGTGGGTCGGTAGCATGGTCGAATGCGACACGTCTCCATCCTCGGATCCGCGCTGGCCGGCGTCGAGGCCGTCCATGCGGCCACCGGGCGCGCCTTCGTACGCCACACTCACGACGCCTACGGTATCGGCCTATTCGTCACGGAGCGCAGCGCTCGCTGAGTGCCCGCGGCGTGGTGGATGCGACGGCCGGCGAGGTCATTACCGTCAATCCCGGTGGCAGATCGGGTTGATCCGATCGCACCTGCAGGATGAGGCCGATAAGTTTCGGCGCGGTGACTTCGGCGACCCGGCGACCATCCATGGCGATACCATGCCGGGCCTTGAGGCCCTGCGGGCAGGGTTCGGTCAGATTGACGTGCGTTACAACGAACTGCCCGATGGGGCGCAGCTCCGCTACACGACCACCGAGCCCGACATGATCATGGCGCTCGATGAGTGGTTCACGGCGCAGCTCAGCGACCACGGATCAGATGCCACTGATCACGTTCCCTAGGATCTCGGCTCCCTGAGCCGTGGGCGTTGAGGACAACGGGCTCGCTGAGCGCCGCCGGGACTGCCGTGCCAGTGACCGACGGCGTTGCCCGCAGCCAGCAGCACGACCGCGATCCAGGCTGCGAGGGTGAGACGATCGGGTTGCCTCAATCGGCAGCCGCTCCTGGGCGCCGTCGATCGTGCCACCGACCCTCGTCAGACCACGACACGGGGCGCATCTCGTCACGCTTGAGCGCGGGCATGCATCACGTCGTCAATGAGCTGGTGCAGGGCAGCGCGAAAATCGGGCGACGTGCCACTCCGTCGCAGGTGCCAATGAAGTTCACCGCCGAGAACACCGAGCAGGCAGTCAGCCAGCACAGAAGGATGCGAGCGACCTGCAGCCGTAAGCACGTGTTCGACATGCCAGTGCCAGCCCGCGTAGACCCCCGTCCGATAGCGCGCACCGGGTGCCGCCGTCTCGCTCATCACCACGAGGTCGAGGTTGCGATCGAGATAGTCGAGATATGTGTCGGCGAACGCGTGGAGGCGCTCGGCCGGCCGCGCTCCGGGGCCGAGCGGCGGCGGACCGCGCAGAATCGCATCCTGGAGGTCACGCTCGCGTGCATCCAGCACCGCGATACCCAAGCCCGCCTTGTCGCCGAATCGACGGTAGATCGTTCCCTTCCCCACGCCGGCTGCCTCCGCCACGTCGTCCATCGACACCCCGGCTACGCCGCGCTCCGCGAACAGCGCTTCAGCCGCGGCGAGGATGCGCCCGCGGTTCCGGGCCGCGTCGGCGCGCTCGGGAGCTGGCTCGCCGAAAATTCGGGGTTCGGTCATTGACATCCGGACTCTAGTCCGATATCGTTCGCTGCGTCAAGCGGACTAGAGTCCGAATAGAGAATCTTGGGACAGCAACGCCGAGGAGTGCGACGAGTGAACGTGCGTGTGGCAGTGGCATATCACACCGGCTATGGCAAGACGGGCAGCCTGGCGCGGGCAGTCGCTGCGGGGGCATCGGGGGTCGAGGGGGCCTCGGTCGACCTGCTCGACGTCCACGAGCTCGACGCCGCGGGCTGGGCAGCACTCGATGCGGCGGACGCGATCATCTTCGGCTCGCCGACCTATTTCGGCTCCATCTCGTCGGACATGAAGCGTTTCCTGGAGGCGACCGTCGATCGATGGGTGGATGGACCGCGCTGGAAGGACAAGCTCGCGGCTGGATTCACAAACTCCAAGACCATGTCAGGCGACAAGCTGAACACGCTGTTCGACCTTGCGGCGTTCGCGGCGCAGCACGGCATGATCTGGGTCGGGCTTGACCTCTATCCAGGCTGGCACACCGCGGATGCCGGTCAGTCGAACGTGCGCACCCTGCCCGCCGGCGCGCCCCAGATGCCGGCCGCCGACGGCGACGGCAGCACCGACCTCAATCGGCTCGGCAGCTGGCTCGGCGCCATGTCGCAGGCCAATTCCGACGAGTCGGCCGATGCCACCCCGCCATCGAGCGACCTGGCCACGGGTGAGCATCTCGGCCGCCGGGTCGCCGAGATGGCCATGGTGTTCAGCCGCGGCCGCCGTGCCGCTGCCACCCCAGCGTAAGCTGCAGCAGGCGCCTCGCGTTAGGGGCGCCCTCTGGGAGCGAAGCTTCGTGAGCTCGTACGGTTCCCGGCCGGCACGAATCTACAGACGCTCATGCCCGAGAACCACATTCATCGAGTCCGGGGACCTCAATGGCCTGGTCGGGGGTTATCACTCTGTACCCTCGTTCGTACCCTCAATCCGGCCGGAACCCACCGGAGCTGGCCGGAACCCACCGTAGCAACCGTACTCAGCCGGAACCCACCGGACGCTTGCCGCGATTCTGGTGTGCGGTAGGTCAGCGATTCATAAGGATTCGGCCACGAGCTTCGGGCTCGTGCCGACCGCGAGCTGCGACCTCGCAAGTCGGTCGGCGCTCGCAGAGTAGCGAAGTGACCGATACCCGCGTGATGTCAGGACTCGAAGCTCGGGTCGGCATCGAGACGCTCGCGGCAGACTGACCTCTTGACCTTCGACCTCGGTCTAGGCCTACGCTGCGCACATGAGCACCTTGACGATCTCCCAGCTGGCACACCGCAGCGGCGTGCCGATTACCACTTTGCGCTATTACGAGAAGGTCGGTGTCCTGCCGGCCGCGCCCCGCACCGCAGGGGGATACCGGGCATACGATGAGGCAGCGCTTGCCCGGATGGAGTTCGTGCAGCGCGCTAAGGCCGCCGGCGTCACTCTTGAGGAAGTCGCTGACCTCGTACGCCTTTGGGACGAGGACGAGTGCGCCCCGGTGCACGAGCGGCTACGCGGTCTCGTCCATCTGCAACGCCGTGCCGCGCGCCGGCGGCTTGACGAACTCGCCCAGTTCGCGGCCGGCCTCGATGTCGTTGCGGCGTCCAGCGGACATGCCGCTTGCGGCGGAGACTGTGCCTGTCTCCAACCGCTCGCTGTGCGCGATGTCGACTTCGCCCTTCAGTCCGCACCGGTGGTCGCGGCATCTTGCACGCTCGATGCCGCCCGCGTGCGCGAGCGGCTCGCTGAGTCGCGGGATATGCGCACTCGAGCGACAAGAGTCGAGACAATTAAGGGCGGTGCCCGATTGGTATTCGATCGCGCCGTAGCGATGGGACCGATTGCCGATCTCGTGGAGCGCGAGTCCGATTGCTGCGCGTTCTACAGCTTCACGCTTGCGGCTGGTGGCATGACGCGAGAGCTCGAGATCACCGCGCCAGACAATGCGCAACCCGCTGTGTGGACGCTCCTCGGCGCACAGCGCGTGGTTCCAAGTGCTATGGCCACTATTCCGGGGACCCGTCAGTGACAGCCGAGTTCGATGCGTTCACGCGTGCCCTCATCGATGACCTTCGAAAGCATGGCGGGCAGGCTACGATCGGCCCCATGGCAGGACGGCCGCTCATGATCCTAACGACAAGGGGCGCGAAGAGCCGTCAGCCGCGAACGACGGTGGTGACTTATACGCGCGATGGTGATAGGTATGTTATCGCCGCATCTAACAGTGGCGCGCCGAGTCATCCCGCCTGGTACTTCAACATCCGGTCTACTCCTACAGTGACGGTTGAGGTCCGCGGGGAGACGTTTGAGGCTGTGGGGACCATTACGACGAGTGACGAGAGGGATCGGCTCTGGCGACAACATGCCGCAGAGCGACCGGAGTTCCGCGCGTACCCGAGCATGACCAACCGGGTCATCCCGATGATCTCGCTGGAGCGCACTGCCTGACGACCTGAATGCTGCTCGAGGCGAGTCGCGCGGGCGTTAAGTGTGCAGCAATACGCGTCTTAGATCGAGTCTTAGATCGACGGGTCGCGGCTGGGCGTGATCGTTGAGGCGGGCGTCGGCACGGCAGAAAGACGAGCAGGAAGACGATTCGTCATTCCGCCGTAGGGGCATGGACCGGTCTGCGCATTACCGTCTTCTCTCCAAGATCGGCCGGGCACGAATTAGGCGTACCAGTCCAGTTCGGACGACCGCCTGACTATTCTGAGCTGTTGGGCCAACTGGCCACTAATCCGGCGGAGCGGATGAAGCTGCTGCAGACCTACTTCGAGCCGACGGACGAGGAAGCCGATCAGGGCCTGAAGCGCCCGACCGCCGCTCACCGCCCGATTGCGGAACTGGTCACCAGCGGCCACCTCCGGGTCATCATCACCCCTAGCTTCGATCGCCTCCTCGAGGCGGCCCTGCGGCAGGCCGGAGTCGAGCCGACTATCGTGAGCTCGGGCGACGACGTGGCTGGCGCTCCGCCGCCACACCTGACTCGCTGCCTCATCACCAAGTCCCACGGCGATTACCTCGACACGCGCATCACGACGTCGAGAAAGTCGCCCACGCCATCCTCGACAGTGAGCTGTCCGACGAGTTCGCCGGTCAGCTTCGAGACACGCGAGCCTCCTGCCGGTCACCGTCTGAGCCTACATCCGCCCCGGGCGCCGGCTCATGATCACGCCACTGGCGAGCATGAGCACGCGAGCGCAATCATGCCGGCATCCGATGACACCATTGTCGAGCCCCACATCGTGGTCACCAGCAGCTGGTTCGCGAGCATGATCGCCGCCCACACGATCATGAGCGGCCCGCTGGCGCGGCCGAGGCGTTCGGCGAGCGGGTCAGCAGCACGATGCCGTGGGCGATCACGGCGATCCCGACGAGGAGCATGACCGAGTCGCCGATCGGCATCGGGCCCATGCCGCCGGCGGTGGCCGATCCGATCGAGTAGAGGCCCGAGACCAGCGCGATCGCACTGGCGTAGAGGCGCGTATCACCTGACGCGCTCATGTCGGCGCGCCTCTGGGCCCGAAGAAGATGATCAGCACGCCGACGAGGCAGACGACAGCACCGAGTAGGTCCCAGCGGTCGGGTCGGAAGCCATCGACGAAGTAGCCCCATGCCAGCGCCATGACGACGAAGACTCCGCCGTAGGCGGCGTACACCCGTCCGAAGTGCGGATCGGCCTGGAAGGTGACGATCACGCCGTAGCTGATCAGCACCAGCGCGCCGAACAGGCCGAACGGCCACGGTCGCGACTGGCGCAGGAACTGCCACACCAGCCAGCCGCCGCCGATCTCGGCCAGGCCGGCGAGGACGAACAGGGCAAGCGCGCGAGCGACCTCCGGCACCCTCCTACGGTACCGGCTCGGGCCGCGGCGCAGCCTGGGCTTTGCGCCGCCTGCCGACGGCGGCGCTGGCTCCGGCAGCCACCACGGCGATGCCGCCGACGGCGGCCACGGCCGGCGCGGCCACCACGGCACCCACGATCAACGGCGCGCAGCACATTGCGCAGGCGGCGCCGACGACGGTCAGTTCGGTCCTCACCGGTCGATTCCGATGAGCGCGCGTACCGCTGGCTCGCCGCCGGCGCCGGCGCTGATATCGAGTTGACGCATGGCCCCGTCGATGCGCACGGTGAAGGTGTAGAACGCGCAGCACTCCGACTCGCGCGACACCAGATCGGCGATCGGGCCGACGGGTTCGGCTGTGTCGAAGCTGAGCCGGGCGCCGCCGGGCAGCGCCTCGATCGACGTCGCGCGATCCCGCAGACCGCGCCACTCGGCCAGCCGTTCGCGCAGCTCGTCGCTGTTCAGCGTGCACGCGGCATCGATCAGTCCCTCCGGCGCGAGCGGCAGCTCCGCGGCAGCGGTCACGACGGGCTGGACGCAGGCGCAGTCGGGGCCGCAAGCGGCGTCGCCGATGCTCGCGCTGACCGTGTCGAGGTCGGCCACCAGCTGGGTCAGCTCCTCGAGCCGGTCGCGCGTCGCCGCGCGCTGAGCATGCACCAGCGAGCGAAGGCGGTCCTGGACCGGAGCGCACTCGGCGCCGTCCCACAGACGGACGAGGTCGGCCAAGTCGTCCAGCGCGACGCCGAGCGCCTTGGCGCGCTGGACGAACGCGATGCGAGCCAGCGCGTCCTCGGTGTAGAGCCGGTAGCCGGAGTCGCTGCGCGTTGGTGGCGGGATGACGCCGCGCTTCTCGTAGTAGCGCAGGGTGGTTGCCGGCACGCCGCTGCGGCGAGCCAGCTGCGAGATAGTCAGGAAATTCATGATGCGACGATAACCTTGAAGTGCGGTCGAAGGTCAAGCGCCGCCTCGACCGCCCCCCTTGATCGCCGCCAGGCGGACGTGCAGGTTAAGGTGGCAGGCTCGACTCGAGCGAATGTTCCGTAGAGCGGCAGCAACAGTAGGCCCGAGAACGTAGAGCGAGGTGTGCGTCCCTTCGGTCTGGTCCCTTATCTGAGCTCCTATCTTGTCAAGCCGCTCGCGGAACGCACTGCGGACTGATATGAGTCTGGCCTTCGCCCTGCGTCTACGCCAGCGAGGAATTCCATAGTGACTCGCACGAACCGCTCCGGCTCCTCGAGATGAGGCATGTGCGCGGCGTCGGTGAACTCCACCAAACGGGCGCCACCCACGACGTCGGCCACGTGGCGTCCGTTGATCACGCCGCCCGGTTCATCGAGGGTACCGATCAGCACCAGCGTGGGAGCTCGAACCTCGTTCAGGCGGCTTGCCGCAAGCGGAGTCAGTGCCTGCGGGCTCCCCTCACGATTCTCAGCCTGGTAGGTGCTCAGAATCTCGTCATGCACTCGCCGGCGCAACTCCGGGTCGATGCGGGTGGGCGGCTGTCCCCAGCCGTCGACCCATACTCGAGTCTCCAGGTCCGCCAATGGAATCCAGGCCTTGCTTTCCCACAGGCTGCCCATCTCCTCAAAGGGCGGCGGCAACACGTCGTCCGGCAGCTCTGCCTCCAGTCCGCTCGCGCCCCCATTGACGAGGGTCAACGAATCCACTGCCTTCGGAGCCTCGATCGCGAGGTCGAGCGCAATCGTCCCGCCCATCGACTGGCCGATCACGTGGCACGAGGCTGCTCCCGGTAGCCCTTGTGCCAGCACGGCCAGCGCGTCGGCCCGGTCCGAGAAGGCGACTTGCTCGGTCTCGCTCCGCCCGAATCCACGTCGGTCGTAGCGGATCACGCGATAGCTTTCGGCGAACGAATCGACGTGGCTATCCCACATACGGAGGTTGCCGAGATTGCCATGGATCAACAGCAGTGGATGCCCTGATCCGTTGGCCTCCCAATAGAGGCGCCCTCCGGGGACCTCCACGAACCCTGACTGTGTCACGCTTCCTCCAACGGCTCAGCGAGCGCGTACTAGCGGTGAACAGCAGTATGATGCTGGTTCCGGGCAATTACGACCCCATCTGAATGTTCGGAGATGCGCAAATTCCTTCACTTCGCCATAGAGGCGGTCCTTTAGCCTTCGATACGACGGCGGCGACCCGGCTATTGCGGGACGCCAGCAACGTGACCCTATTGAAAGAACTGCAAGCCGATGCCCGCATTAGCCGCGCTGAGCTCGCACGTCGCGTGGGTCTATCCGCCCCCGCCGTGGCAGAGCGACTAGCCCGGCTGACCGATGCTGGAATCATCATCGGCTACAGTGTCGACCTTGACCCTGCTGCGCTCGGATATCCGACAACCGTGTTCGTGCGCATCAGACCGGCGCCGGGGCAACTCTCTCGCGTCGCGGATGTGATCTCCAGCACCCCTCAAGTGGTCGAGTGTTATCGAATTACGGGTGAGGACTGCTTCCTGGTGAAGATGCACGTCCCTGCCGTCGATCAACTTCCCGGCGTACTCGACCAACTCGTGATCCAGGCCGGGACCACGACTTCAGTAGTGCTCACGACTCCAGTTCCTCGGCGTCCGCTGCCACTGCCACAAGAGTGATCCGGGCGTGGCGCCAGCGAGGTGCTCCTCCACGTCGCCCACTGGACCACTCCAGCACGCCCGGGCATCCGAGTCGCTCAGGTCACCTCGACGAGATACGCATGTCAGTACCCTGCCGCCTGCCCGTCGCCACGGCCGTCGCTACCCGCGACGTAGACTCTCGATGACAACCGCCAGATGATCTGCCCACGGCCATACGCGTCGCGTCCGAGCCAGAACGAGACGTCGTGACCGCGGCGGTGAAGGTCCTTCTGGAACCACGTGACTGCGCCGTCACGCCATCTCACCCTATCGACGGTGCCTCCGGTCCATGCACTCCGGCAAGCAGTCGGTCGAAGTCCTCCACGCCGCCTGTAGCCAGCATGTCGAGCCACGCATCGCTGGCTTCGAGTGCAGACGATCTTCGGTCGCGATGGTCATTGATCAGGTCGGCGAGCGCGACAGGACCGTCCATCGACCAGGCGGGGTAGGCGTCGCCATTGAGGCCGCGTCTGCGAACGTCCGCCACCGGGAACGACGAACAACAGGTGCCAGCCGCGCCGGTCGCGGAGTTGGGCCACGTAACGTTCGAGCTTGTCGATGATGACCGGTTGGTGCTCGGTACCCTCGTCGAGTTCGATGCACACGACGGCGGATAACGTCTTGAGTTGGAGGATGACCACGCCGTCCGGTTCGACCGCGCTGCCGAGGATCCTGCCCTGCAGCCCTTCGCGGCGTAGCAGCGGTCGCACGCGGTGCTCGGTGATGCACGACCCGGTCAGGGCGCCGCCCCTGCTGCTGTCCGAGGCTCGCCTGATTTCCCCGGCAACCATCACGTTCAGCCGTCGCAGCACGCGCATGCTCACCGTGTCCGCCTGCTTGTGCAGCGATGGCCGGTACCACGCTCGACTGGTGGCTTTAGGTCAGAGCGCGGTAAGCCTCGACCAGCTCGGCGTGGTGTCCGGTCCAGTTCAGGGCGTCCTCCCCGGCCAGGTGGCGCGGCAGCCGGTCCAGGAAGTCATGCCAACCGGCGCCATAGCCGGACGCCGTCTCGTTATCGACGCCGCGATGCTCGAGCGTCAGCAGCGTCCCATCACCGTCCGCTTCCAGCCGCCACGCCACCACTGACCGCGGCCCGGCTCCTCCTGCCCGTAGCCAGGAGTACTCCAGCTGGCGCGGTGGGTTCCACATCATCACCTCGCCGAGCGTGCCGCCCTCCTCTTCGGACTCGAACTTGACGTGTCCGCCGATGCGCGGCTCTACCGTGCCCGGCATGAACCAGCGCGCGATCTGTTCGGTCTCGGTGAGAGCGGCCCACACGCGCGGCGGCGCATGGGCCAAACGTCGTACGAAGCGCAGCGTGATGGTGCCATCCGCATCGGTTGAGATCTGTCCCAGTTCGTCGTCTCGAGTCGCCATCGGTCAGTCCTTTCGGGTCTCGTCCAAGTGTCTCTCGAGTGCGTCCAACCGCTGCGACCAGCGGCCGCGGATGCCCTCCAGCCAGTCGGCAACCACCGTCAAGCGCTCCGCTTCAATGCGGTACACGCGCCGCTGAGCCTCCGCGCGCCAGGTGATGAGTCCAGCGTCACGCAAGACACGCAGGTGCCGGGACACCGACGGGCGCGCGATCGGGAAGTGGGAGGCCACCTCTCCGGCTGTCCGCTCGCCGCCGGAGAGCAGCTCGAGGACCTGGCGACGAGTGTCGTCTGCCAGTGCCTCGAATAGCGACGTCGCATCCTGCATAGAGGTATTGTAGCATCCCTGCTACGTAGAGCGCAAGCTACATTAATAGGTGCTGCTGGCGGGAGGTACACGATATGGAGGCCGATGCAGCTCATCGGTACGAGATCTATATTCGGGCGACGCTGGAGGAGGTGTGGACCGCACTGACCGATGCAGACCAGACGCCGCACTTCTTCATGGGGTTGTCCGTCCGGTCCGACTGGACACCCGGCAGCCGCGTGCGGCAGACGCGTCGAGACGGGGTGATCTGGAATGAGGGCGTGGTGCTCCATGCCGAGCCGCCGGTAAGGCTCGTCACGACCTTTCAAGCCCGCAGCGAAGAAGCCCGGGGGGATCCTCCATCGCGCGTGACCTGGTCGATCGAGCGTATAACCGAGGAGGTATGCAGGCTGATGCTCGTGCACGACGGCTTGACAGCCGACTCGGCGACCTATGCCATGGTCGGCTCCGGGTGGGCGGTCGTCCTCTCGAGTCTCAAGACATGGCTTGAAACCGCAGACAGCCTGCCGGTTTCTATGGGAGAGCTATTCCAGAACGGGGCATGGATCGATGAAACCCTAGCCTTGGCGAGTGACCCGTTGCTCAGGGCGACTGACCATCTATCAGTCGAAGTACCTCGACTCGCTACGGAAGCTGCGGAAGAAGGACATCGAGGGCTTGATGGGGACAGCCGACCACTTCCGCACGGTCACCGCTCTTGAACCATGCTGATGGGACCGATCGAGCCGCTCGCCCGATTGATCAACGCTCGTGTAGGAGTGCGAGAGGGCCGGCTAGCGGTCGTCCCGATCAGCGACGACCCTCCCCACACCAGCGCAATACCCGGAGGGCTCGCAGCGTGTTCCAACGACTGGGCTTGCCCTCGCCCTCGTCGATCTCGAAGTGGACCTCGCTTGGGTCTTTGCCCTCGGGATCCCAAGGCCGCGAGTGCGGGCGGTTCTCCAATGGCCACGGACCGTCCGCGTCGCGCTTCTTGCTGACGAGGTCGATCGCCTCGGCCGCACGCTCGTCCAGCGCGCCCCGTGCGCTCCGCAGGTAGTCCAGTCCGCGTAGGACGTCGTAATAGAAGTAGGTCGGAAACGAGAAGCGGGCAAATGCCGGGTCGATCGTATAGCGGTAACAGCTTGGCCGTATTCACGGACTGCCGCAGTCCGACATTGGGACCGTGCTGCTCCCGTGGCCGTGCTCACCACCGCTGTAGGAGCGCCCGAACCTCGGTCGCGTAGCGCGTGACCGACTCCGCGTCATACGGCGCGGGGAAGTTCGCGATGAGGTGCCGGTAACCAAGGTCGAGGTACGGGGCCAGCGCATCGGCGATCTGTTCAGGAGTCCCATAGTGCGGGAACCAGGCCGGTGCGCGGTTCTGCTCGAACGCGGCGCGGCCGATACGACGAGCTTCGTCCGGGTCGTCGCGGATGAAGACCGTGCCGACCGACGCTGTCCGCTCGATCTCCGCCGGGTCGCGGCCGACCGCCTCGCAATGCGCGACGAAGATCGGCTCCTTGGTCCGCACGCGATCGAAGTCGCCCCCGCCGAGGTTGACCATGTCCGCGTAGCGAGCAGCGAGGCGCAGCGTGACCTTCTCCCCACCGCCACCGAGCAGAATCGGCAGATGTGGCTGGACCGGGAGCGGCAGATTCCGCGTGTGGGCCGATCGGTAGCGAGGGCCGCTGGCCGTGGGGTCCGCGCCGTCGAGCATGCCGCGCATGATCGGCAGCGCTTCGCGCAGCCAGCGCAACCGCTCCGGCGGGCCGGACCCGAAATCGAACCCGAAGTCGGTCGCCTCCTCCTCGTTCCAGGCGGCACCGATGCCCAGGATCGCCCGACCGCCGCTGATGTGGTCGAGCGTCGTCGCCATCTTGGCCACCAGGGTCGGCTCGCGGTAGGGGTTGGCGCCGACCAGGAGGCCGATGCGCACGTGCTCCGTGCGCGCGGCCCAAGCGGTGATCGTCAGCCAGCCTTCGTAGTAGGGCCCGTGCGAATCGCCGACGATCGGGTACAGGTGATCCCAGGTCCACAGCGTGTCGTAGCCGAGCCGGTCGGCGCGGAGTCCTGCCTCGAGCAACGCGGGCCACGATGTGTACTGGTTCCAGAAGTTCGCACCGATTCGGATCCGGCCCATCGTCATGCCGCCTCGGCGTCGCGGTGAAGGCCCACCGCCACGATCACCAGTCCCACCCCGACGATCTCGACGGTCGTCGGGACCTGCGCGAGGACCACGAGGCCCACTACCGTGGCTGTCGCTGGCAGCAGCGACACGAGCAGCGCGTACGTCGAGCGCTTGATCCGGGCCATCGCCAACTGATCTGTCACGTACGGAATCACCGACGACGAGATCCCAACCCCAATTCCAGCCAGGAGGGCAAGTGGCTGCACGAATGCCGGCACGGCTGCGACAAAGCCGATCGGCGTGACGACGACGACCGCGACGAGCATCGCGAGCCCCAGGCTGTCGATCCCCGGTCCGGCGCCGTGCTGCGCCACCCGGTGTCCGAGCGCGATGTACGTGGCGAACAGCACGGCGTTCGCGAACGCGAGGGCGACCCCAAATGGCTCGCCGGCCAGCACGACATCGGTCAGCAGGTAGACGCCGGCGGTCGCCAAGCCGAGCGCCGCGAAGTTCCGGCGCGTGCGGCTGCCGACGGCCGCCAGCGCGATGACGGGCAGGAATTCGATGG
>JALZJE010000093.1 GCA_030859955.1 Chloroflexota bacterium | reverse complement strand
GGTCAAAGCGGCCGGGCCGCAAGAGGGCCGGATCGAGCACGTCCGGCCGGTTGGTGGCCGCGATCACGATCACGTTAGTGTTCGTATCGAAGCCGTCCATCTCGACCAGGATCTGATTCAGGGTCTGCTCGCGCTCGTCGTGCGAGCCGCCCAGGCCGGCGCCGCGCTGGCGGCCGACCGCGTCGATCTCGTCCACGAACACGATGCACGGCGAGTTGCGCTTGGCCTGCTCGAACAGCTCGCGGACGCGCGAGGCGCCGACGCCCACGAACATCTCCACGAACTCGGAGCCGGAGATGCTGAAGAACGGAACGCCCGCCTCGCCCGCGACGGCGCGCGCCAGCAGTGTCTTGCCGGTTCCGGGCGGGCCGACGAGCAGAACGCCACGCGGGATGCGGGCGCCGAGCGAATTGAACTTCTCGGGGTACTTGAGGAACTCGACCACCTCGGTCAGCTCCTGCTTCGCCTCGTCAACCCCGGCGACATCGTTGAAGGTCACGACCGTCTTGTTGCCGAGGAACATGCGCGCGCGGCTCTTGCCGAAGCTCATGGCCTGGTTATTGGTGCCCTGCGCCTGGCGCATCATGAAGAAGATGAACCCGCCGATGAGCAGGACCGGCAGCAGCGCGGTGATGAGCAGGGTGAGGATTCCGCCCGCGGCACTCGGCTCGGTGGCTCCCAGGTTGGCGCAGTTGAACTGGCCAGAGTCGCCGCCGGCATCGCAGCCGAGGTCGGCGACGATGTTGGTGAGTTGTGACGGGATGACGGCGGTCTTCTCTTCGCCGTTTGGCAGCGTGGCCGTGAGGCGCGTGTCTTCCTGGGAGATGGACTCGATCTGTCCGCTGCGAGCGTCCTCGATCAGCTGACCGTACTTATAATCGGCAGTGGAATCGTCGTTCCCCATGAATGTCCACAGGACGGCCAGTCCGAAGACGGCCAGCACGACCAGCACGACGCTGTTGCGAACGATGCGGCTTGTCAAAATGAGTCTACTTTCGCCTCCGTGCGATTCGGCGTCCGGCTTGCGGCCATGCACCGGCCCCGACACATGCGTGTCGCGGGCTGCCCAAGTATAGGTGTGCCCGATGGGCCGAACAAACTGCCCGATCTCAACTGGACCTCACCATACATACGGCTCGGGCGCCGCATCGGATCATGTAAAGCGAATGACATGACCCTTGACCGATGCGACACGCCCACCTCCGAGCTCGATCCGCAGGCCTCCGCTGTCGCCGGCCGCGACCTCCAGCAGCGCCTCGATCCGTTCCGCACTGGGCGGCGGGTCCCCGATGGCCAGCCGCAGCACCCGCCGCCCGAGCGCCACGCGGGGAGGATCACGCCACTGCACTCCCCCGTCGGGCGTGGAGCGGCGAGCCAGCTCGGCCGCGGCAAGCTCCTCCAGGAGCATCTCGTCACCCGAGGCCAGTCGCGAGAATCCGCCGATGCGCTCGACCGCACCGGGCCGCAGCTCCTCGAGCAGCGGCAGCAACTCAGCACGTACCCGGTTTCGCAAAAAGGACGGATCGTCGTTGGACGGGTCGAGCCGATAAGCGATGCCGGCCGCATCAAGAACGGCGCGGAGGTCGTGGCGGCGCTCCGTCAGCAACGGCCGGACAATGCGCCCCCGCCGCGGCGGGATGCCGCGCACGCCGCTGAGCCCTGACCCGCGCAGGAGATTGAGCAGGACGGTCTCCGCGGCATCATCGGCCGTGTGCGCCGTGGCGATGAGAGCATCCTCCGGCGCCAGCGCCTCGAGGAACCGATAGCGCGCCTCGCGCGCCGCCTCCTCGATCGACCGTCCCTCATCGCGCGCGAGCGCTCGGACGTCAGCCTCCCCAAGCCTGGACGGCAGGCGCAGCGCGGCGGCCGCATCGGCCACAAAGGCGGCGTCATCGGCGCTGTCGGGTCGCAATCCGTGGTCGAGGTGAGCCACGGTCAGGCTCCAGTGGCGCGCATCGGTCTGGACCAGCCGGGCAGCCGCGTGCAGCAGGGCCATCGAGTCAGGGCCACCGGAGACGGCGAGGATCAGGGACGCGTCATCGGCAATTCGAAGTTCGTTCGCGCCTGCGTCGAGTGCGGCCGCGAGTCGGGGAAATGCCGTTGAACTGGTAGCGGAGGGCGGATTCGAACCACCGGCCAAGGGCTTATGAGTCCCCTGCTCTACCACTGAGCTACTCCGCCACTGTCGTCAGCGCCGCTGCAGACTCGGCTCCACCGATTCTAGCGGTCCCGCCGCCATGACTCCACCGGCGGCTCGTTCGCTGGCTGAAGCAGGTCGCGAAGATGCGACCTTGCATCATGCAGCCTTGCATCGCCAGTGCGATGGCGATCACGCCGTGATCCGGGTACTCGGCGGAGGCTCCCACGCGAGCCTCGCGACGGACGAGTGTGTCGCCGTGGGCGGAGCGCTCATCAGCTCAGTATGGCCATGCGGAGTTCCGAGTGCCGGATTGGCGACCGACGATTTGACCCCTGTCGGATGATGGCTCCGCAATGGCAACACCCAGAGCCAAGGAGAACCTGTGACCGCTCCCAGTCCCGACCAACCAGCCGGCGGCTGGCAGAGTGCCGCACCGACGCCGGCGGGACCTGCGCCTGGGTACCGCTACGGTGGCTTCTGGGTCCGCTTCCTGGCGCTGCTGATCGACGGCATCGCGCTCGGCATCCTGACCGCGGTCATCTCGCCGCTGTTTGGCTCGTCGGCCACCACCACGCCGACCGGCCAGATCGAGTTCAACGCCGCCGCGAACGCGTTCAGCACATTGCTTGGCCTGGCGTACTTCATCGGCTTCTGGGCGTGGCGGGGGCAGACCGTCGGGATGATGCCCTTCAAGCTCCAGGTGGTCCGCGCCGACGACGGCATGAAGATCGACTGGGTGCGCGGCCTGCTGCGCTACGTGGGCCTGATCATCTCGATCATCCCCCTCTTCGCCGGGCTGATCTGGGCCGCGTTCGATGGCCGTAAGCAGGGCTGGCACGACAAGATCGCCAGCACGGTGGTCATCCGTCCCACCTAGGGCCACTTCCTGCGTCAAGGTCCGTCGTTCCGCGACGCGTATCGGGATCGATAGGAGCGCACGGCGGCCTGGATCAACGTCTCGTCGGCCAGCTCGGCATGCGTCGGCGGCAGGTCGAGTTGCCGACGCAGCCTGGCGGCCAGGCTCGCCGCCAGCTTCCGTCGCGCGGCCGGGTCAAGTGAGGTCCGGCGGGCGAGGAACGTCCGCAACACCGCGTACTCGCGCTCGGTCAATCCGCTGGTGTCGAGCGCCGGCGCACCCGCGTCGAACGGTGCCATGGCGAGGGTCGCGGGTAGCGGTAACTCTCGGTCACTGACGACCATTGTGCCGGCGGCGAGGTCGCCGAGGCGCTGACCGCGCACGGTCACGAACATCGAGATCAGGGCGATGAATGGCAGCGCGTAGACCTCGACGATGCGCAGGAGGTTTCGGACCATCACCGGGGCGAATCCCGCCGGCTCGCCGCTGGTCCGGACGACGCGAATGCCCTGCCTGACCTTTCCGGGAGTCTGGCCGCCGCGAAGCCACTCGAACAGCGGGAAGTAACCC
>JALZJE010000085.1 GCA_030859955.1 Chloroflexota bacterium | reverse complement strand
CGCCTACGACGTGGAGCGCAACCTGCGCGCCCCGCTGGCCGGCATCCGTCGCACCGCCGAGCGGCTGGGACAGACGGTGCCCGAGATCAGCGTCGCCAGCCGAACGGGCGACACGCCGGCCGACGCGCGCCGCCAGTTGACGAAGCAACCGCCCGACATCCTGGTGACAACTCCGGAAAGCCTCTACCTGCTGCTGACGAGCCAGGCAAGAGAGATCCTGCGCGGCGTCGAGCACGTGATCGTGGATGAGGTGCACGCCCTCGCCGCCACGAAGCGCGGGTCGCACATGGCGCTCAGCCTCGAGCGACTCAGCCACCTGACCGATGCCGATCCGCAGCGGATCGGCCTGTCGGCGACGCAGCGCCCGCTCGAGCTCATCGGCGCTTTCCTGGGTGGCGTCGGCCGCGAGGTCAGCATCGTGGACGCCGGGGCGCGCAAGGTGCTCGACCTCGAGGTCATCGTGCCGATCCAGGACATGGCACGCATGGGCGAGGTCATGGAGATCGACGAAGCGCCCGGCGGGCCGGCGGCCGGACCTGAGGCACGGCACTCCATCTGGCCATCGATGCACCCGAAGCTGGTCGAGCTGATCCGGGCGCATCGGTCCACCCTGATCTTCGTCAACAGCCGGCGGCTGGCGGAGCGGCTGGCGGCGCGGCTCAACGAGCTGGCGGGCGAGGAGCTGGTGCGCGCCCACCATGGAAGCGTCGCCAGGGAGCAGCGGCTGGAGATCGAGGAACAGCTCAAGCAGGGGAAGCTGCCGGCGCTCGTTGCAACGAGCAGCCTCGAGCTGGGAATCGACATGGGGGCAATCGACCTGGTGGTTCAGATCGAGTCGCCGCCGTCGGTCGCGTCCGGCATGCAGCGCATCGGTCGCGCTGGCCATCAGGTGGGGGAGCCGAGCGTCGGCAAGATCTTCCCGAAATATCGCGGTGACCTCGTGGAGGCCGCGGTGGTGGTGCAGCGCATGAAGTCCGCGCAGATCGAGGAGACGCGCATCCCGCGCAACCCGCTCGACGTGCTGGCTCAGCAACTGGTCGCCATCTGCGCCGATGGACGCTGGACCGTGGATGACCTGCATCGGCTCGTCACGAAAGCCGAGAGCTTCCGCGATCTCTCCCGTGAGCAGCTGACCGGCGTGCTCGACATGCTGTCGGGCCGCTATCCCTCGGACGAGTTCGCCGATCTTAAGCCGCGGGTCGTGTGGGATCGCCAGACCGATGAGGTCGCCTCGCGAAATGACGCACGCGTCGTCGCCATCACGAGCGGTGGCACGATCCCGGACCGTGGCCTGTACGGCGTGTTCCTGCCCGGCGATGATGCGGGACGCGGTGGGCGCCGTGTCGGTGAGCTGGACGAGGAGATGGTCTACGAGTCCAGGGTCGGGGAGACGTTCCTGCTCGGCGCATCGACGTGGCGGATCGAGGACATCCTGCCGGACCGGGTGATCGTGACGCCCGCGCCCGGGGAGCCCGGCAAGATGCCGTTCTGGCACGGGGACGCGGTCGGCCGGCCGATCGAGCTGGGCCGGGCCATCGGGGCATTCCTGCGCGAGATGGAGCCCATGAAGGCCGATGCGGCCCTGAAGCGCCTGCGCGAGGACCACTCCCTGGACGAGCTCGCCGCCACGAACCTCGTTGCGTACCTGGCCGATCAGCGCGAGGTGACCGGCGTCCTGCCCACCGATCGCACGATCGTGGTCGAGCGCTTTCGCGACGAGCTCGGCGACTGGCGGGTGGCACTGCTGACACCGTTCGGCGGCCGGGTCCATGCGCCGTGGTCGATGGCCATCGAGTCGCGCCTGCGCGAACACCACGGCGTCGACGTGCAGGCCATGTGGTCGGACGACGGGATCGCGGTCCGCCTGCCGGAAGGGATCGAGGCCGATGGTTCGACGATCGAATCGGCGCTGCTGCTGGATCCCGACGAGATCGAGGAGCTCCTGATGGCCGAGCTCGGTGGCTCCGCCCTGTTCGCGGCGCGTTTCCGGGAGAACGCCGCTCGGGCCCTGCTCCTGCCGCGCCGCCGTCCGGGGCAGCGCACGCCGTTGTGGATGCAGCGTCAGAAGTCGGCGGATCTGCTCACGGTCGCAAGCCGATACGGCTCGTTCCCGATCATCCTCGAGACGTATCGGGAAGTTCTGCGCGATGTCTTCGACATGCCGGCGCTGATCGAGCTGCTCGGCTCCATCCGAGCCCGCCGCATCAGGGTCGTGAGCGTCGAATCCCGCTCCGCCTCTCCGTTCGCGTCATCCCTGATGTTCGACTACCTCGGATCCTTCATGTACGAGGGCGACGCGCCTCTCGGTGAGCGTCGTGCACAGGCGCTGGCCCTCGACCGCGAGCTGTTGGCCGAGCTGCTCGGCACGGAGGAGCTGCGCGAGCTGCTCGATCCCGAGGCCGTGGCGGACCTCGAGCTCGAGCTCCAGGCCCTGGCCGAGTCGCGGGTTGCGCGGACGCTCGACGGCGTGGCCGACCTGTTGAGGCGCCTTGGCGATCTGCGTTCGGACGAGGTGGACGCACGGACCATCGATGGGCTGGATGCCGCCGCGTCGCTGGTTGAGCTGGAGGGTGCGCGGCGGGCGGTTCGGATCCGCGTCGCCGGCGAGGAGCGCTGGATTCCGATCGAGGACATCGCGCGCTATAGGGA
>JALZJE010000055.1 GCA_030859955.1 Chloroflexota bacterium | reverse complement strand
AACGACATAATCGCTGACAGCCGCGGCCGGCCCGGACTCAGAGCACGCCTGGGCTCCCGAATCAGCGGGGTTCGAGGATGACGACGGTCGACTCATTACGCTCCTTGCGGCCATCTCTATCCCATCGGCGTGCCACGGCACGTCGCGACACCGTGACGATGTCTCAAAGTACTGATTGACCGCTCCCGCCGGAAACGGATAATTCGGGGCAGCCGGCGGAGTGGCGCTGCTGACGTCGCCTGGACGCGAGGGGGAACCACGAATGATTCAAGCCCGGGTTGGCCGCTTGCCGACTGCTGTTCTGCTGCTCGCAGTCGCATCGTCGCCGTTGATCGGAACGGAGCCAGCCGCTGCTGCGGGGCCGGGCTTCCAGCTCGACGTCTCGTGGCATCGCCCGGCCTCGACGACGATCCTGCGCCACCCGTCAAAGGTCAGAGTCGGCGACACGGTGACCATTCAGATGCTCCCGTCGGGTGTCGAGCGCGTGGAGTGCGCCTCGTCGATCCAGGCGCTCCCATCCGACGCTTTGATGTCGATTACTCAGCGTGGCGGCGACGCGTGCGTGCCGTGGACCTTCGTGATGCCGCCGACGCCGTCCCTGGGCACGCTCTATGTCCATGCGACCGGCCATGGCTACGTCGGTCCCGACGACGTCGACGGTCTCAGCCTTGGTCCCGTGGATGTGACCCTCGCGATGGAAACGGGAGGTAGCCATCAGCCATTCTCATCCACCTTCCCGCACCTTTCGTGGGCGCCGATCGACTTCCTCGGCGCGAACTCGGCTTCGTTTGGCGTGCCGCTCACCTTCGCCGTCCCCTCCGGCGCCACCGAGGGTTGCAGCTACGCTGTCTTTGGTGAGTGGAACAATGTCATCGAGGTTCGGCCACTTGCACGCGACACCTGTCCGCCCTGGCAGCTGACACTGCCAGATCTGCGGCCCGAGCCATTCCGTGCGGGGGCGCTCGCTACGGAGATGATGAGCGTATTCGGGATGGCGGCAAGCCGCGTGGACGAGACGGTCGGAGTCGTGCTGGGTGGAGGGGTCTCGACGCCCCTCACCTGGTCGCCGACTGCGGCCGGAGGAGGGTTCTCGAGCAATCTGCCCTCCATTACGTTCCCAGAAGCGATGACCCCTCGTTACGCGCTCACCGGGCAGCCGGCCCCTCTCGTTCCTGAGATAACCGGCATGCCGGATGGAGCCACATGTCGCATCGGGATCACGATGCCCGGCCAGGCGGACAGTGACTTTGAAGAGGTGTTCCAGACGGTGTCCGACGGTACGTGCCCCGGACTGACTCGGACCTCTGCTGTCCCCGGCCAGATCGCGGTCATGTTGCAACTGCATCTCGAAGACGGCGACGCACGCGGGTGGTCACAGGTCACGGTGGACGTCGTGGAGCCGATGTCGCTGCCCGTGGTGGATGCCGGGCAATCGGTCGTGGAGGGGGATGATCTGAACGTCAGCGGCCACGTTGCAGCGGGAGTGCCGATGGGCTACGCCTTTAGCCTCGCGCCAAGCGGAACGACGACCGCCACCGCCGACTCCACGACGACCGCGGTCGGCTCGATGTCGTGCGGTTCGGGTTCGCTTGATCCTCGACTTGCCCAAGATTCGGCCACTGCTCGCTGCTCCGCTGGTGTGCCTGGCACGTACGGGCTCGCGGTCCGATTCACCGATGTCACAGGGGTCACGAAGACGACGACCCGTCCCGTGACCGTCCTGGCGAGAGCCCAACGCATCGCCGGAGCCGATCGCTATGGGACCGCTGCGGCCGTGTCCGCGGCGACGTTCGCCCCTGGCGCGGGCGTTGCGTATGTCGCGACAGGCGCGAGCTTCCCCGATGCGCTGTCAGCCGGACCGCTGGCGGCACGCGATCGAGGACCGGTACTGCTCGTCACGCGAGGCTCAGTTCCGGCGGTAACCATGAGTGAGCTGAAGCGGCTGAAGCCGAAGAAGATCATCGTGCTCGGCGGGACAAGCGCGGTCTCCTCGGCCGTCGCGTCAACGCTGGCCTCGGTGGCTCCCGTGACGCGCATCGCTGGCGCCGATCGGTATGACACGTCGGCCAGGTTGTCGGCCACCTTCGCCACGGGTGTCCCGGTCGCGTACGTGGCCACCGGCGCGAACTTCCCGGATGCGCTGGCCGGCGTTCCAGCCGCGGCTCGCGGGAAGGGTCCGCTGCTCCTCGTCAGCCCGTATGGCATTCCTGGTCCGATTGCGCGCGAACTCGAGCGCTTGAAGCCCCGGCGAATCGTGATCCTCGGCGGAACGTCCGTCGTGTCGTCTGCGACCGCCACAGCCCTCGATCGGTATACGACCGGCTCCGTGACGCGTCGCGCCGGCGCCAATCGGTACGAGACCGCCGTTGCGGTATCCAAGGCGACATTCCCATCGGCTCGAGTGGCGTATGTGGCCGTCGGCACCAACTTTCCGGATGCGCTCGGGGGCGGTCCGGCTGCCGCCATCGCGGGAGGACCGATGCTGCTGGTCACTCGCGACTCCATTCCGGCCGTCGTGCGATCGGAGCTCCTGCGGCTGGGGGTGGATCGGGTGGTCATCCTGGGCGGCACGAGCGCCATCTCAGCCACCGTGGCATCGCAACTGAAGGACCTCATCGACTGATCGGAGGGCATCGGTGGACCGCTGCTTTTGGTCATTCCACCGCATGGCCGGAGTGACGGCCCGGTTGGTTCCCATTGGGAGGTGCGGGTGAGCGATTGGCGGGTGGCAGCGGTCGTAGCAGGGGCCATCGCGATCCTTGCAGTCACGTCTGGGCTGGGCTGGCTACTCTTCGCGCCGGGGATCCTGATCGTACTGGTCGCCTGGCTGAACGCGCGCGATTGGAGCGTGTACGAACGCGACCCCTGGGATCTGCCATCCACGGCGCCGAAGGTCGCGGAGGTATCGGCCCCCTGCATGGACCTGGATGACGAGCTCGGGGACCTATTGCGATCCGCGCGCGATCTTGCCACCCGCCTGCTCGAAGATGATGGCCGTCTCGAGCCATTCGTCATGTTCGAAGATGGCGACGGCGAATTTCGTGTCCGCAAGGTTGCTGTGGACGGCGGCGCGGACGGCCTTGCGCGCGGTCGCGCCGTAGCCCGGCAGGTCGACCCCTCGGCCCCGAGGGTCGTCCTCGTCGTTCCTGGTGTTCTGGACTTCGCTGGCAAGGCACGTCCATCGATCCTGTTCGAAGCCGGTGAGCACCTATTTCAAGCGCGGACTCTGGCATTCGCGCAGCTATATCGGCCAAAGCGCCTGATGTTTCCGGCCGCGGCCGAAGGCCGCACGTTGTATCTCGGAGAGGCGCTGCATTCGCTCCGCTTTGCCCCGTCGGCGGCTTCGTTTGTCCGAATGAGGAGCGATTGACTGGTCCCGACCGCAAGCGGATTCATCGGGGTCCGAGAACCCCTACCGAGGAGGACTTCTGATGTGCAGCGTGACCTATTCCATGGGCGTCTCACTCGACGGCTACATCGTCGGGCCGGACGGCGGCTTCGACTGGACGACGCCCGACAAGGAGGTCTTTCGCTTCTGGATTGACGAGATTCGAGATGTCGGCGTCCACCTGTTGGGACGACGGCTGTACGAGACGATGCTGTTCCGCCGCCGAGCCCAACGATTGAGAATCGGCGCAACGTTCTAGCATCGACGAAACGTTCTAGCATCGACGAAGGATCTCGTCGACAACGTGCTCGATAGGTGCGGTCGCGTCGATGACGATGCCGTTCTCCGGGACGTCTTCCTTCGTCTGATGCCATCGCACGATGAGTTCACGTTCCGTCGGCACTCCGCCGCCCCATTCGTCGTCAGGTCGCTCGTCAAGCCGCCGATGCAGCGTCGGAAGGTCGACTTCGAGGACAAAGACGGCGTCGAACAGGTGAATGAATTTCGAGAAGTTGCGTGAGCCACCACAAAGGAATGCAGCCGCATGACTCCGGTCGGCGACCAGGGATCTCACCTTCTCTACATCCCAGATGTGGTGCTCGTGGCCGAAGCCTTCCATCGATTCACCAGTTTCCGGATCGCCTCGGTAAGCCAGCTCGCGGTCGCCATGAATGGCGTGGTGGCCGCGCCGCTGCAGTTCATCGCACACGGAAGTCTTGCCGGTGCCGGAAAGGCCTTCGATCAGATAATTTCTCCTGCCCATGTGCTGGAGAATACTCATTAGATGCGGGCCGTCCGCCACCTGGGTAGAACTTGATAGGGGCGTATGCGGCACCGCATGGGGTTGGCCCTGGAGTGCACGACGAAAACCGGCCAACCGGTAGCCCTTTCTTGCTCACGTGCATCACAGGCCGTAGCGCTCGCGGATCCGGGCGGTCCATATCGATGCCCGATGGAACGTGATCCCGTGGCGGTCGCAGGCCTCGTCGAACGCGGAATTTGGGAGCGTCGGGGACGCCTGAGGCCGGACGATGATGGGCACGGGCGTCTCGAGCTCCAGACCAAGGGCGGCAAAGAAGCCGATCGCAGCCTCCAGGTCGTCGACGACCAGGAGGATG
>JALZJE010000038.1 GCA_030859955.1 Chloroflexota bacterium | reverse complement strand
TGGTGACCTCGACCGCATCGGGATCGAAGATGTTCTGGCTGTCGGGGTAGAAGTTGCTCATGCCCACCGTGCCGGACGCCAGGACCGCCATCGGGTGCGCATCCGCGGGGAACGAGTCGAAGAAGTGGCGCATCTCCTCGCGGATCAGGGTGTGGTGGGTCACCTCCGCGACGAACCGATCGAGCTGATCGCGACTCGGCAGGTCGCCCCAGATGAGCAGGTAGGCGACCTCGAGGAACGTCGAGTGCTCGGCCAGGTCCTCGATCGGGTATCCGCGATAGCGGAGGACGCCGTTCTCGCCATCGAGATAGGTGATGGCGCTCGTGCAGGCTCCGGTATTGCCATATCCCGGGTCGAGCGTGATGAGGCCCGTCGTGCTGCGGAGGCTCCTGATGTCGAGAGCGCTGTCGCCCTCGGTGCCATCCACGATCGGCAGGTCCAACTGCTGATCGCCGATCCGCAGCGATGCGGCGCCGATCCGGGTCGCGGCGTCGGTGCTCACGCCAGCAGCTCCTGCACCGCGCCCCGTTCCTCGAGCAGCTCATTGGTCGTTGCTTCGATCTTCGAGCGCGCGAACCGGTCGTGTTCGATGCCCTGGACCACCTCGACCGATTTGGCGCCGGTCGCGCGCAACGGATAACCGAATACCAGGCCCTCGGCCACGTCGTAACCATCCATCGCGGGCGCTGGAATCGCGGCGCTGAAGGTCTCACCCGTTGGTCGCGCGAGGTTTCGCACCGTGTCGATCACGGCATTCGCCGCGCTCGCCGCGCTCGACTGCCCGCGCGCCTTGATGATCGCGGCGCCGCGTTGCTGAACACTTGCGATGAACTCGCCACGCAGCCAGTCCTCGTCACCGATCACCTCCGGCGCGGGCCGACCGCCGATCGTCGCATGCCACGCGTCCGGAAACTGGGTGGAGGAGTGGTTGCCCCAGATGGCAAGGTCCTGCACCTCCGCAACAGGGGTGCCCGCCTTCGATGCGAGCTGCGAGCGGCCGCGACTCTCGTCAAGCATCGTCATCGCGAACCATCGGTCCTTCGGCATGCCGTGGCGGGCAGCCGCGGTCGAGCCGATGAGCGCGTTCGTGTTGCACGGGTTGCCGACCACGAGGACACGGCAGTCATCGGCCGCGTTGCGAGCGATCGCCTCGCCCTGCCCGGTGAAGATGCCGCCGTTGATGTTCAGCAGGTCCTTGCGTTCCATCCCTTCCCGGCGTGGGACCGCACCGACCAGGAGCGACCAGTTCGCGCCACGGAAGGCCCCATCGGTATCGGAGGTGGAGACCACGCTGTCGAGGAGTGGAAAGGCGCAGTCATCGAGCTCCATGCGAACGCCTTCGAGCGCGGAGAGCGCGGCGTCGAGCTCAAGCAGCCGAAGTCGCACCGGCGTGTCGGGTCCGAACATCTGGCCCGAGGCGATGCGAAAGAGGAGCGCATAGCCGATCTGGCCTGCGGCACCGGTGACGGCCACCGTGACGGGGGAGTCGGGCATCGGTCTCCTGTCGGGTCCTTGGATCGGCGTGAGTGTAGCGCAGCCTCAGGGATCGTCCGGTCGTGGCACGCCGAGCCTCCCACCGGCCCAATCGGCGATGGCCGATGCCATCGACGTGAAGGCAATGCGCGGAAGCCAGTCGCCCAGTGCCGAGCGCGCGACCCAGGCGTGGTCGCTGGATTCGAAGTCGGTGATCACCGTGGCGAGGGCATCGGTGGCACGCGCGCGGTAGACGACGGTCACCGCGTTGGCCTGCGGTGAGTGGTACACCCCCGCCAGCGCGACGAGCTCCACCCCGACGCCGGCCTCCTCGAGCGTTTCGCGCCGCGCCGCGTCCTCGAAGGATTCGCCTGGGTCGAGGTAGCCGGCCGGCAGATCCCAGTCGCCGAGGCCCGGCTCGACGGCCCGTCGCAGGAGCAGGATCTCGGGGTCGGTGCTGCCGGCGTTTCGCTCGAGCAGAACGGCCGCTGCCGGTTTCGGGTTGGCGTACCAGCGCCAGCCGCACCGGTCGCAGAGGAGCGGTTGCTCATCGGAGGTCGCGCAATGCGGGCAGACGGCGACGCGGCGGCTCACGTCGCGCAGCGTATCAGCCGGTGTCGCCGCCGATGCGCTGGCCCGCTGGCTGGGGGAGGTCGTCGCGGCTCGCGGCCAGCACGAACATGTGAATCCGATCGCGCAGGATGTCGCGCGCCCCTCGAAACGCCTCTCGGCGCTCTTCCTCGGTGCCTTCGACCGCGGACGGATCGTCGATGCTCCAGTGGACCTGCTGCTTCACCCCGGGAATGGTCGGGCACGACTCCTTTGCCTGGTCGCAGACCGTGATCAGCCAGCTGAACGCCTCGCCAAGGAACGGCTCCAGGGTTTTGCTCGTGTGCCCGGAGATATCGATCCCGATCTCGTCCATCACCGCGATGGCCTCGGGTCGCACCCGCGTCGCCTCGGTCCCGGCACTGAATGCCTCGAAG
>JALZJE010000033.1 GCA_030859955.1 Chloroflexota bacterium | reverse complement strand
CTACGACACCCTGGGCCAGCTCGGACAGCCCGGCATCGGATCGAACCGGGACCGCCAGCGAATAGATGACCGGGTAATCACAGCGCCAGCACACAGTGGCACGCGCTGGGATGGGCAAGTTGCAGCTCTTGCAGTTGATGAGCTCCACCGGTTCTCCTGAATGCGCGCCCGAGCCTGTGCCAGCATCGAGGAGGCATCAGCCTAGACTGCTGGCGAAAGGTGATGCTGGTGCGGGCCAATCCGCCTTGAATCAGACGTAGCCTAACTGACCCCTTCGTTGACCCCTTAGCCGGGCCCTCAGAAGCCAGCGTGTAGGCGGCCCTGCCCCGTACGGCGCCCTTGGCCCAAGCGTCACACTCGTGTGTCGCGAATCCGGTATGCGGTACCAATCCACCATTCGATCAGCGTTCCGGGAAAAAGACGGCCCGCCGATGGCCATGGCTACAGGCTTCCGGCAACCAGGTGGATGCCGACGCGTGACGATCGCCAAAGCGAGTCAGCGGGGCCCCGAGTCGTTCGGGCGAGCTGGAACTCCTCGTCGACCGGTGCCGTCGGTCCGACGTCGCCCAGCGTGGTAGGCACGGAACCCTTTCCCAGTCGCGGTAGACTGTCCCTGCCGACGTGCGCGGCCGCGGGCATCAGACACTCGACGATCGCGAGGGCATCTGACTCTTACCGCAGCGAGCGTGGGCATCAGACTCCTCCGGGAAGCGAGCACCATACTCACCCGGAATCCAACCCAGACCGAGCCGTTCGGGCGGCTCGGCTGAGCACGAGATAGGGGAGGCAGGCGGCTCCCGCGGGCATCGGACTTCGGATCAGCAGGTCGGGGGTTCGAATCCCTCCGGGCGCGCCACCACAAGATGGTGTGGTGTGCCGATCGGCCAGCACAGCATGTTGGGGCAAATGAGTAAGGTGCTCGCCACACCATCGGTTGAGAGTCAGATGCTCGGAGGCCCCGCCGATCTCAACGTGAGCTGCAGACACCTAATCAGATGCTCGTCGTGGCGGACTCGACAGAAGTGCGGCTGATCAGGAAGCGCCCAGCTTGGCCGCAGTCTGCCGTCGGGGTGCGGCGGCTTGGCACGGTCGTCTGCATCGAGCACGTCGATGATTCTTGATCAGGCCCTGATCTAACTCATGACTTCGGACTATCTCTGGTGCGCTGTAGCTCGGGTGGGCGGGGGAGCGTAGAGCATCGAGTGATCCGCTCTCATTCCGCGCGTTGGACCGGGCTTTGCCGCCAGCGGATGCGGGTCAGCCGGCCGGAGCGATGGCGCGTAGGGCCACGGCCTCAAGCTGAGTGGGATCGACCAGCACGGCGCGCACCATGAGGCGCGCGATGTTCTCGGCCAGCGCGTCGATCGTTCCGCGGCCACCACTGTGGATCGTTAGCACCCGCACCAGGATGCCCCCGAGGGCGTGGCGAATGATATTCGAATCCATGTGAACGAACTCGTCGCTTGCCATCCCCTCCCGAACGATTCCCTCGACGATGTCGTGCAGCTCGTCGCGTCGGCTCGCCCACGGCGCGAAGTCCGACGCCGCGATGACCTCTTCTGTGTAGACGCCGCTCAGGTTGTATGGGGCCGAGGCGAGATGAGTCACGTCGGCGTGGAGGTACATGAATAGGCGGACGGCGGCCGAATCGGAACGCGCCGCGATAGCGCGGACCCTCGGCAGTGCGATGTCCAGGTCCCAATCGAGGATCGCCTCGACAATGCTCTTCTTGCTTCGAAAGTGATGGAAGAGCGACGGCTGTCTGACGCCGACGGCCTCCGCGATCTCTCGCGTCGTCGTGCCGTGGTAGCCCTGCCTAGCAAAGAGGGCAGCGGCCTCGTACAAGATCCGCTCCCTCGTCGTCAGCCGTGCGAGGCGGCTCCCGTCAGACATCAACATCGTCGACATGCTCGTACCAGGGGGTACGCTCGCCGATCCGAGACCTGAGGCGCCATCGCAGCGACTTCGGTGCCGATTCGATTTCGTCCAACAACCTGTTCGCACGGGCCTGAACCCTTGCCGCGATCGTCGGATCCAGGGCTGGTGTGCTCCCGGCGACCTCGATCAGCCGTGCCAAGTTGAGCTCGGCGCCATGAGAAAATCCCCAGTCAGCCCCAAGAACTTCACGCACGCGGCCAAGATCGATGTCGCCCGGACCGGAGCCTACGTCGACCTCGGCGAGAAGAACCGTCAGGTCGATAAGATCGTTCGAGGTGATCCGATAAATCTGCAACTTAGACAGGAGCAGATCGGCCAGGGACACGGTCACGCTGTCGCCGTCAAGGCGCCCGATGAAGTCGATCGTGTGTGCCATGACCAACTGGTCGAGGAAGACGTCAACCTTGCCGTCGTGCGATTGGTGCGTGTAGATAAGCCGTTTCACACCCCACTCGCGACTGTGGCTGACCGACGGGTGGAGCAGGTAGCCACGCCGGTCAAGGAGGTCATGCAGGGATTGCTCGTGACTTGAGTATGTCACGAGGTCGATGTCGCGCGGCTCCCGCCGGCCGAGGGCAGGCATGAGCGAGCGATGCGTCGGGCACCGGGCCGCAATGGCCAAAGATCCAATCAGCCGGACGGTGATCTCCTGCTCGTCGCAGAGGCGCTGAATCTCCACGGCCTCGGCTGCGACTGCCTCAGGAGTCATCGGCGTGTGGCCCTTGACAACAACGATCCGCCACGACTACGGTGTGCCGAACCAGCCTATCGTCCGATAGGCTGACGCGCAAGGACCCACTACCGGAGGACCCGCCTCGACCGTGCGCATCTTCTTCTGCTCCGACATACACGCGTCTCGGAAGTGCTGGAAGAAGTTCCTGAACGCCGGCGCCTTCTACGGCGCAGACGTGATCATCGTGGGTGGCGACATCACCGGCAAGTTCGTCGTGCCGCTGGTGGAGGGTCCGAAGGGCACCCGAACGGCCACGTTCATGGGCGTGGCGCGCACCGTCACGACCGACCAGGAATCCACCAGGCTCCGCACCTGGATCGCCGATGCGGGTCAGTACGCGGTCGACATGAGTCCTGAAGAATACGCGTGGCACGAAGGCGACCAGTCCCGCATCGACGGGTTGTTCCGAACGCTGGTACTGCAGCGCGTTCGCGAGTGGGTCGCCGAGGCGGACGAGAAACTCACCGGCTCGGGCGTGCGCGTCTTCGTTTCGGGCGCCAACGACGACATCGTGGAGGTCGACGAGGTCCTGGCCACGTCGGAGGTCATCGAGGATCCGAACGGCCGGGTGATCGACCTCGACGATGGTTTCCAGCTCCTCGGCATGGGGTGGGGCAACCCCACCCCTTGGGCCTGCCCACGCGACATCTCGGAGGAAGAGCTCGGCGCGAAAATCGATGCGGTCGCGTCCACTGTTCGCGATCCGGCGCGGACCATCTTCAGCCTGCACGTGCCGCCCCTCGGCAGCGGCCTCGACCTTGCGCCGAAGCTCGACGACTATCTCAGACCCAGGCTCAACGCCAGCGGGGTCGAAATGATCAGCGTCGGCAGCACCGCAACGCGGGACGCCATCGAGCGGTATCAGCCGCTGATCGGCCTGCATGGCCACATCCATGAGTCGAAGGGAATCCGCAAGTTGGCCGGGGTAACCATCGCGAACCCAGGGAGCGAGTACGGGGAGGGTGTTCTTGACGGACTGATCGTTGACCTGGATCGAACGCGGGGGCTCAACGACGTCAAATTGCTCACCGGTTAGCAAAGGAGGAGGGCGGGTCTGTGTCCACCGCGCAACCAACTTCACGTGGCGTGTTCACGCGCGCCAGCTCAGGGCTCGTACGACAGGTCCGGACTACGGACGTGTTCTTCTTCGGATTCACGACGATTGCACTCTCGTACATCGTCTTCACCATCCTGTCCTGGTCGGCGTACCCCGGTGCGTCGATGGAGCTCGCCACGCTGATCGCCATCGTGGGCGCGTTCGGCATCGGCGGCACCTATGCGTTGTTCGCCAGCATGTATCCACGCTCGGGCGGCGAGTATGTCTTTCTCTCGCGCACGCTCCACCCGCTCGTTGGCTTCGCGCTGAGCTTCTCGTTCGCCTTCTGGCAGATGTTCTACCTCGGACTGAATGGCGCGTTCTTCGCTCAGTTCGCGCTCAGCCCCACGCTGGCCGGGCTGGCGACCGTCACGGGCAGCCAGCAGCTGCTCGAAGTGGCCAATTGGTTCGGGACCCCGGCGGGCATCTTCGCAGGCGGTCTATTTCTGATCGTCACCATGTCCTATCTCCACTGGCGCGGCGCCGCGGTGTACTTCCGATGGCAGCGCTGGGGCGCATTGCTAGCGATGGCGAGCCTCGCGATCACGGCGGTGGTGCTGGCCCTCGGCGCGATCGGTGCGCTCGACTTCAAGGCCGCCTTTGACGGCATCGCCGGGTCGGGCGCGTATGACCAGGTCATTGCCGACGGCACTGCGGCGGGAACGCTGCCGGCGGCACCATTCGACTTGATGGCCACCCTGAACTTCGTCCTGTGGCCGGCATTCTCCATCTGGTTTGCGATCACGGCCACGGCCTTCTCCGGCGAGGTGAAGAACGTTCAGCGGGGCATGCTGGTCGGGATGGTCAGCGCGCAGGTCATCACCGGCATGGTGTTTGTCGTCCTGATGTTGCTGTACCGGTCGGCGTTCGGGAACGACTTCTTGCTGGCCGCGTCGGCGGGTGTGCCGCTCGATGCACCGCCGTTCGTTCCTGTCTTCACTGGCATCCTCGGCGGTAGCGGGATCCTGTCCATCCTGACTGGCGTGTGGGTCGTCGCGATCGCTCTCTTCGTGGGCGGGACGGTCGTGCCCTATGCCACGCGCGCCCTGCTCGCGTGGGGGATTGACGGCATGGCGCCGTCCAAGCTTGCCGACGTCAACGACCGCTACCACTCGCCGCACTGGGCGATTGCAGTGACGGCGGTGGTAGCAGTCATCGTACTTGCGATGTACGCCTTCACGACCGCCCTGACGATCGTATCGGGGTTCTTCGCCTTTGCCCTCAGCTTCGCCGTGGTGTGCGTGTGGGGCACCATCTTTCCGTTCGTGCGCAGGGAGCAGTTCGAGAACTCTCCGATTGCCAAGCGTGTCGCGGGCATCCCCCTGCTGACCATCACCGGCGCAGTGGGCGCCGTGTTCAGCCTGTTCGCCGTGTATCGGCTGACGCAGGATGAGGTCTTCACCCTCGATCGTGGGTTCGCCGTGGCCGGCGCATTCGTGGTGATCGCGATCGGTGCCCTCTGGTACCTGGCTGCGGTTGCCTATCGCCGAAGCCAGGGCGTGGACGTCGCGGCGCGTTACCGCGAGATCCCGATCGAATAACTTCTCGTCCGGCCCCGCCCGCGCGTTTGCCGGTAGGGCCGGAAGACCTCTGCCCAAGGGTGCACACTCCAAACTGATGACACCAACCCTCGCCGATCACTACAGACTGATGGTCCGCATGCGTGCCTTTGAGGACGCATGCGCGGCGGGCATCGGCACGGGTGAGTTGCGTGGCGAGCTTCACCTTGCCAACGGCCAGGAGGCGATTGCGGCCGGCATGGTCGGCGCACTGAGGCCGGGGGACTGGATGGTAAGCACCCATCGGCCTCATCTGCATGCCATCGCGAAAGGCGTGGCGCTGCTACCGCTGCTGGCCGAGATCTACGAGAAGGCCGATGGCCTGGCGGGAGGCAAGGGCGGGCACGTCCACCTGTTCGACATGGAACATCGTTTCTCTACGACCGGGATCGTGGGCTCCTCACTCCCAGTCGCTCTGGGCCACGCGTACGCCGCACGTTTGGAGGGCACGACGGACATCGGGGTCGGGATCACCGGAGATGGAGGGACGAACACCGGGCAGTTCCACGAGACGATGAACATGGCCGCTATCTGGCACCTCCCGCTGGTGGTGCTGGTCGAGAACAACGACTACGCCATATCGGTTCCGGCCACTGAGGCCATCGCCGCTCCCGGCATTGCCGCGCGCGCCGTCGCGTATGGCGCGTGGGGCCGACGCGTCGACGGGACCGACGTCGAGGTAGTTGCCGCAGCGTTTGCCGAGGCCGCGGAGCACGCCAGGAGTGGAGGCGGGCCGGCCCTGCTCGAGGCGTCGTGTCATCGCTTCCGTGGTCACTACGAAGGCGACCTGGACCATTACCGTCCGAAGCGGGCACGCGACGAGATGCTCCATTCCGGCGACCCGCTGGCGAAAACCCGCGCTCGCCTGATCGAGCGGGACGGCGAAGACCCCGGTGCCCTGTCCGAGGTGGTCGTCGCGGCGACCGCCGAGATGGCGGAGCTCCTTGCGGTGGTCCGGGCCGGCTCTGAGCCGGACGTTGCGCGCGCGTTTGATGACGTATTTGCCGGTGCGGTCTGATGAGCCTGCGGGCCACCGCCAACGTCAGCGAGCTGATCGCGGCCACCATGGGGGCCGAAATGGCGCGCAATGACCGCATTCTGTTGCTGGGCGAGGATGTCGGCTATTCGGGCGGCACCTTCGGCGCGAGCCGGCGCCTCTTTCGGGACTTCGGCGAGTGGCGTGTCCGCGACACACCAATCTCCGAGATGGGCTTTACGGGCATGGCCGTGGGCCTGGCCATGAGCGGCTGGCGTCCGATTGTGGAGGTCATGTTCATCGACTTCATCGGCGTGTGCTTGGAAC
>JALZJE010000248.1 GCA_030859955.1 Chloroflexota bacterium | reverse complement strand
GGTCTGTTCTGCTTCGGCCCGCAACTCGATGGGGATCCGACTTCCTACAAACCGATGCCGGTACCGGCCGAGCTCAGCATGGACCGAGTGCTTTATCGCGCCTGTCAGGACATCGTCGCGCTCGCTCAGAAGCCTCCGCTGGTGCCTGCGCCGGAGGCAGAAGGGCTCGCAGTCGCCGCCAAGGAGACCGCTGAGGAGGCCGCAGACGAAGGTTGACCGCTAAATCGCGGTAGGAATTCCGACACGGGAGCTGTCGCGATCGGGCTGGACGATAGCGTAAGCAGTCGCCGCCCTCACGCCCTAGGATGCCGATATGACCCCCTTGACCGCAGAATCGCCAGACGAGGTCAAGGCACGAGGTGCGTTCTATACCCCATCGGAACTGACAACCTTCCTGGCTTCTTGGGCGCTCCGATCGTCTGGCGACCGCATTCTCGAGCCGTCCTGCGGAGATGGCGCGTTCGTCACGGCGTTGGGATCGCGATTCGCGCAACTCGGCCTCGCAGAGCCCGGTCCCCAGCTCATTGGTGTCGAGCGTGAGCCGTCGGAAACGCAGAAGTCTATGGCACTGGCACCATCCGCCGACATTCGCACTCTTGATTTCTTCGACCTGGAGCCGAATGAGGTTGAGCCGGTGGATGCGGCGGTCGGCAACCCTCCATACATCAGGTATCACGGCTTCATCGGTGCCGACCGGGCCAAGGGCCTCGCTCGCTCGACGGCCCAGGGCGTCGACCTCACGAACCTCGCCTCGTCATGGGCACACTTCGTCATTCATGCGTCGGGCTTTCTCAAGCCTGCAGGTCGGCTCGCGCTCGTCCTCCCGGCAGAGCTCCTCCATACTGATTACGGCGGCCCCGTCCGTGAGTTCCTCATGCGCCGCTTCTCCTCGGTTGTGGTGGTCGCCTTCGACGAGATGGTCTTTGCCGATGCCCAGGTCGATGCGGTGCTTCTGCTCGCATCCCAGGACGATGAATTGGGCCTCCGGGTCATTCGGTTGCGCGACGAGGTTGCACTGACTGAGATCGATCTCGTGCCAGCAGTGGACCAGGTTCGCGGCGTCGACGCTCGGTGGAGTGGTGCGGTCGATCTGGTTGCCGGCCGGGTCTACCTTGAGGCGTTCTCACAGCACCGTCTGCAGAGATTGGGTGCGATCGCTTCCGTCGACATCGGTTTCGTGTCGGGCGCCAACGACTATTTCGTCCTTAGCCCAGAGCGAGCAGTGGCGCTGGGACTTCCATCATCGGTCCTGACGCCGACGGTCAGGAGGCCGAGTGACATTCCTGGTCTGGAAACGAGGGACGGGGAAGTGCAGCTGCTCCTGAACCTGAACGCGGACGCGCCGCTCAGTGCTTCTGTGCTGGCATACCTGGCGCATGGGGAGTCGATCGGGATCTCGCAGAAATATAAGCCTCGCTCTCGAAAGCGCTGGTATGCGGTCCCACTGCCCAGGGCGCCAGCACAGGCGTTCATGCCGTACATGTCGCACCACGGACCGAGGGTCGTGGTGAACCGTCATGGTGCCCGGAACTCGAACCTTCTTCATGGGATCGCGCTGAAACACCCAGCACCATCAGTCGAGGCGCTTGCTGTGGCGATGGCGAGTTCTCTGACGCTGCTAAGTGCCGAAATCGAGGGGCGGGCGTACGGCGGGGGTGTTCTGAAATTGGAGACCAAAGAGGCCGAGCGGCTGACGCTGCCCGTCCTTCATCCCAGATTGATCCGACGGCTCGAAGATGCGCACGCCGAAGCTGATGACCATTTCCGCGGCGGACGAATCAAGGATGCTGCCCTCCTGGCCGACGCGATCCTTGACTTGGATCACGCCACATTCTGGAAGGCCTACGCCGTTTTTCGCGATCGGCGACTGACGCGCGCAAATAGCCGCCGACGCACGCATCGGTCAGCTGCCATGGCCCCCACCACCGCCTGACTGACCGGTGGCTCTCAGTCCGCCGCCGGCTGGTTGGGAGTGAGGGCGGGAGCCTGCGTGAGCAGATCGATGACACGTCCGGGCTCACGCCCGAGGTCTCTCTTTCCCTTGCAGCGCGGGGTTACACAGCGAAGCCACCAGCCTTGAAGTGAGCGGTCAAGCACCATCGGCGAGATGCAGACGGGACAAGGCTCGGACCGTCGAGCTTGTTCGACACGCCGGTAGAGTTCCGGCCGACCGATCAGCGTCATCCCGGTTCGCGCGGCCTCATCCCGTGCCTGCTCAGTGAAGTCGGACAAGGTGACGAATACGCCGCGACTGCCCGACAGTTTCTCCCGAAGGAGAGTTCCGGCGAAGGCGCGAACGTCGTTGACACCGACCTGCCACGACGTCCAGGCTTGCACTTAACGAGACGGCGATCCGCACCCTTGATGAGCTCGAGGTCGATGTTGCCGTCTCCGCGGTCCTGGTGCCCCATCTCGCGCACGATCCAGCCCTCGCGTCGGAACAGCTCACCCACCAACCATGCGAACTCTTCAGCGTTGAGTAACCGAAGGCTCGTGGTCCATCCGACAAGATGCCGCCGATCCTTGGCTTGAAGCTGGACACCGAGCCAACCCAGGCTCAACACGGCAGCCATGCTGAATCCGAAGAGATTCATTGAAGCGAGATTCAGGACGGACCAGCCAAGGGCGAGTGGCAGAACGAGACCAAGCCCGGGGTGGAACGCCAGCGCGAAAAGGGCCACCGAACGGCCGGATCCGCGGGTCACGATGGCATTCACGGATTTCTCGAAGACGTCGTCGGTCTTAGACACGCGTCCTGGTCACCCCTCAAGTGTCCGCGATGGATCCGTCATCGATCGCTCGCTGGTGCGGGTGGTGCGAGGACAGCGTGCCCGGACCCATGCCAGTGTTCGGCGTCGAAAAGGCCGGTAAGCGAGCGATACCAGGGGTTACTTTTCTGCCCATACGAGAAGCTGACCAACGCATTTCCGCTCAGGGCATGGACCTTTTTGGCCAGCGCGGCTTTGACGGCACGGATGTCCTTGTTCTGACCACCGATTTCGACCGTGACTTGGCCGAGGTCGCGAGCCCCCTCGATCGATGCGGCTTCGGTGAAGAAGACGCCGTCGAGCTCGCTGCCAACGACGCTGTATCGGCTCAGCGTCATCCGGTCGGGGCCTCTCGCTCCAGAATGATGATCAGTTCTTCTCGATTGGCGCTGAAAAAGCCTGGAAAACTGGCGGTGACCGCTTCAGTGAGCCGCCAACCCTCCTGCGCATAGGCGTTCAGCGCCTCCTCGACTCGATTGGGATCGAATTTCCCGCCGAACCACCGGTCCTTCTGAGTGAGGATCTTGTACTGGAACATTGAAATCTCCCTCCGATTCGCTAGCCAACCTTGGTCCAGGTGCCGCAGCCGGTGGTCTCGAAGCCGGCGTCTGATGCCGCTACCGTGATGACCAGGCCGCCTTCGCTTGAGATGTCGTTCGAGATGATCTCGTCGAGCGTTCCGCTGAATCCGCTCAGGCGAGCGACATAACAGCCGAATTCATTGCCGCCCTCGCTTCGCCCAGGTACCTGGTGCGACATCCGAACCCACGATGTAGGTACCGTCATCGGTGATGGGTCCTTCGGGGCCAATCACGGCCGAGAGATCCGCCGACCACGTACCGCAGCCCGAGGAGTTGAAGCCGGCATCACCGGACCGACACCGCCGAATGGATGCGCCTTGGGCGAGGCACAGAATCTCCCTCCTATTCGGCTGCGTCTGTCGGCCCGACTCAGGGCAGCCTTGATTCATGCAGGGAGAGGCGACCTGATACTGAGAACGGCGAATGAAGGTGGGCGGCAGCGGTTCCCCCTCGAGCTCGCCAACAGTATCGCGTGGAGCTCCGGCTGCCTAGGTACTGCGTACTCGCTGGTACTGGACTCGCTGGCGACAATCCGTAGATGCCTACCGCCCTCCGGACCTACCTGTTCACGGATCTAATCGGATACCGGGCGCTTTGGCAGTCAGGCCGACGTCTCCTCCGGCTCGGCGACCTGCTCGTCTCGGTCCCACCCCTCGTGCTGGAGCGTAATGGACTGGATGGCGACGCGGCCCGTGGTGGCGTCGAGTTCGGGGAGTGGCTGGAACTCCGAGACCCAGCAGCGGAAGACGCGGTAGGCAATCACCAGCTGGCCCGCCTCGTTGTACAGCTCGATGAGGATGTTCGCCCAGTCCTCGAACTCCGTGTCGTGGGTGACGCCGCGCTCGAGCACGATTGGCTCGAACCTGGTCCGGCCGGGGCTTCTCCGAGCGATGCTCGGATCGCCCCCCTCCCGATGTTCGACGACCTCGGTCGCCCGCCGCAGCGCGCTCACGCGGGTGATCCCGGCCACGAACCGGCCGTCCCACTTCACTCTGAACTTGAAGTTCTTGTAGGGATCGAACCTGTTCGGGTTGACGGCGAACTGGGGCATCGCGGCTCCTCCCTGGGGTACGGGTGAGAGTGGATGCTACGTCCTCATCGTCCCGTATCTGTGGCGTCCTGACGCACTTCTCGGTATGCGCCGCAGGTCGCGACTGGTGGTTATCGGAGATCGTGGATCTCGAAGCCGGCCGCC
>JALZJE010000293.1 GCA_030859955.1 Chloroflexota bacterium | reverse complement strand
GTGCATGCCCTCCAAGGCTCTCCTGCACGCCGCATCGGTCCACCGGGGCGGAGGCGACTACCCGTGGGCCAAGGCCAGCGACTTCCGCGATTACATGATCAGCCGCGAGGGAACCGACTGGCCCGATGACGGCGGACACGTCTCATCGCTGGAGGGGACCGGCGCCACCGTGATCCGCGGCGCGGCGCGTTTCGCCGCTCCGGGTCGCGTGATGGTCACCCACGGGGATGGCAACGAGTCCGAGCTCGAAGCCGGGGCGGTCATCGTGGCGATCGGATCGCATCCGCGCATTCCGGACCTGCCAGGCCTCGACGAGATCGAGCCCTGGACGAACCGCCAAGGTACCGCGAGCCGAGAGCTTCCGCGATCGCTCGTCATCCTCGGCGCCGGCCCGACCGGCGTCGAGTTGTCGCAGGTCTTCGCTCGCTACGGCGTCCCGGTGGCGCTCGTGCATTCCCAGGAGCGCATTAACGACAAGGATCATCCGAAGAGCAGCGAGCTGTTGGCCGCGGCGCTCGAGGCTGAGGGTGTCACGATCCGACTCAACGTGCGAGCGGAGCGCATGGCCGCGGGCGCGGGCGCCGACGGAGCGCACGTCGTGTACCTGAGCGACGGGACGACGGTCGAGGGCCACGAGATCCTGCTCGCGATCGGCCGTGACTACCCGGTCGAAGAGCTGAACCTGGGTGCGATCGGCGTCACGCCGGCGAACGGGCGGCTTGAAGTGGACGACCGCCTCGGTATCGCCGAGAACGTGTACGTCGCCGGCGACGTCGCCGGGCCGGAGATGCACACCCATCTCGCACACTATCAGGGCGAGATGGCGGCCCGCCTGGCGCTCGGCGATGAGGTTCGACCAGACCATACGGCGATCCCGCGCGCCATCTACACCGACCCCGAAACGAGTTCGGTGGGGCTCACCTTCGAGGAGGCTCGGGAGCGGGGCATCGATGCCGCCGAATTCAGCGTTGATCTGGCGACGACCGCCAAAGGCAATGTGGCCGAGGCGAAGGGCCACGCCACCGTCGTCGTGGATCGGAAGGAGCGCGTGCTGGTGGGAGTCTTCCTGGCCGGCCCGGCCGTGAGCGAGACGATCCACGAGGCCGTATTGGCCATCAAGCTCCGCACGCCCCTGTCGGTCCTCGCGGATACGATCCACGCCTTTCCCACCGTGGCGCGGGTGCTCGGCACGGCGTTCGTCAACGCTCACCGGGAACTTGAGGATGGCACGCCCGCGTACACGCACGCTTCCGTAGGCTAGGGGCACCGACGCTTCTGCAGCGAGTGGATGCGGCGGTTCCGCGTCGGGCAAGGACCGCGCCCGTCCGGCGCGGTCCGATGCGTCGTTCAGAGGTATCGATTGTGCGAGTAGCACCAGGTGAAGCCGTCGCCGCGCGGTGTGGCGTAGATCACCGGGTGACCGGTTTCGCTCGCATGCTTGGGGGCATGCCGTGCCTGGGAGTCGCAGCAACCGACATGGCCGCATGTCGCGCAGAGGCGGATGTTGAAGCCGCTCCCGCACTCTTGGCATAGATTGGCCTGTGCGACCGGAACCGAATCCGATTCGGGGACGTGCTCACACGGCTCCGACGAGCCGAACAGATGCTTCAGGACTTGCATGCGGCCAGCATCGCCCACGTCGTGCCCCGCCGATGTGATGGCGCTTACGGCGGGGCGGAGCTGCCATGGGTCAGGGTGGGCACATGAACGTACCCGATTGGCAGGCGCTGGCAGTCGGCCTGGCCGGTGCGGTGGTGCTGGCGGCCTGTACGCCCACCGCCGCGCCGCCGCCAGAAGACGCCGCTGGTCCGGAGGTCACGGATCCTGCGCCGCGCGCGGGCAGCGGCGCGTCACCCGAACCATCGCTCAGTAGCGAGCTCAGCGTGAGTGAAGCAGGCTGGTCGACCGACTTCAGCCGCCACGAGGTGCCACTCGACGAGTTCCTCAGCGGCGGGCCAGGCAAGGACGGGATCCCGGCCATCGACCAGCCGACGTTTCAGCCGATCGGGGAAGTCGACTGGCTCGAGGACCAGGAGCCGGTGATTGCGCTCGGCATCGGCGACGAGTGGCGTGCATATCCGATCCAGATCCTGATGTGGCACGAAATCGTCAACGACACCGTGGCCGACGTACCCGTGGCGGTCACCTTCTGCCCGCTGTGCCACACGGCGATCGCCTTCGACCGCACGGTCGATGGACAGGTGCTCGACTTCGGGGTGAGCGGCAACCTGCGCCACTCGGACCTGGTGATGTACGACCGCCAGAC
>JALZJE010000195.1 GCA_030859955.1 Chloroflexota bacterium | reverse complement strand
GATCTGGAATGCCGGGCAATGGAAAGACCAGCGAATCGGCATCCCAATTGACACACACACGATGAACCTTTACTACAACAAGGCGCTGTTCGAGGAGGCCGGCCTCGATCCCGAGAGCCCGCCCACGGACCAGGCGTCATTCGAAGAGGCCATCACCGCCATAAGCGAGAACACTGATGCCAGCGGCTACCAGGTCGTCGGCAGCGGACCGGGCGGGAACTTCCTGGCCGGGATCCAGTTCGCGGCGCTCTTCTACCAGGGCGGCGGTGAGTGGACGAACGAGGACTTCACCGAGGTCACCTTCAACAGCGAGGCGGGCGTCCAGGCCGCCGAGTACCTAGCTCACCTGGCGAACGACCTCGACGCGCCGGTCGTCGAGAGCGACGCCGAGATCAATGCCTTCCAGCAGGGCCAGAACGGCATGGTCATGTCGGGCATCTGGGAGACGACGCGATACAGCGAGGCCCTTGGCGAGGACCTCGGGGTCGCCCCGATTCCCGCCATCTTCGGTGAGGGAACCTGGGGTGGGTCGCACAACCTGGCCGTGACGTCCGCCGGTGCGGAGGACGAGAACACCAAGGCCTGCTCGTACTACTTCATCGACTGGTTCAGCCAGAACTCGCTCCAGTGGGGCGCCGCCGGTCAGATCCCGGCCCGCAACGAGGTGCGCGAGTCCGATGAGTTCCAGAACGCGTCTGGCGAGGGCCTCCTGCCGCTGATCGCGCAGGTGGCGCCACTCGCGGAGTCGGTGCAGTTCCTGCCAACCGTCCCCGGCGGCGGCGACATCCTCTTCGGTCCGCAAGGTGCCGGTGAGGCCACCACCCTGGTCATCGGTGGCAGCGATGCCCAGGAGATCCTCGATGAATTTGCGGCGGCGCAGACCGAGATCCTGGTGCAGAACAAGGAGCGGTACAGCTTCTAGGTCTGTCGCGTTGTGACGGGGCGGCCGAAGCGGCCGCCCTCGTCAGCCCTTCCTGTCGACTATCCGGATAGCGGATCACGAGAGGACCGTGAAGATGAGCTCCATGGCTTCGGCCTCGGGTCGCCCCAGAGGTGGGCTCGGTGGTCTGCTCAACCGGCTTGCCTGGGGATCGGCCAAGGATCGACGGCGCCGCATCGGCGAGAACCCGATCACGCCCTACCTGTTCATTCTCCCGCATCTCCTGATCTTCTCCGTCATGATCCTGTTCCCGTTCTTCCTTGGTATCTGGATCAGCCTCCATGACTCCACCGCCCTCCGAGAAGGGCCGTTCGTGGGTCTGCGCTGGTACCAACAGTTGTTCGACCCGTCCAGTTTCCTGTTCCCGAGGTTCTGGAACAGCGTCTGGAACACCATCATCTTCGTCGTCATCAGCACGCCGCTGTTGATCGGTCTCGGGTTGGCCCTGGCAGCTCTGCTGAACCAGAAGATCCGTGGCCGTAATATCTTCCGCGCCGTCTATTTCGTTCCGTGGACGCTGTCCGTCTCGGTCGTCGGGCTCACCTGGTGGTGGATGTTCAACGGCAACGCCGGGTTCGTGACGCTGTTCATGTCCGACACCTTCGGCTGGAGCCCCAATTGGCTCGCCACCAATCCCTGGGCCTGGCTCACCCTGCTCATCGCCACGCTGTGGTGGACCATCGGGTTCAACACCATCATTCTCCTGGCCGGCATGCAGGCCATCAGCGCCGATCTGTACGAGGCGGCCTCCATCGATGGTGCCAACAAGTGGCAGCAGTTCAAGTCGATCACCCTGCCCAGCCTGCGGCCGATCCTCCTGCTCGTCATCACCCTCCAGGTGATCGCGTCGTTCCAGCTCGTCGGGCAGCCGCAGCTCATGACGGGTGGCGGGCCACCGAGCGAGCTCGGCGGCGAGACCAACCCGGTCCTGCTCCACGTCTTCAACACGGGCTTTGGTGGGCGCCGGGAGCTCAGCCTGGCGGCGGCGATGGCGCTCATCGTCGCGGCGATCATGATCGTGGTTTCGATCGTCAACTTCAGGCTCTTCAGCTCCGAGCGGTCGTAGGAGGCGCGCGATGGCAACAACTCTCGACCGCGGACTGGAGAAGGATCAGCCGACCGAGCTACGAGCGGCCGGCCCCGGGCGGCGGGGCGGTGTCGGGCGGGTGCTCATTGTCGTGCTGCTCATCGCGATTGCCGCGTTCTTCGTCCTCCCGCTGGTGATCGTGATCAGCGCGTCACTCAAGTTCTCGGCAGAGATCTTCACCGACCCGGGAATTTTGCCTGCCGATCCGGGCTTCGAGAACTACACCGCCCTGTTCGCTCGCGCGGAGTTCGTCACCTGGTTCCGGAACAGCGCCATCGTCTCCACGGTCGGTACCTTCCTCACTCTCGCGATCACGTCGTTGTCGGCCTACGCGTTCGCCCGGATCGATTTTCCGTTCAAGAACGCCCTGTTCGGGCTGCTGATCACGACGCTCGTCCTGCCGGGTGTCATGTTCCTGGTACCGCAGTTCAAGCTCATCGCCGACATTGGGCTCTATGACACGCTCCCCGCGCTCGCCCTGCCGGGGCTGGCCGGCGTGTTCGGCGTCTTCTTCATGCGCCAATTCTTCCTCGGCCTGCCGGTCGAGCTGGAGGAGGCCGCGTACGTCGATGGCGCAAGTCGGTTGCGCACCTTCATGTCGATCGCCCTGCCGCTGGCCGGCCCGGCACTGGCGACTCTCGCCGTCATCACCTTTCTGGCCTTCTGGAACGACTACCTCTGGCCGGTGATCGTGTGCAATGACAATTGTACCCTTCCCGCCGGCCTCCGACTGCTCCAGCGCCAGTACACCGGCGACCCGGGGCTGGTCATGGCCGGAGCCACCGTGGCCGCCATTCCGGTGTTGATCCTGTATCTCTTCCTTCAGCGCTACATCGTGCAGAGCGTGGCTTCCTCCGGCATCAAGGGCTGAAGTGAATCTCCCTGCTGATCCACCGGTCGACGCCGTGCGCCGCGATGTTCCAGCGATGACAGCTCCGTTGAGGCTGGTCCTCCTGGCGCTCGTCGCCATATTGATGGTTTCGTGCTCCTCCTCTGGCGAAGGCGGCGATGAGCCGACGCCCGGTGCATCGGCAAGTGAGGTGGCGGGAGGCGGCAGCGCAGAACCATCGGAGAGCGTGGCGCCGACACCGGGTGAGGGCGAGTTCATCAATCCGGTGATCGACGAGAACATGCCGGACCCGTTCGTCCTGGACACCGGCGACCAGTACTTCCTGTACTCCACGACGAACATCACCGACAACTATCCATACGCGACGTCCGAAGATCTCGTGACATGGGAGCAGCAGGGTGACGCGATGCCGCGGCTGCCCGCCTGGGCCAACGGAAACACGTGGGCGCCAGAGGTGACGGAGACGTCGGCGGGCTACGTGATGTACTTCACGGCCCGTGCACCGGCCCTGACTCGCCCGGACGGTGCGGGCGCGCAATGCGTCGGCGTGGCCGTCAGCCCGGAGCCGGGCGGACCATTCGTGAGCGAGAGCGACGAGCCCCTGGTGTGCCAGCTCGATCTTGGCGGCACGATCGACGCGTCAATCGTCCGGGACGTCGATGATTCGCTGTGGCTGATCTACAAGAACGACGGCAACTGCTGCTCCATGCCGACGCGCTTCTTCATGCGCCCGATGTCCGAGGACGGCCTCACATTCGCCGGCGACGAGATCGAGGTGGAGGGGGTCGTGAACGACCGGGAGTGGGAGGGAGGTGTCGTGGAGGCACCCACGATCTATCACCGCGACGGCACCTACTACCTGTTCTTCTCGGCCAACGACTACGCGGGCCCGCCCTACGCCGTCGGATATGCGACCTCTGATTCGCTGACCGGCCCGTACGTCGATGCCGAGGAGAACCCGATCCTGTCGACCGAGGGGACGGCCATCGGGCCGGGTCACCAGACGATCATCGAGGACCGCGACGGCGACCTGTGGCTGGTGTACCACGCGTGGGAGTTCACCCTGCGTGAACGCAAGGTCTGGATCGACGAACTGCGCTTCGAGGATGGAAAACCGGTGGTGGACGGCCCCGATGCCGCTCCGCAGCCGGTACCGTGAGGGCGCTGCGATTGCGACGCCGTGAGCCGGCGCGCCGCGAAGCATGAGTGACCCGGCCCGCGCGGGGATCGACCTCGACGGCGAGTGGCGTTTCGTGGCGGATACGGAGCGGCTGTTTGACCCATCCTCGCTCCCGGAGGGGGATCCCATCGTGGTTCCGGGCTGCTGGGAAGCGCAGGTGCCGCGCCCGTATCGAATCATCACCGCTTGGTATCACCGCACGTTCGAGGTCCCGGCGGACTGGCAGGGCGGCGCGGTCCTCATCAGGTTCGGCGCGGTGATGTACCGCTGTGCCGTCTGGCTCAACGGGCATCCGCTCGGCAGCCATGAGGGCGGCTACACCCCGTTCGCGCTCGAGGCGCCGGACGAGGCGGTGCGCTGGGGGGAAGCGAACTCCATCGCGATCGAGGTGCAGAACCCCCTCAACGCCATCGCCGAGTACCCGGCCCTCGCCGTGGAGCGCGTGCTCAGCGCCGAGCAGTACGCGCCCGATCTGCCGCTGTCGGAGGCCCCGCATGGCAAGCAGACCTGGTACTCCAGCCAGAGCGGGCTGTGGCAGTCGGTCAGAGCAGAGCTCGTCGGCGCCGCTCATTTTGACGCACTCCTGGTGCTGCCCGACGTCGCCGAATCGTCGGCGACCGTTCGCTGGCGCCTGGCCGGGGCGAACGCGGCAGGAGCTGATGAGCTCGAGCTGACCGTGTTCGACCCTTCGGGGCTCGAGGTCTCCCGCGCGCGCGTCGCTATCGATGAGGGCTCCCGAAGCGGTGAGACATCGATCGCGGTCCCGGAGCCGCAGCTGTGGGATCTCGACCGCCCTCGGCTCTACCGGCTCGAGGCGCGCGTGTTCCGAGCCGGGAGCGAGCAGGACTGCCTCAGCAAGCGTTTCGGGATGCGCACGGTCGCGACCGCCGACGGCGCCGTGACCCTCAACGGCCGTCCCGTCTACCTGCTCGGCGTGCTCGACCAGGACCTGTACCCTGACACCATCTCGACGCCACCGTCCCGCGAATTTCTGCGTGAGCAGCTCCGCCGCGTCAAGGAGCTCGGTTTCAACCTCCTGCGCTGCCACATCAAGGTTCCAGATCCGGCATACCTGGAGGTGGCCGACGAGGAGGGCGTTCTCGTCTGGTGCGAGCTGCCCAACTGGACGCGCTTCACGGTCGCGTCGGCGGCCCGCGGGCGGGAGACCCTGGAGCGAATGGTCGAGACGATGGGCGATCACCCTTCGGTCATCATCTGGACGATCATCAACGAGGACTGGGGGACGCGCCTTCGCTATGAACGTCGGGATCGTGAGTGGCTGCACGCCACATACGATTGGCTCAAGCAACTGGATCCCACCCGCCTGGTGGTCGACAACTCGGCGTGCGAAACCGGCGAGACGCCCAACTTCCACGTGCGGACGGACCTCGCCGATTTCCACGTCTACTTCGGACCCGATAACGGGGTCCGCTGGACGAACATGATCGCCGACTTCGCACGCCGTCCCGCGTGGCTGTGGAGTCCTCATGGCGACGCCGAGCCGATGGGGGACGAGCCGCTCATCCTGAGCGAGTTCGGAGGCTGGGGGCTTCCGCGGCTCGACCGGATGGTGGAGCACCACGGGGGCGAGCCGTGGTGGTTCGGCACGGGGCAGGGCTATTACCGTCCGTCGGGAATCCGCCGTCGCTTCCGCCGATACGGCCTGGACCGCATGTGGCCGACGGTCGATGACCTCGCCGAGGCGACACAGTGGTGCCAGTTCGAGGCGCTCCAGTTCCAGATCGCCGAGCTGCGTCGTCACGCGTCCATCACCGGATACGTGGTGACCGAGCTGAGCGACGCGTACTGGGAGGCGAACGGCGTCCTCGATCCGATGCGGGGACCGAAGATCTACCACCAGCGCTTCGGGGAGATCAACGCGCCGGACGTGGTCGCCATCATCCCGAGCCGGCTTGACGTATGGGGCGGTGACCGGATCAGCGGCGAGGTCTTCGTTTCCTCCTACGCCCCGGAGCGCTCGGACGGCGGCTCGGTCGGCTGGACGCTGGAGGTGGATGGGACCGAGGTGGGCAGTGGCGACATGCCCCTCGCATCATGGCCGCGCTTCGGCGTCGCGGAGCTGGGCCTCCTCGAGGTGGACGCTCCGGCCGTGGATACACCGGCCGATGCCTGGTTAACGCTCACCGCTCGGGATGGGGCCGGGCGTTCGCGAGCCGAGAGTCGGGTGCGCTTCGCCGTTCTGCCGAACGCGACGGAGGGCCGGCCGTCTCTCAGCGTCAACGTGGAGGACCCACTCGACATCTGGGGCGTGCGCAAACGCATCGAGGCCATCGGGCATCACATTGTCCGTCGCGACGACGCCGACCTCGTGATCGCCACCCAGCTCAGCGCCGATCTCCTGGACTACGCCGAGGCCGGTGGACGCGTCCTCGTGCTCGTTCGTTCAGCCAGCGCGCTGCCGGCCGACGTGGACACGCGACGCCGAGTCGAGGCGCACCTGCGACGCCTGCCGCATGCCGGATGGCCGGGACAGCGAAGCCCGTGGGACGGTGACTGGGTCAGCAGCTTCAGCTGGATTCTGCCCGAGGCGTTCCCACGGTTGCCCGTACGCCCACTGCTCGACGCGGCGTATGGAGAGGTGGCTCCGGATCATGTCCTGCTCGGGTACGACCCGGTGAAGCATGGTGACGAGGTCACCGCTGGCATGTTCGTGGGCTGGGTCCACGAACCGGCCGCGCTGCTGTGGGCGTTCGACCAGGGCGCTGGCTCGCTGGTGCTCACGACCTTCCGGCTGGCGCCGGAGTCAGGGCCGGTCGCAACCACCATGCTCCAATGCCTGATCGATCGGATCCTGGAGCCCCGCCCCGTCAAAAGGTGATCGCGACCTTCCCGGCGCGGCCGGCGTCCGCGAGCCGGTACGCCGCATCGGCCTCATCGAGAGGGAATCGGTCGGTGACCATGATCTCTGGGTGAAGCTTCCAGCGCACGAGGAGCTCGACGAGCTCCTCCATCTGAGGGAGGCTGCAGACCCAGGAGCCCACCAGCGTGAGCTGCGGGTGGATGACGGTCGGTGATACGTCGAAGGTCATCGATCCGCCCTCGCCGACGAATGCCACGCGCCCCCAGGGACGTGCCGAGCCGAGCGCCAGCACCCGCGCATCCGCGTTACCCGAACACTCGATGGCGACCTCGAACCCTCGGCCGTCGGTGCGGTCGGCCAGGTCGGCCTCGTGGCCGTCACTCACCGCGATGCCGAGCCGCTCCGCGAGCGCCCGACGCTCGGGCATGGTCTCCACGCCGGTGACGTCGGCGCCGAGGGCACGGCACAGCAGGGCGGCACCGATGCCGACCGGCCCGAGCCCGGTCACCAGCACCCGATCGGCCCCCGATACGTCGACGCGCCGGCAGGCCGCATAGGCCGTGCCCAGGCCACAGGCCACCATGGCGCCGTCGAGAAAGGTCAGCGGCTGCGGGAGCCGGACCAGGGTTCGCTCCTCCGCCAGCAGGTAGGGCGCGTGGCCGCCGTTGCGCTGCCACCCGTACGCTGCACGCGCGGCGCTGGAGCACGAGATCATCCAGCCGCTCCGGCAGTCGGCGCACAGGCCGCAGCCGGCGATGTGGTAGACGACCACTCGGTCACCCGGCGCGAAGCGCGTAGCGCCGCGGCCGACCGCCTCGATCTCGCCGCATGGCTCGTGTCCGGCAATGACGCCGCGGTACGCCTCGGGTCCCTCTCCCTGTTCAAGCGGGCGGTAGATGGCTCGGAGGTCGCTCCCGCATATGGACGAGGCACGCATGCGGATGACGACCTGTCCCGGTCCCGGCTCGGGTACCTCGAAGTCCCGCAGCTCGACGCGTCGGCCGCCGGGCAGAACGACGCCGGGCATGGTCGGCACGCGGGGCTTCCCTCCGTTGGCTTTGTGGGAGCATAGCGCCACGATTCGCAGTGGCGTGGCTGACACGATGCATCCAGAGGCACCAGATGACCCGCTCGTCACCATGACGATCGAGCCGGTCGAGCGGCCGGACGGGCGCTACCTCATCTACTACTCCTGGCCTCCGGAGCTCGAGGCGCCCGCACCCGAGTCAATGCCGGCCTCGGGAGACCTCGGTGTCTGAGCTGCGCTGGAACCCGTTCCTGGCCGAATGGCTGATCACCGCCACGCACCGCCAGGATCGGACGTTTTTGCCGCCGCGGGACTATTGCCCGCTGTGCCCGAGCAGGCCCGGGTCACCGGCCACCGAGATCGACCGGGAGCAGTTCGAGATCGCCGTCTTCGAGAATCGGTTCCCGTCGCTCCGCCCTCGTCCCGAGGAGCCATCGGTCCCCGGCACGGAGCTCATGCCGGTGCGGCCGTCGGTTGGCGCGTGCGAGGTTGTCGTGTACACCCCGAAGCACGACGCAACGCTGGCGGACGCCACGCCCGCCCACCTCGAGCGGCTCATCGCGGTGTGGGCGCACCGGACGCTCGAGCTGGGTGCTCGGGCGGAGGTCGACTACGTTTTCGTGTTCGAGAACAAGGGCGAGGCGATCGGCGTCACGTTGAACCATCCCCACGGGCAGATCTACGCCTATCCCTACGTGCCGCCGATCATCGAGCGGGAGGCAAGCGCAGCGCGAGCCCATGCAGCCGAGCACGGCTCATGCCTGTGGTGCCGCGCGCAAGAGGAAGAGCTGGAGGACGGCCGGCGCATCGTGGGCGAGAATGCAGGCTGGGTCGCCGGCGTCCCCTTTGCCGCTCGCTGGCCGTTCGAGGTTCACCTCGTGCCGCGACGTCACGTGGGGTGGCTTCACGAGCTCGACGTCGCCGAGCGCAGGGACCTGGCGGTCGTGCTGGGATCGCTGCTGCGCGGCTACGACCGGCTCTTCGGGTTCTCGCTGCCCTACATCATGGCCATTCATCAGCGTCCGACCGACGGCGACGACCGAGACGACTACCACCTGCACATCGAGTTCTACCCGCCACATCGGACCGAGAACAAGCTCAAGTACCTCGCCGGCTCAGAGGCGGGAGCCGGCGCGTTCATCAACGACACGTTGCCGGAGGAGACCGCGGCGAGGCTGCGCGAGGCGATGAGCGAGAAGGGCTGATGCTCGACACCGAACGGCTTCATGCCGCCCTGGCGCGCGCGTACCCGGATGCCGATGCGGCGGCGGCGCGCCTGGTTCGCGCACCCGGCCGGGTGAACCTCATCGGAGAGCACACCGACTACAACGACGGCTTTGTCCTGCCCGCGGCCATCAATCTCGAGACCTGGATCGCGGCCGTTCCGTCGGACGACCGCCGGGTCGAGCTCACGCTGGCCGACGGCAGCCGGGACGGCTTCGATCTCGATGAGATCGGTCCCTTGCGCGACTCATGGATCGACACCGTCGCCGGGATGGCGTGGTCACTCGAGCAGTCCGGAGTCGTGCTTCACGGCCTGCGCGGGGCGATGATCACCGAAATCCCGATCGGCTCGGGACTCTCGTCATCGGCGGCGTTCCAGCTGGCGGCGGCCTGGGCGCTGGCGGAGCTTCTGCCGCCGATGCAGCCGATGGACCTGGCCAGGGCCGCCCAGCGAGCTGAGAACGAGTACGTCGGCGTCCGCTCCGGAATCATGGATCAGTTCGCGTCCGCGCATGGCCGGCCGGACGCCGCGCTGCTGCTGGACTGTCGGACGCTGCACTTTCGAGAGGTGGTGCTGCCCACCTACGAGTACGCCCTCGTCGTGTGTGACACCCGCTCGCCTCGGAGCCTCGGGACGTCGGAGTACAACGCCCGCCGAGCGGAGTGCGAGGCGGCAGTGAAGACACTGTCGCGCCGCGTGTCGGGCGTTCGCTCGTTGCGGGACGTCGACATGGACATGCTCGACCGGTTTGGTGCGGAACTCGACCCGGTCGCTCTCCGGCGCGCCACGCACGTGGTGGCCGAGAACGAGCGGGTGAGCCGCTCGGTCGCGGCCCTCGACACGGGGCAAGTCGAGCTCCTGGGCGAGTTGTGGGCGGAGAGCCACCGGTCACTGCGAGAGCTGTACGAAGTCACTTCCCCGGAGCTGGACGCGCTGGTCGAGATCGCCACCGGCACGAGCGGCGTCGTCGCAGCCAGGATGACCGGTGCCGGATTCGGCGGGTGCACCGTTAACCTGGTCGAGCGCGAGGCCGTCGATGAGCTGCGGAAGCGCGTTGAGCGCGAGTACGAGGCTATGTTCGGCCGTAGCGCGGGCTTCCACCTCGTCGAACCTGCGATCGGCGCCGGAGAGGTGGCAGGCTCGTGAGCCACGAGAAGCGGGCGATCCTTGTCGGCGAGCGCCTGGATGTCATTCGCCGCCTGTTGGACGACCGGCGGGCGCCCGCGGCCTTGCTCAGCGCCAGGCGGAACTTCGCGTGGGCCACGGCCGGCGGCGAGAATCACGTGGTCCTCAGCAGCGAAACCGGGGTCGCCGGACTCCTCGTCACGCGCACCGACGCGTTGGTGCTGACCGCGGTGAACGAAGCGCCCCGCATCGCCGATGAGGAGCTCGTGGGGCTGGGGCTGGAGGTCCATGCGCTGCCCTGGCACGACGAGGGGGCCATGGCGCGTGAGGCCGAGCGGCTGGCGGGTGGGCCGCCGCTGGATGACGCGGCGCTCGAGGACGCCCTCTGGCCGATGCGCGCCGTTCTCGATCAGATGGAAATGACCCGGATGTCGTTGATCGCCGGTGCCGCCACCGCTGCCGCGGCGGACGCGCTGGCAACGGTGCATCCGGGCGTGCGCGAGCGCGAGGTAGCGGCCAGTGCGACGGCCTCCCTGGCGGGCCAGGGCGTTCGAGTCCCGGTGCTGCTCGCGGCCGCCGACGACCGCATCAGTCGCTATCGGCATCCGCTGCCGGGCGAGCGCCGCGTTGAGCATCGGCTCATGCTGGTCATCGTTGCGGAGCGCTGGGGTCTCCACGTTGCGGTCACGCGCCTCGCTGAGCTGCGACCGCCCGATGCGGACCTTGCGGCGCGCATCGCGGCCGCCGCGCAGATCCATACGGCGATGATCCAGACGACCCGAGACGGGCGAACACTGGGCGATGTCCTCGAAGCTGCGCGGGACGCATACGCCGATGCCGGTCACCCCGACGAGTGGCGGCTGCACCATCAGGGCGGGATCATCGGCTACCAGGGTCGCGAGCGGATCGCGGTTCCGGGCGATCCGACCGTCATCCGGGCCGGCATGGCGTTCGCCTGGAACCCTTCGGTGGCTGGCGCGAAGACGGAAGAGACGATGCTGCTCGACGCGGACGGTCCCCGGCTCCTCACGCGCCCGTGAGTCGCGAGCTACATGCTCGGCTGGTACCCCGGATCGAAGAACCTGGCGGGCTCCTCGTCGAAGTCGAGCTTGCAGCCTTTCCCGCAGAAGTAGTAGGTCTGGCCCTCGTGATCGCTCGTCAGGGCCTGCGCCGATGCGATCTCCTGGTTGACGTCCATGCCACACACCGGGTCCTTGGCAGTCATGCGTTCGATCTCCCTTCGATCGGTTCAGGCGGTGCGGAAGGTCCGCAGCCGCAGTGAGTTGGCGACGACGCTGACGCTCGAGAGCGCCATGGCGCCGGCCGCGAGGGCCGGGTTCAGCAGGAGTCCTGCCACCGGGAAGAGGAGCCCGGCCGCGAGCGGAATGAGGAGGATGTTGTAGCCGAAGGCCCACCCGAGGTTCTGGCGGATCGTTCGCATGGTGGCCCGCGACAGGCGCACCGCGGTCGGCACGCCACCCAGGTCGTCGCCGACCAGCGTGATGTCGGATGCCTCGAGGGCCACGTCGGCGCCGGTGCCGATCGAGATGCCGAGGTCCGCCTGGGCCAGCGCGGGAGCGTCGTTGATGCCGTCGCCGACCATGGCCACGGTTCCGCCCCCCGCCTGAAGCTCCGCCACCTTGGCGGCTTTGTCGGCTGGCATGACCTCCGCCAGGATCCGCTCTGGGCGAATTCCCACCTGGGCGCCGATGGCGTCGGCGGTGGCGCGGCGGTCGCCGGTGATCATCCAGACATCGAGCCCCGCGCGTTGCAGGCGGCTGACCGCCTGCGCCGAGGCGGGCTTGACCGTATCGGCCAGTCCGATGAGCCCGATCAGGATGCCGTCACGGGCCACGTAGGCGGGTGAGGCGGCACCGACGTCGAT
>JALZJE010000139.1 GCA_030859955.1 Chloroflexota bacterium | reverse complement strand
ATGCCAGGGCGGCACGCCGAACGTCGCCGAACGCCCATTCGGGCGAGATCCGGACGTAGACGTGAATGCCGCGAGAGCCGGATGTCTTCGGCCATGCGGTGTAGCCCAGCTCCTCGAGCACCTCGCGGACCACGAGGGCGACGCTTCGAACATCGGCCCAGGACACGCCGGGGCCGGGATCAAGGTCCACGCGCAGCTCGTCTGGATGAATGAGGTCTCCGGAGCGCACCGGGTGCGGATTCAGATCGATGCACCCGAGGTTGATGACCCAGGCGAGCGCCGCGAGGTTGTCGACGACGACCTCGTCGGCGGTCCGCCCTGACGGAAACGCCAGCTCGACCGTGCGGACGAACCCAGGGACCGATTTGGGAGCTCGCTTCTGAAAGAACGCGTCCCCGCCCGCCCCGTCCACAAAGCGCTTGAGCGCCATGGGCCGATCCCGAACGCCGAGCAGCGCGCCATCGGCGACGGCCAGGTAGTAGCGAACGAGCTCGATCTTGGTGATGCCCGCATCGGCGAAGAAGATCTTGCCCGGGTTGCTGATCTTGACCTCATGACCGTCGAGGGCCAGGGTCTCGGACTCGGTGCGTGCCATCGGCGCAAGGGTAGCAATCGATCTGAAGCGGCATGCCCCTTGCGACGCACGGACCGATGATCGAGCGAGCCAAACGCCTGGTCGGGACCCTGGATGCGTGGAGCATGAGCCATCGTGTGCCGCGCATCTCTCGTCGCGCGATCGGCGGATTCATGGCCCACGAGGCGCTCCAGTACGCCGGCAGCATGGCGTACTTCGGGGTGCTCTCGATCTTCCAGCTGCTGGTGCTTTCGATCGTTCTCGGGTCGTTCGTACTGGGCGAGGGCGCTGCCCGCGAGTTCGTGATCGAGCAGGTCCGCGCGGGCACGCCGCTCGACACCGACACGATCGCCGGCGTGATCGATGCGGCCATCGATTCTCGTGGGAGCATGACGATCATCGGCATCGGGTTCCTGGTGTGGAGCGGGCTCGGCATCTTCGCGGCCCTATCGAACGGGATCAGCCGCGTATTCGAGAACGCGCCGCCGCGTCCGTTTCTCAAGGACAAGTTGATGGGTCTGCTGCTGATGGCGATGACCGGCGTCCTGGCGGTGAGCTCGCTCGTCATCGGGATCGTGACCGGCATCCTCCAGGAGGCGGCGGGGGACGTGCTCGGCCGCATACCCGGCGGTGGGACCGCGCTCTGGTTCATCGGCCTCCTGGTACCGATCTTCCTGATCTTCCTGGCGTTCTGGGTCATCTACAAGGTCGTGCCCAACCGCCCGGTCACCTGGGGTGAGGTGCTTCCCGGCGCGGTCGTCGCGGCCCTGCTGTGGACTGTGCTGCGCTTCGGGTTCACCTGGTACGCCACCAGCGTCGCGAACTACGAGAGCGCCTTCGGACCGATCTCGACCGGCATCACGCTCCTCGTCTTTCTGTACTTCGCCAGCGTCATCGTGCTGCTGGGCGCCGAGTTCGCGCGCGCCAGCGCACTGGAGGACCACGTTGGACCGCTCGCGGCGGCGGATCCCCGCTTCCTCCCGGTCGTGGTGGCGCCGGCGGTCCGTCCGGCACCTGCGCCTGGGCGCGGACCTTCCCGCTGGCTCGTGCTCGGCGCCGGCGCGATCATCGGGCTGGTTGCGGGCAGGTTGAGCAGGCGAGACGACGACTGCTAGGCACCCGCACCGGTACCCCGGTCGCGCGGGACTGTGCAGGTGTAGTACCTTTGGGGCCGTTCCGGTGCCTCCAGGCATCGGGCACCATCGCTCCGAACACATTCGCTACGGGGCATTAGGGCCATCTTGCATATTCGGATCACCGCTCGATGAAGCGGCGGTCTCACCTCGCCGTCACCTTCCTAGCCCTGTTGACGGTCGGGTGGAGCGTCGTCACAACTCAGCCCAGCGGCTCAGCCCTTGCCGCTGACCCCGAGGCCCAACTGGCCGAGACCCGGGCACAGCTCGCAGACGCACAGTCGGCGCAGCAGTCGCTCGCGGCTACCCTTGAGCGCCAGCGTTCGGACCTCTCCCAGCTCCAGCGCAAGTCCGCGGACCTCGATACCCAGCTCGACCTGGCGCGGGCCGAGCTCGAGGCGGTCACTGCCGAGTACGAGCGCGTTGCGGCGCTTCTCGAGCAGGTGCACGTGCAGGTGTCGGACATCGAGGCGCGGATCGCGGAGCTGCACGCTCAGATCGAGGCGCTCGATGCCGAGCTGACCGCGCTGGCAGCCGACATCCAGCGCCGCACGACGGACCTCCAGGAGCGCGAGGTCCTGCTTGAGGATCACCTGCGATCCGCCTACGAGCGCAGCCAGACGTCGCTGCTCGAGGTCCTCCTGTCGGCCGATTCGCTCGACCAGGCGACGACCCAGGTCGGGTATCTCATGAGCGTTTCCGACCAGGACACCATCCTGGCGGAGGACATCCGGGCCATCCGCGAGGAGCTTGAGACTCGGCGCGAGACCCTCGAGGACGGACGCGCAGCCCTCGCCGCTGCGCGCGCCGTGGCGCGCGACGAAGAGGCCAGCCTGACGGCCCGCCGGGATGACCTGACGGTCCTGGAGGGCCAGCTCGGAGAGCTCCGGGCCGCCGCCGATCGCAAGCGCGCCGAGCAGGAAGCGTCACTGAACGCCACGCTCGAGGCGAAGGGCGACGTGGAGCAGCAGGTCGCCATGAACGAGGAGGCGGCCGCCGCCGCGGAGAGGCTTGCCCAACAGCTCACGACGAAGGCCTCGGAGCAGGAGGCCGCCATTGAAGAGGCGAAGCGCCGTGCCGCCGAGGAGGCAGCCCGTCGCGCCGCCGCCGAGCAGGC
>JALZJE010000131.1 GCA_030859955.1 Chloroflexota bacterium | reverse complement strand
CTGTTGGGCCAGACGCCCGAGGCGGCTGACGCACTGGCCGGCTACTTCGACTTGACTCCCTCCGAACGGCGTGCCCTGCTCCACGCGCGGCCCGGCGAAGGCCTGCTGTTCGTGGGCGACAGCCACGCCGCCTTCAGCTCGATCGTCACCGACCGCGAGTACGCGGCGCTCGCCACCGATCCGGCCGATGCGCCGGCCACCACCAGCGATCAGGGTCCTGCCATTCGCGATCCGTGACGCGCGGCACGGGGTGCGGCTGCCTGGGCTGCGGTGCCTTACTGTTCGTCGCCTTCGCGATCCTGACCGGCTCGGTTGGCGTGCTGGCCGGCGACTGGGGCGGCCTGGCCCGGCCAACGGTGCCCGATCCCGTCGCCGCGCTGGACGACATCCCCGCCGACTACCTGAGCCTGTATCGCCAGGCCGGCGACGACTTCGGACTCGACTGGCCGCTGTTGGCCGCCGTCGGACGGGTCGAGAGCGACCACGGCCGCATGACCGCCGGCTGCGAGCCGAACGCGGCCGGCGCCGTCGGGCCGATGCAGTTCCTGCCCGCCAGCTTCGCCGAAGCATCGACGTGGGCGGGGCTAGATGACGGCGATATCTGCGACCCCGCCGACGCCATCCCGGCCGCCGCCGCCTACCTGCGTCAGTACGGGGCGCCCGACGACTGGCGTCGGGCGCTGTTGGCCTACAACCGCTCGCAGGACTACGTCGAACTGGTCCTAGCCTGGGCCGCCCGCTACGGCCATGCCAGCGCCACCGTGTGGCCGCTGGATGGAACGATCACCCAGCTCTTCGGTCCGACCGACTTCGAGCCGCAGCCGCCGCTGTGGTACCGCGGGCACTGGTATGAGCACTTCCACGCCGGGCTCGACATCGGTGCGCCGATTGGAACGCCGGTCGTCGCCATCGCCGCTGGAACCGTCACCTTCGCCGACGAGATCGCCGACGGCGCGGTGGTTGTCGAGATCGAGCACGCGCCGGGCGTGACGTCGGCCTACGCGCATCTGGAGCCCGAGATGGCGGTGCGTGCCGGCCAGCCGGTGACCGCCGGCCAGATGCTCGGCAGCGTGGGCCTGACCGGCATCACCACCGGCCCGCATCTACATCTGGCCATCTTCGCCAACGCCGAGTTCATCGATCCGTTGTCCGTCCTTCCAGCCCATTACGAGGAGGTGTCCCCGTGACCGCTGACTGCACCGTTGTGTTCCACCCCCAATGCCTGTGGAGATTGCATCGTCATGGCTGTCGAGTTCCCGTTCCCGGTTGAGCTGTTCCTCATCGGCCCGCTCCTGATCGGCGGCGCGCTGCTGCTTGCCAAGGCCGCACCGGCCCTCATTCGCGCCCTGCGTCAGCGCGCCTACAACCAGCGCGCGGTCGGCGAGATGGCGCGCTGGGTGCTGCGCGTCGACCCGCAGGCAGCGCGCGACGCTGACGCCGCGCGCCGCCTCATCGCCGGGCTGCACCCCGGCGTCCGGCGTGGCCTGTCCGCCTGGGCCGTGGGCTGGCCGCAGGTCTGCCTCGACGTGACTTGGTCAGGCCGGGCCGCGACCTGGGAGATCCGCGCGCCACGCCAGCTGGCAGGCATGGTCACCGCGACCGTCAGCGCCGCCTACCCCGAAGCCGAACTGCAGCCGGTCGCGATCGATGACCCCGGACGCCCTAGCCAGTGGCTGATCCTGTCCGGAACAGCGCCGGAGCGCACCGCGGGCCGCCACGCGGCCTCGTCAATCACTCCGGCCCTGGTCGAGCTGCTGGCCCGCGTGCATGCGCGCCACCGCGCGCGATGGACGATCCGACTGCGACCGCTGCCGATCGGCAGCCAGCCGACATTCGGCAGCGTCGTTCCCAGCCTCGGCGCCAGCGTGCTGGCCGCCATATTCAACCAGACCATGCCGCGTGCATCGGACTACAGCCGACCGATCGCTAACGAGCCGGCCGTTCGCTTTGCCGCCATCATCGAGCTCGGGGCGTGGACCGCGCCGGACGTGGCGCGACCGTGGCTGTTCGACGCCATGGGTCTGGTCGGCCTGCTGCGCGCCAACGGCTGGCGCATGAGCGGCAAGATCGGCGGCCCGCCACGCTCCCTGATCGCCAACTCCGAAGCCATCGCCGAGCTGTGGAGCCCGCCGGCGCGCGGTGACGAGACCCGCGCGGTCGAGGTCCTGCACAGCCGCCTGCTGCCCGCGCCGGCCGGGCTGCTCAGCGGCGAACGGCCGATCGGCCGTCATGGCGACCAGACCGTGTACCTACCCAGCGAGGTCTTCCTGCGCCATGCCGCCTTCATTGGCGGCACCGGCTCGGGCAAGAGCACGCAGATGGTAGCGCTGGCCGCCGACGATCTGGCCGCCGGACGCGGCTTCACCTTGCTCGACCCGCACGGCGATGCGGTCGAGCGTCTGCTCGATGCCGTACCGCGTGAGCACATCGAGCGCGTGCATCTGATCCGCCTCGCCGAGCGCGAGGCACCGCGCGGCTTCAATTTCCTGGAGCTCGACGGCGCCGACCCCGAGCTGGTGGCGGTGCAGTTCGTGGACACCCTGTACGACCTGTATGCCAAGTACTCCGGGCCCAAGCAGACGCACTACCTGCGCATGGCGCTGCTGACCTTGCTGGCGCGGGAGCCGGACGCCAATGGCCCGTGGACGGTGGTCGATCTGTATCAGCTGCTGGTCAATCGCGACGTGCGGCGTCGCTTCACGTCCGACCTGGCTGACGAGGTGCTGCGCGACTTCTGGCAGCACGAGTGGCCGCTGGACAGCCCGCGCGCCCGCGAGCAGAGCGTCGAGGCCGTCCTCAACAAGCTGGGTGGCTTCATCGCCTACCCCACCATCCGCGACATCGTCGGTGCCCGGCATTCCACTATCCGGCCACGGGCGGTGATGGACTCAGGCGAGGTGCTCCTGGTCGACCTCTCGCGCGTCGGACGCGACCATGCACGGCTGTTCGGCTCGATGCTCATCGGCCGCTACTACATCGGTGCCCTGGCGCGCCAGGGCACCGCGGCCGGGAGCCGCACGCCGCATCAGCTGTACGTCGACGAGGTCCATAACTTCGACACCAGCTCGCTGCGCGGCATCCTGACCGAGACGCGCAAGTTTGGGCTGGGGTTGACCATCGCCACCCAGTACGTGCGCCGCCTGCAGCCCGAGCTGGCCGAGGCCCTGCGCTCGAATGTGGCGACCCTCGGTCTGCTGCAGCCGGCACGGTCCGATGTGACCGATCTGGCCGATCTGTTCGCACCGCTCACCGCGCGCGACCTGCTGAACCTGCCGCGCTTCCGGATGGCGCTGCGCAGCCAGGTTGGCGGCCAAAGTCTGGTCATCACGCCCGATGTACTGCGCCAACCAGCCTCGCTCGGTTCAACTGCGGCGGTGCGCCACAGTAGCGATGTGCGCGACGGACGGTGGCGGGCCTGATGGGAGCCATCGTGTCCCGCACCGCGTCGCTGTTCGCGTCCCTGTTCGACATCCGATCCGCCGCCTCGCACACGGACACGACACCCGATCACGCTCGCGGCCTCCAAGCGCCGAAACCCGACTCGCTTCGCTACCTCCCTCCCCCTGGGCTGGCCGGCTGGTCGGCGCTGCCCGAGCGCGACCGCCGCCTGCTCGAGTGGCTGGTGGTGGGTGAGTTCATGACCGCCGAGCTTGCGGCCGTGCTGGCCTATGGTTCGCTGCGCATTGCGCAGCGACGCCTGGCGCGGCTGCGCCAGTATCGGCTGGTCACGGGCTTCTGGACCGCCAACGCCCAACGCCCGCGCGGCCGCTACGCCTATCGGCTAACCACCACCTGCCGCACCGAGCTTGAGGCGCTGCTGTGGGGCGAGGTGCGCCCCCGGCGTCAACCGCGCGGAGCGGATCGCTCGATCATCCATCACCTGGCCGTGCACGACCTACTGGCCAGCTTCCTGCGTGCGGCGCGGACCGACGGCGGCCTCATCGCCTGGCTGCCGGAGCGGATCTGCGCCGCCTTGTTCGACGGGTACCTGCGCCCCGACGCCATCGCCGCCGTGCGGCTCGCGAACCGTACGGTTCTGCTATTCATCGAGCGCGATACCGGCTCTGAGCGGTTGGCCTTGCTGGCGGCCAAGGCACGCCGCTACCGTGCCGTGCTGGGCCCCCGTCCGGAGCTGCAGCCAGCGCACGTGGTGTTCGTCACCGATTCGGCCCGCCGCGCACGATCAATCGTCACAGCATCGAGCATGGCGGCTGCGTTGGGTCCCAGCCCTCGCCTGTGGGCAGCGGGCGCGCAGACCCTCGAGCGCGATCCGTGGAGCGCCCGCTGGCAGTCCCTCGATGGAGATGCCAGCCGCCTGGCCGACCTGAGCGGCCTGGCCACCACCGACGACTTCCCGATCGTCGGTCCCGGCTGCCTGATGGATCCCGATCAGACGGGCATGCTTGACGAGCGCGCCCTGGACGTCCTGCCCTGGTTGAACCACTTCCGCGGCCGAAGCGGACTGTGAGGAGGGCGGAAAATTATTTACACGAATATGTACACGACGGACATTGACTGAGAGTGTCTGGGTCCGTACTGTGATCTCTGGCGGCCGGATGGCAGGTATTGGACCCTGAGCCATCGCGGCCGCCGCCAGCACCTCAATCGAGGCTGGCGGAGTCTCCCGCCACGGACGCCCGCGGCCTTACCGCGACCCCACCAGCGGCGGCACCTGGAGCCTCATCTACAGGCTTCCGGCGACAGCTCACCTTACCAACCGCATACACGCTGCCATTTCGCGCTTCACCTCGAACGCGCGTACCGCACGCACACCACGGCGCCTCCGCCCCAGTTCGGGACGGGCTCGGCTGAACCGATCGGTCATCTGCGAGGAATGCTCCTCAGATTCCCGTTTCGCTCGACCGGCTCGCTCTCCGATGAGGGTGAGTGCGTCGGGCCGTCTTCCGGACATCGGGCGTCCTCAACGCAGGTGCGATCGACGACAGCAGGCTCGCTCCAGACAGCGGCGGCGGAAGTCTCCGCGCCACGAAAGGAGGGATGCCCTCGCACGGCCTTCGGTCGACACCGGCGGCGAGCGCCCGCCCGGTGATCGTTCTGTTGAGCGCTCTCCCCGGACCGGGCTCGGCCGCAAAGGCGTGCGGTGTCAAGCGAACGAGGTGAACGCTAGCGCGAACGCACCTCGCAGGCGCTGCCCGGTCCTTCTTCGTGTTCGCGAAAGCCAACGCAAGGAGACCGATCGTGCAGCCCAACGAGGATCTGCATCTTTGTCGACTTGACGTGACTATGGCACTGGAGCGCGGCTCTGTGGCGGTGCGGACGTGACCGCTCGCCACGATGGAGGTGTCTCCCTGACCCCGCACTTCATTGACCAAGCACGCCGAGTAGCGGAACTTCTGGACGCCGGATACAGCAATCGTCAGATTGCTGGCCGTCTCGGCCTCAGCGGCGCACGGATCAGCCAGGTCCGGACGCGTCTCCCGGCCGTCGAAGCCTATCTCGGGTCACCGGAGCCGAGTGAACGACTCCGGTGCCATCGTGATCAGCTTTGGCGGTTGCGACGCCAGGCGCTGGAGCTCGCGGCGGTCGTCCGTCGCGATCTGCGGGAGCTCAGCGAGGAACTCGATGCGGCCGACGTAGACCGCGTCCTTGGACTTCGCTGAACGTAGAACTACGACGGCACCTCGTCCAGCGTGGGCGAATCGTCGCAGCTCAGCGACAGCGATAGCAGCACGCACCCACCACGGCGCCTCCGCCCCAATTCGGAACGGGCTCGGCTGACCGATCGGTTCATCGGTGAGGAACGTTCCTCGGATGTCCCGATTCGGCTCGACCGGTTCGTCCTCGATCTGGGGGCGGCTGCGTCGGGCCAGGCTCGGGTCTCCCGGATGTTCAACGCAGGTGCGATCGACGACGGCTCAAGCTCGCTCCCCGACACGCGGCGGAATTCTCCGCGCAGGAAAGGAGGGATGCCCTCACCGCAATCGGTCGACACCGGCGGCGAGCGCCCGCCCGGTGATCGTTCTAGTTGAGCGCTCCTCCGGACCGGGCTTCGGCCGCAACTGTGTGCGGCATCGGTCAACGAGGTGGACGCTATGTGCGGACGCAGCTCGTGGGCCTGCCCGGTCCTTCTTCGTGTTCAAGCACAAGGGAGAACCATCATGCAGACCTACGAGGACACGGCCGTCAAGGTCGTGTACGGCGTCAACGAGCTCAGTCTCGACCTGGGCGGCAAGAGCATCCGCGGCATCTGGAAGATGCTGGAACAGGTGCTCAACCTGCCGCGCGAGACAACGGTGCGGGTCAACGGCCAGATCGTGGCCGACGACCACATCGTGCGTTCCGGGGACGAGATCGACTTCCTCAAGCCGGCCGGCGTCAAGGGCCTCACCGCCTGAGACATCGCACCGGAAGGGGCGGGGCAGTCCGAGCGGCACCACACGGTGCGTTCGGGCCGCCCCGACTCAGGCTAGAGGAGGAGCTCAACAATGTCCATCCATTCGCGCAAGTACCTGCGCATCGAAGGCGACCTGGCCACGCTGGTGACCGAGGTCACCGAGCGCGAAGTCGCGCTCGACGATCTTCTGTCCCGACTGGCCGAGCAGCGCTCGGCAATCAGCGGCATGCTGCCCGCCGGCTGCCGCTTCTGGGTCCGCTCCCCCGAGGGGCGGGAGGTGTTCGTGGTCGAACAGCTCCCCATGCGCCGCCAGATCGAGTACCACGCCAGCAATCGATACGGCAGTGAGCCGGTGACCCACCGGCTCGCTCTACCGTAT
>JALZJE010000120.1 GCA_030859955.1 Chloroflexota bacterium | reverse complement strand
AGCCTGAAAGCGTTTAGAGACTTGATCGAGTGTCCACTTAGTGACGGGTTTCCCGGACAGCCCGGGCCGCCCCTCCCGCGGGTGACCCACAGCGCCACCACCCCGTCCATCAGCATCGACGGCGGCTGGCTATGCGGGTCGGACATGACCCATCTGACCGCCATGACCGCCGCCCACGCCCTCGACCGCATCACCGACTGGCAGACCGCGCTCCGCGCCGAGAACAAGGCTCCGGGCACAGTGGCCCTCTACGGCGACGGCGCCACTCGCTACCTGCGATGGTGTGCCGAGGGTGACCACCTCCCGATGAGCCGCGCCGCCCTCAACTCCTGGATCGCCGGGCTGCTCGAGGCCGGCGCCGCACCCGGCACGGCCCGCAACCGACAGCTCGCGGTCCGCCGCTTCGCGTCCTGGCTCACCGCCGGCGGCGAGATCCACACCGACCCGTTCCCTGGCGTCAAAGCTCCACGTGTGGAACCGCCATTGGTGGAGCCGCTCACCGACGCCGAGCTGCGCGCCCTCATCCGGACCTGCGCCGTGCCCGAAGCCGACGCACCGGCGGGGGACACGCTCCATCACCGTCGCGACGAGGCCATCATCCGGCTCATGTTCGAGACCGCGATCCGGTCCGGCGAGGTCATCGACCTGCAGCTCGACGACCTCGATCTCATCGGCCGGCTGATCACGATCCGCCGCGGCAAGGGCGGGCGGGGGAGAGTGATCCCGATCGGCCAGGCCACCACCGAGGCATTCCTGATCTACCTCGACGAACGCGAGCGGCATCCCCTCGCTCACACGCCTGACCTGTGGTTGGGCCACCGCGGCAAGCAGTTCGGCCGCGAGGGACTCATGCGATCCCTGCGCCGCCGCGCCCTGCGGGCCGGCGTCGAGGGCTTCCGGCCCCACCGGCTCCGCCACACCGCCGCCCACCGCTGGCTCGCCGCGGGAGGCTCGGAATCCGGGCTGATGGCCATCGCCGGCTGGACCCGCACCGACATGCTCGTCCGCTACACCCGAGCTCGCGCCTCCGAGCGCGCCGCCGACGAAGCCCGACGCCTCAACCTCGGAGCCATCTGAGGGACGCCGCACAACGAACTCTGATATCGGCTTCGTTGAGGATGGCACGGAGGAGCCACAGGAAGTTCAACGGCTGGCCTCTCGCTCATCCGATGCCGACGGGCATAGTGCTGGGATGGCTTCAGCAACCAGCGTGATCCCCGCAGATGCCATCGAGCATGACGGCATTCTCTGGAAGCCGCGCCGAGGAGCGACCGCCTCCGCCGAGGAGTTCATCGCGGCGCGAACGTTGTTCATCGAGCTCCACGACGACGCGATGTGGAGCCCCTGGATCCGCGACGAACGCGCGGCCGACATCGACGCGGCCGCCGAGGTCATGGGGCAGTGGCAGTGGGCCGAGCCAGGTCACCGGCACATGAGCCTCAAGCAGTGGGAGGCGCAGGAGGCGCGGCGCTAACGCAAGCGAGAGCGGCAGCGCGCCAAGGGCGAGGCCCGTCGGGAACGGGACAAGTCGCGCTACGACGAGGAGCGCTCCACCGCCAGACTCCGTCTGATCGAGCTGCGGTCGAGTCTTGACCACGGGCTCACCGAGTTGGCCGGCTTCCGAGATGGCACGAAGTTCCCGGCGATGGATCCGAAGCGTCGCTCGAGTGAGATCGGGGAACTGGAGCGAAAGGTTGAGCGGCTCCGAGCGGAGGTCGACCGCCTCACGCCGATCGTCGGCGATCCCGAGGACGTAGTTGATGAGCACGGCTGGCTGCCGCGTGACCGGCGTGAGCAGACCTGGTGGTCGTACCGGCTGGACCGTGAGGGCAAGGTCCGCGACCTCAAGCGGCGGCTGCCCGAACTGGAAGCCGCTCTCAAGACCACAAGCGATCGCGGCGAGCGCCGTGACCGCCGAGCCAGGCTGGCTGAGGCGACCCGAGACCTCGATCGTTTGATCGCGGAGGGGCCGTTCACGGCGGCGGACATGTGCTCGGAGTGTGCGACCCCGATGGCGCATCACGGGTGGGTCTGGCCTCCCGGCCATCCATGTCCCGCGTGGCCCGGTTGGGCCGCAAGGATGCGCGAGGTGCGACAGATGCTCGAGTCGTTCGCGAGGAGCCGCGAGACGGGGGGAGTGCCACCGGCCGAGCCTAAACCGCAGCCGCTCGCCGTCGTTCCGTCCGGACTCCCCATCGCTGACGTTGTTGCCAAGCTCACCGAGCTTCAGGAGCAGTTCCCCGGCGCCGAGGTGCGACGCGGCCGAGCGAACCGATGGGAGCTTTGGAATCCGGATGCTTAGGCTCGTGGCACGTGACGCCGCGACTCAATGACACGCAGACGGCAATGCTTCGATGGCTCGCCACAGAGCCAGCAGACGGTGAGGCAACCAATCCGCAGCGGCTGACCGCACGAGCCCTAGCGACAAGGAAGCTCGTCAAGATCAAGGGACGAGGCCCTGCGTGGCACGCCGAACTCACCGATGCTGGACGTCACTACCTGGAACACGGCGAGTACCCGGACGGCCACTTCGGGACGGAGCGCAAGCCGGACCCTGAACCTGAGCTGGCACCAACCCGGCGGTCGCGACCCGTCAAGAAGCCGGCGGTCTCGCAACAGGTGGACCTCACCGTCGACTCCCCGGCGGGGAAGCGGCGACAGGGGGGTCGACCCGCTGGCGACACGCTGTTCACCGCTGAAAGACCGGATCCGTACGACGAGAAGGTCCTGATTACGGTGAAGGAGGCAGCCTGGATGCTCAGCCTTCCCGAGCACGCCATCCGCCAGGCGGTGTCTTTCGGCGACCTAGACCGGGTCTTCATCGGTGAGGGCGGCAAGAACTACCGAATCGTGTATGGATCGCTGCTGGCATGGGTGAACTCCATGCCCAGGGAGTCCGCGAAAGGCTGGAGGTGATGGTTCAGGCACAGCATTGGGAGCCGCCCGATCCGCCGAAGCTCCTGGTATCAGCTCGGCGAGTCGCCCAAGAGCTGGAGGTTCCGGTCTGGAAGGCCAACGAGATCTGCTGGTGCCTGGACCGACGTTTCTACGCACCGGGCCAAGTGCACTACCGAGTCACCCGCGCATCCCTGAACGCCTTCAAGGCACTCGTCGCAGACGGCATGACGATGAATGGCGCTCGTGCCGTGATGTGGCACTTCAAACAACGCGGATCACTGCCCCCAACGGACCTGAGTCAAGAGGAGCGGGACTGGATTGACTGGCAATCCAGACAGCGCCGCCGCCGACGGTGAGCGCTCCCGCCGCTCGCCGCAGGAGGCTCAGAGTCGAGCCTCATGACTATCGCCGGTTGGACCGGCACCAACACGCTCGTCCGCTAGATCGCGCTGGCAAGGTAAGTATCCGATCAGATACTCTATGGACATGGCTCGAGGAAACGTGATCAGACAGGCCCGCGACGATGCGGGCCTGTCTCAGGCCGCCCTGGCCCAGATCTCGGGTACGTCTCGGCCCACGCTGTCGGCATACGAGCACGACCGGAAGTCGCCCACCCTGGCCACCGCAGCCAGGATCGTCGCCGCCGCGGGATATGACCTCGCCATCACCCCCCGCATCGAGTTCCGGCACGTCGCTGTCGACCGCGGCCGCCCGGTCCAGGTCCCCACCGCGATGCCCAGGCTGCCGCTCCACCGCGCCCTGGCCACCGTGGAACTCCCGCTGCACCTGAACTGGTCCGACCGAGCCCGCCGCTACGACCTGCGCGACCGCCGCCAACGGGCCCGGGTGTACGAGATCGTCCTGCGCGAGGGCCGGCCCGACGACGTCCTCACCTACGTCGACGGCGCGCTGCTGGCCGACCTGTGGGACGAGCTCGTGCTCCCGCGCGCCATCCGCACCGCGTGGCATGCCGTCGCTACGGGCGAGACCACCGAGAAGGTCGCCTGATGGATCGCCCCCAACAGCTCACGGATCTCCAGGTCGACCTCGCCGCCGTCTTCTTCGCCCTCGACGCAGCCGAGGACTACCTCGTCGCCGGCGGAGCCGCGCTCCTCGCCTCAGACCTCATCGACCGGCCCACCGAAGACCTCGACCTGTTCGCCGCGACACCCACCACGTCAGTGACGCCGGCCAAGGACGCCTTCGTGCAGGCGCTTCGCGAACGGGACTGCGGCGTCGACCTGATCCAGGATGGACCCACGTTTTGCCGGATGGTCGTCACCCGGGCGGGGGAGGAGACCCTGGTCGACCTCGCCATCGACTCCCCACCCCACAGCCGACCGACCATCACCGTCCTCGGCCCCACCCTGGCACCACTCGAACTCGCCGGCCGGAAGCTGCTCGCCCTCTTCGGCCGTGCCGAGGCCCGCGACTTCGCCGACATCTACGTACTCGCACAACACTTCGGCAAAGAGGCCCTCATCGAGCAGGCCCAAACGCTCGACGCGGGCTTCGACCTCAGCGTGCTCGCCCAGATGATCAGGACCATCAAACGCTTCGACGACCAGGAGATCCCACTCGCCGCTGACGATCTCTCGATCGCCCGGACGTTCTTCACCGACTGGGCGGGCGAACTCAGCTAAGAGCCGGGGCGGGTGATGCGTCCTTCCAGCCCACTATGACGCATAGGTCGTTGCGCTTGGACGACGGTGAGCCCCGAGGACGTCTGGATCAACGATCCGGTT
>JALZJE010000077.1 GCA_030859955.1 Chloroflexota bacterium | reverse complement strand
GGGTCGTGAGCTTCGGGCCGGAAGGCATCGAAGAGGTTGGTCACTACATCGCTGAGGGCGGCAATGACTTCTGGGGAATCGAGGCGCACCGCCTCCCAGGAGATCCGACCGAGCAGACCTACCTCCTTGGCAGTGACCGCGATAGCGGCCTCTGGATCTTCCGCTACACCGGCGGCTGACCAGGACAATATGGCCGGGAGGCGGGATCGCCTCCCGGCCATGAGCCTACAATCCGCACTATGCACACCCTGATTGCGGCCGCTACGGTGGTCGCACTTTCATTGGCCGGCTGCAGCGCAACAGCCCCGCAAGCTCCAACCGCCTCCCCCGTTGATTCTGCTTGCGAGGTGGCATTCGCTGTGGCCTCGGACAGCGGCGATGCCGACTCGGTGCAGGCCGCGCTCGAGGACGCCATCGGTGAATGTGAGACGGCCGACGAATGGGCCCGCGCTTCACAACAGCATGCCGGGGGTCTACAAGAGGTCGACCCGCAGCAGTTTTTGGTTGATCGATGCGTCAACGGGCCCCCAGACATCGCCGAGTCGACTCTCTGCCAGACCATCAGCGTCGACCGCTGATCAAGGCCAGGCGGCGAGCCCCGTCAGCCCCCACGTGGCACATCTCCCGCGAGGTGACGCTTACGACAAATACAGGGCGTCGATGATCCTCCGCGCCCGTCTATCGGTCACCTCCTGGGAGTTGGGCATCCATTTCGGTCGCCGATGGCGGCGATGTCGTGATAAGGCCCATCTCGTGGGAGATGGTGACGGGTCCAGCGGCACAGACGGGCTCTTCTCGCTCTTGTAAGCAGTCCACGAGTCCCAGCCGCTACGATCTCGGGGTGACCTCAGAGGTTGATCCCCAGCCGACGATGCCACTCGCCGTGCGCGCTTGGTTCGTGGTGGCCTTCGTGCTGCTGGCCATCACCGGGCTGCTGCTGGGTCGCATCGTGGAGTTCGTTGACTTCAGCGAGCGAGCGCCGTTCAGCCTGCTGGGGATCTTCATGATGATCGAGCTGGCCGCAGTGCTCTTCGGGATCACCGTGGCACTCCAGCGCAAGCGGATCGCGTATCGATTCGCGATCGGGATCGCCTTCCTCCCGGTGCCGGTCCTCGCCGGCCTGCCCCCCGTGCTGCTGGACTTCCCGCCGACCGCGGCGAATGGCTGGTATCTGCTCATGGTCCCGATCGGCGCGCTGTTTACGGTCGGCCTGCTCGTTGGCCTCCTGCGCCCTGCCGCCCGAACCTGGTTCAGCGAGGACTGACGGGCCGAACGCGATTCGGCGTCGACGCAGAATCGGTCATCCGACCGCTTCGATTCCGGCTACATTCGTGTCCTCTACGTGGGGACTGAGTGGACACTCAACGTGAGATGGGCGACGACCCATGATTCGCCGTCATCTGATGGTGCTCCGTGTCGGGCTCATGCTTGTGGATGCGCTGGTGACCGTCGGCGTCGTGCTGACCGTGGCGGTGCTCCGATACCAGGACGGTGACATGAGCGCCCTGTGGCGGGGACTGGGGATCGACATCGGCCTGGCGGCGGCGGTGTTCGCCATCGTGTGGGTGACCGTGCTCTGGGCGTCCGGACTGTATCGGCTCAGCGTTCGATGGCGCGTCTGGACTGAGGCCCGCGACATCGTTCGCGCTACCCTGGTGGTCCTCGCGCTGACCCTGTCGACCCTCTTCCTGCTCAAGCAGACCGATGTCAGCCGCCTCTTCCTCGCCCTGTTGTTCATCGTCCAGCCCACGGTGACCTTGGGCGGACGGCTGATCCTGCGCGCGGCATTCGAGGCGAACCGCCTGCGCGGCCACGACCGGCGCTTCATGCTGGTGGCCGGGACCGGGCCGCTGGCCCAGGACTTCGCCGACCGGGTCGAGCGGCATGCCGGGCTGGGCATGCGGATCATCGGCCACCTGTCGGCGCCGGGAGAGACCGAGCACGTGGTCACCCGCCCCATCCTCGGCACGGTCGATGAGATCGAGGACGTCTTCCATTCCCGGGTCGTCGACGAGGTCGCCGTCTGCCTGCCGCCCACGGCCGCGCGCTACCTCGAGCCGATCACGGGCCTGGCGGCCGGCGAGGGCAAGACCGTCCGCGTCGCGGTCGACCCCATCGAGGAGATCCTGCCGGGCGCGGTGCAGGAAGAATTCGACGGCTTCGTGGTGCGCTCGATCGTGAATGACGGGCATCGCGAGGTGGGCCTCATGCTCAAGCGCGGGATCGACATCATCGGCGCCGTCATCGGCCTCATCCTGCTTGCGCCGTTATTCCTGGTCGCGGCACTCGCGGTCTCCTTCGCCGAAGGCAGACCGATCCTGTTCCGCCAGACTCGTGTTGGCCTGCACGGCCGGCCCTTCGAGATGCTGAAGTTCCGCACCATGAGCGTGGACGCCGAACAGCGGCTGGAAGAGATTCAGCACCTGAACGAGCGCAGCCGAGTCACCTTCAAGGCCAAGGACGATCCACGCATCACGCCGATCGGACGCTGGCTGCGCCGGACCTCGATCGACGAGCTTCCCCAGCTCTGGAACGTGCTGACCGGCACCATGAGCCTGGTCGGACCCCGACCGCCGCTCCCGCGCGAGGTGGCGGAGTACGACGTCTGGCATCGCCGGCGACTATCCATGAAGCCCGGCATCACCGGCTTGTGGCAGGTCGAGGCGCGCCACGAGCCCGACTTCGACCGATGGGTGGAGCACGACCTGATCTACATCGACGGCTGGTCGATCTGGCTGGACCTCAAGATCCTGGCCCGAACGCTCCCCGCCCTCCTCGCCCACGGCGGCCACTGACCCTTTGCCCCGGCGTGCCCACGACCCCGGAGACGAAGGCGTATTACAGCGTCATACGGGCGAGGCCAGGATGAAGCCGATGGAGGAAACGCAACCGCACCGCAGACCGATGCAGCCGCAGGCCAGACATTTGCGACGGACCGATCCGGAGCCACGAGGTCGAGCCAACTGGCGGCGACGATTCGCCGTCATCGGCCTGGCGCTTCCGGCTCTGCTGCTTGTAGGGGTCGTCTTCCTGTGGCAGCGCGCCGTCGCTTTCAATGACGCGGTGTCCACCGAGTCGGCGCTGTCGATGCGCCTCTTCGGACCGTTCAGCCCTGATCGGGTGAACGTGCTGCTGCTCGGCTACAGCGACGAGTCGCGTGAAGGCGCTTACCTGTCCGACTCGATGAACGTGATCAGCATCGACAAGGCGACCGACACGACCTCGATGATCGCCATCCCCCGTGACCTGTGGGTGGAGGGCATCGAAGAGGTGCCGCAGAACATGAAGATCAACGAGGCCCTCCGCCACGGCTACTACGAAGACGGCATCGAGTACGGGGCCGAGCTCGCCTCCAAGGCCGTGACTCACGTCACGGGCCTGGAGATCCACGGCTGGATGACCCTTGACTTCCAGGGCTTCGAGGCCATGGTGAACGCGGTCGGCGGCATCACCCTCGAGAACCCGCGAGCGTTCTCGTACACCTGGACGGAGCCCAACTGGCTGGCCGGCAGCTTCGCCGACTCGTTCGAGGCGGGCACCCTTGAGCTGGACGGTCGGCTGGCGCTTGACTATGCCCGAAACCGATACGCGAGCATCCCCGAGGAGTCCAGTGATTTCGCGCGCCTCGCCCGCCAGCAGCGCGTCCTCCAGGCGATCCGCGCGAAGGTCTCTGGATGGCCGACGCTGTCCAACGGGCTGGCCGTTGCCGATGCGCTGGAGGGCCACCTCCACACGAACCTGCCGGTGATCGATCTTGGGATGCTCGTCGGCAAGCTGGATGTCGACCGACGCGTCGAGCTGCGCGAAGATCAGATCCTCCAAGCGTCGACGAACACCAACGGGCAGTACGTCCTGCTGGTAGTCGGTCAGTCCACTTCGAGCGATTACGAGCCCCTTCACTCGTATCTAACGGCGGAACTGGCAGCGCCGATCGCGTCGGAACAGTCTCCGGCTCCCACTCCGTAGACCGACCAGGCCAAGTATCGTGGTTGCGGTGGGGGTTATCCGACCAACTCCTCGAAGTACCGCTCGTACTGATCAGTGACTGCATCCCACGAGTAATGGGCACGCACGCGAGCTTCCGCGCGCCTCCTGAGGTCCCGGACGAGGTCACCGTCGTCGATCACCTCACGCATCCGTTGGGTGAGGTCGTCCAGGCTGCGATACGCGAAATACCGCCCGGCGTCGCCAACGACCTCGCGATGCTCCGGCACATCGTGAGCAAGGACGGCGTTCCGGTGTCCCATTGCCTCCACGAGAGCCGGATGCGTGCCGCCCACCTCCGTCGCCTGCACGTACGCCAACGCGTTGGCCTGGAGTGCGTGGTAATCGTCGCCGAACCGGTAGCCGAGGAACCTGACGCGCTCATCTGCCGCTGCCTTGACCTGGTCGATGTACGACTTCGCATACGGAGCGCCCCCGACCACGACCAGCGGGAGGTCCGTCTCGACCAACGCATATGCCTGCACCACCAGGAGGGCGTTGTTCTCCGGTTCGAGGCGGCTGACGTAGAGTAAGTAGCGATCCGGCTCCAGACCGAGGGCCCGAATGTTGTCAGCGAGGTGTCCGCGCTCGTAGAGCTCTGTGCCGTACGGAAAGCATCGGGTTTCGCGACCGAAACGGGTGCGGTAGTAGGTCTGGATCACCTCCGCATCCGTCACGACCTCGATGGGCATGCGCGCTGCCAACCTCGCCGCCCAGCGGGAGTACCGCTTTGCCAGGCGGCCCCATTTCGCGCGTTGCCACTCGAGCCCGTCGACGTTGAGGACGGTCTTCTGCCGACGGAGCCAGGGTATGTAGCAGATGGGCGCATTCGCGCTGTTGCACACGTACATGACGTCGAATCGTCGGGTGGCGGCATGGACGGCCGATACGAGGGTGTGTGACAGCGTCTCGGCAGACTTCAGCCGAATGGCCGGCAGGTGCACGAGCTTCATCCCGCGATGGCGCTTCATTCCTTCGGGGGAGTTCCCTGTACGGCAGTAGACCGTGACCTGGTGCCCCCGGTCGACCAGCCGAGCGCCGAGCTCCTCGGCTAAGGTCTCGAAGCCGCCGTAATTGCCGGGCACGCCACGCGTGCCGAGGATGGCGATCCTCATTGAGGCGGTCGGGACGTGCGACGATGCATCCTCTACTCCTCGGGCCGATGATGATAGCGGCGTAGGCTAGGCCGGTTCTTCACTCCACGCCATTGAAGGCAGGCCGAAGGTTGCGCTAAGCGACGTATCGAGCACTGCCCGCGGCGGCGGGCGCGGGGCGCGGGCATAGTCGCGGAGGAGGATCGGTCCGGGGCCGGGCAGTCCCGCCGCCCAGCCGTGTCGGCTGATGGGCGGAGTGGCGGCCAGATGAACGATTGGTGGCGGAGGTTCTTCGCGCAGGAAGGCGCCGCGATCCGTTCAGCGGGGAGCGCGGCCGGCGTGGGATTCCTAACCTCGTCATTCATGGCGCGAAGGCCGTCTTGGCTTCCAATGGCGCGCCTCGCAGCCGCCAACCAGCTAGGGCTCGGTCGAGCGATCCGGCTAGTCTCGAAGCGCCTGGTTCCAAATTGTCTTAACCAACCAAATCGGTACGCCTTGCCACCTCGCGCAGCATGACGCCGTAGATGACGTGGCTCGCCGACATCCCGATGGCAATGCCGACCAGGCCGAGAAGCCTGCCTCCCGCGAACATGAGACCGATGGCGAAGCCCACGCCGACCAGCTGGACAGCGAGATAACGCCGCTGACCGCCCACCACGTTTAGGTAATTGCCATACCCGGTGAAATAGCCCAACACGACGAAGCCCGCGCTCAGCGCAGCCGCTGCAGGCGCAGCGGCTGCGTAGGACGGCATTAGACGCGGAATGCCAAGCCAGGCGAAGAGGCTGATCGCGATCGCGACCGGCGCGACCATTGAGGCCGCCACCAATCCTTGGTGGCGCGCCATGCCGCGGAGCTCTTGGATCGAGGCGCCGCGCCCGATTGCGAGGGCCATGCGGGGATACGTTTGCTGTGAGATGACCGTTGGAACTACAAGCATCGCAGCCGCGATGAGGCTGGCAAGCGCATACGGCGCGGCGCGTTCCGGGCCAAGAAGCGTGATGGCCATCCACCGATCGAGGGTGACGAAGAGGCTGAAGACGAGCCCGGCCAGCATGATCGGCAAGCCGATGGCCGCCAGACGGCGCATCTCGTCGATGTCCACCGGCCGCCTGGCAGGCCGAGCAAGAACGAGGCCGAGGATGATCGCCAGGAGCAGCGCACCACCATAGAGCGCTGCCACCGTGAGGAAGTCCGCGTCGCCGTTGATCGCAAGAAAAGCGGCAGCCGTCACTGCCAGCACGCCGAACGTCGCCTGCTGAAGGCTGGCTGCGTCGAATCTGAGCGTGGAGCGAAGGATGAACTGCTGAGTGCCGAAGACGATCGTCCCAGATGCCAGTATCCCCACGAGCAGCGACGAGGACAGCACCCTTGGCCATGCTGCCGCGACGACTAAGGCTCCGCCAAGGACGATGACCACCGCGGCGGCCGTGGCGGTCCATGTCGCCCCGACACTGCGGTCGGCCGCCTCGCCACGCTCTTGGCCGATGAGAATTGGCAATTCACGGCCCATGCCATTGGCGATGCCGAGCAAGAGGGACGGCGCATACACGAGTAGCGCGACGGTGAGCGCCCAAGCGGTGAAATCCTCCGGGGCTAGAGACCAAGCGGCCGCCAGGGAGAAGAGGAACCGGGCAGCCTGGACGAGGATTGTTGAAGCGGCGAAGAGGCCGAACTCCCGCGCATAGGCCCGCCCTGTGCGAAGAGCGATCATGATGGTGCGAACACGGCCACCGCGCTAGATGTGGAGTGGCGTAGGTCCATACTCGGTGTGTCGCCGGCCCAGGCGTCACGGACCGTCATGCCGGCGCGACGATATCCCAACTCAGTGGCGTGCCTCGCTTCACATCTTTCGCAGCGCGCCGACCAAGGACCGCCGATAGATGACGTGTATGCAACCCTTGTCCAGGGCGGATGCTACGGACGTTTGCCTCGGTGAAGGACTCGCCAGCGGATACGTCCTCGACGACGAAGAGTGACCGCCGTAGCTTCCGGCTTCCCGCCTCGCGCGCGGTGGGCGTATAGCTGACTCCCCCGAGTGCCTGCTCCGCGATACGGATCTGGCCAACCATCTCGGCCAGCTCGCTGGGCTCGAGAGAAAAGCTGCTATCTGGGCCGCCGTCGGCGCGGCGCAGTGTGAGGTGTTTTTCAACAATCGTGGCGCCAAGGGCGACGGCCGCGACCGGCACTGCGATTCCCATGGTGTGGTCGGAGAGGCCCACCGGCACGCCGAAGGTAGCGGCCATGTTGGGGATAGTGCGCAGGTCCACCTCGTCGGGAGGAGTCGGGTATGCGCTCGTGCACTTCAATAGCGCAATCTCGGTCGCGCCGGCATCGCTTGCCACGGCCAGCGCCTCCTCGATCTCAGCGAGCGTGGCCATGCCCGTTGAGATGATCATCGGCTTACCCGTGGCAGCGACGAGCCTGATCAGCCCGACGTCGACGATCTCGAAGCTGGCGATCTTGTAGGCGGGTGCGCCGAGCGACTCGAGCAGGTCGATGGCGCTGGCATCGAACGGCGATGAGAACCAGGTCATGCCAAGCCTTATTGCCTCGTCGCGGATGGCGGCATGCCACTCCCATGGCGTCTGCGCCTCCTCGTAGAGCGAGTAGAGGCTGCGCCCGGCCCACGTGCTTCCAGCGGCAATGCGGAAGTGCTCCGTATCCGCGTCGATGGTGATGGTGTCAGGCCGGTAGGTCTGCAGCTTGATCGCGTCTGCACCGGCGTCCGCGGCAGCACGCACGATGGCGAGTGCGTTGTCGAGGCTGCCACCGTGGTTGGCGGACAGCTCGGCGATTATGAATGTGCGAAGGGGTGTGCCGCCGATCACTCGGCCGTCTACGTCCACAGTTCCATTATGGCCGCCGACCTAGCCAACAGACCAACCAGATTGCGTCAGACGGCGCGCCCTGCGCCTCCCACGGGGCGGCTATGAAACCGGCGGCGGAAAAGGCACGGCGGGAGACCTCATTCTCGGGACGAATGAACGCGTAAACCCGCTCGACTCCCAGCTCTTCCGCAGCGCTGAGTCCGGCACGGATGAGCGGCTCGGCCAAGCCTCGCGATCGTGCTTCTGGGGCGACGGTGATCGAAATGGTGGCCGTTTCGTCCTTGCGCTCGAGACGCACTGACCCGACCGGCGCTCCATCTAGCTCCCCGACCAGGAGTCTCGTGCCGGCGTCCGACAGCGCATGACCGAGCCAGGCGAGATGCCCATCCCACGGCACCTCGCCTGCGGAAAATGAGGAGGCGCGTGTTGTCGGATCATTGCGCCACTCGTACAGCGAGCCCGCGTCGTTGCGCGTTGCGTGACGAACTGTGAGCATCGCTCCGCGCATGGCGCCAGCAACCCGCGACGCACCCTGGCCATCGACGATTCGCGGACCGGCTTCGGCCATCGCCGACCTGCGGGCATGGTCTGCGGCCAATTCAGCCGCCGCCAGCGCGGCACGCTGGACGTCTTCAGCATCGACTACCACCGCAAGGCCCAGCTTGTCGAGCGCGGATGCCACCCGCATCTGGTTGTCCGCGATCCGCACCGCAACCATCGGCACCCCAAGAGCAGCGCATTCGAGGGTCGTTGTCCCTGAGCCGACGATGGCGATCGCCGCCGTCGCAAGAAGCGGGGCCATCCGGTCTGGCATATCGAGCGGCTCCCAGCCTGCCGACACCGCGATCGTCCGTACATTGTCTGGCGACGGGTGACGCGGACCGATGACCACCTGCCCTCGCAGACCGCGCTCAGTCAGGGCGGCGAGAAGTGGCGCCGTGCGTTCTCGTGGATCGGCACCGCCGAGCGAGAGAAGGACTCCCGCACGCCGGGTGTCAGTGACATGAGCCCGAAACTCTCGTCGGAGTATCGCGTAGCGCGGCCCGGTGAGAAGGCGGCCCTCGACCTGGGGATACATCGCCTCGCCACCGTACAGGTTGCCATTGACGATCAGGTCGGCCCGAAGGGAGGCGCCGCCGTGGTCGTCGATCAGAAGGAGCCGCGCACCAGGGTCGAGTGCGGACCGATAGACCTCGTCGAAGGCATATCCATCGAGCACCAGCCACGATGCCCTCAGCTCGCGGCTCATCCGACCGGTTTGCACAGCGTCGTCGGCGGACCCGATCTCCACGTCAATCAGTCGAACCGTGGCGCCTTCCGCCTCCCACTGATCAGCCAACGAGCCAAGATCCACCGCCGTGAGTAATGTGACCTCGTCATCAACATCGCGCAGCGCCTGGGCCAGGGCGAGTGATCGCATCAGGTGACCAATGCCGCTTGCCGTGGAGGCGTCGGCGCGAAACAAGACCCTCATTGACCGAGTGGCTTCTGCACCGTGTGCCGATTTAGATGGCCGAGCGCGGGCCGCTCGGCAAGGAGGGAGAGGACATGTTCCATTTCGAAGTCGGGCCCGAGCGCCTGGTAGATCGCGCTCACAAAGACCAAATCTTCCGGAGTGTCCACCGTCCACCGAAGCGTCGAGCGATCGACAGCATCTGTCACCTGGCGGACGATGAACCGATCATCGTTGCGGTACAGGAACGGCGTCACGTGCTCCCGCTCGACTGGATCCATCGCTTCGGCGTGTGCGATCGTGAGTGCACCGTACGAGAAGACTTCCGTGTCC
>JALZJE010000049.1 GCA_030859955.1 Chloroflexota bacterium | reverse complement strand
CATGTCTCTTGCGAGAAAGGTGCGGCCCCGATCAGGTCCTGAGTTGGTGCGCTATGCGCGACTTCGGCTCAGGCAGATACCTCCAGGCGGCGGGGCCGCCAGGGCATACACATGGTCGTGTAGTGCGGGACGTGGTGATCGGGGAACATTGGCTCCGACCCTAACAGAGATGTCAAGAGCCCACCATCTCCGGTCGTACGCATGGAACCAACGCCGTCGCTTGCGGATGATTCACGGCAGCGGCTCGTGCGTAGAAAGAGGTGATCGCCAAATCGCGATCGCTTCATTCTTTAGGAGAAACCTTACGTGCGAACCTGGAAGCCGACGTCACTGCTGCTCGCGAGCCTGATGGCTCTCGCAGCGTGTTCGTCCACCCCGGGCACATCCTCCGAGCCGAACGCGGCTGAGTCGAGTGCCCCCGAATCAACGGCCGCCGAATCCACGGCACCGGAGTCGACGGCTCCGGAATCGCCCGCCGAGTCCATGGACATGGACATGGGCGGCGAGACCGCCATCAACAGCGACGCCGCCAACCTGCGGACCGATCTTGACTATCTGCTCGGTGAGCACCTGATCCTGGCCGCCAAGGCGACCGGCGCGGCGCTCGACGGACGGACCGAGGAGTTCGAGGCCTACGGTGGCCTGCTGAACACGAACGGCACCGACCTCGGCGGCGCCATCGGCTCCATCTACGGCGATGAGGCCGCAGACGAGTGGAACCGCATCTGGAGCGCCCACAACGGGTTCTTCGTCGACTACACCACTGGCGTGGCGACCGATGACACCGAGCTCGCAGAGGGTGCGGTCGAGGACCTGACCTCCATCTACGTCCCCGAGTTCAGCGCGTTCCTGGCCGGAGCCACCGGGCTGCCGGAAGACGCGATCGCCGATCTGACGACCGACCACGTCCTTCAGACCAAGGCCGTCGTCGACGCCCAGGCCGCCGGTGACTGGGAGGCCGCATACGAGGTCATCCGCACGGGCTACGCCCACATGCAGATGATCGGCGACGCGCTTGCGCCCGCCATCGCTGAAGGCAACGAGATCGATGGCGAGGCCATCAATCCGGCCGTGGACTTCCGCGTCGCTCTTAACCAGCTCCTCCAGGAGCACCTGTACCTGGCGAGCTTCGCGACCGGTTCCGCGCTCGATGGCCGGGACGACGAGTTCGCCGCGGCCGGTGCCGCGCTGAACACGAACGGCACCGATCTCGGTGGCGCAATCGGCGGGCTCTTCGGCCAAGAGGCCGAGGACGAGTGGAACCGCATCTGGAGCGCCCATAACGGCTTCTTCGTCGACTACACCACGGGTGTGGCCACCGACGACATGGCCGTCCAGGACCAGGCGGTCGAAGACCTCACGACTGTCTACGTCCCGGAGTTCAGCGCCTTCCTCGCCGGCCCGACCGGCCTGCCCGAGGAAGCCCTCGCCGAGCTGATCACCGAGCACGTGCTCACCACCAAGGCGATCGTCGATGCCCAGGGCAGCGGCGACGCAGCAGCGGCAGCCGATGCTGACCGCGAGGCAGCGCAGCACATGCGCATGCTGGGCGATCCGCTTGCGGAGGCCATCGTGGCCGCGCAGCCGGAGAGCTTCAAGTAGCTCCTCCCTCCAGGGGCGGTCCGGATTGCCCGGGCCGCCCTTTCTTCATGACAGCACACACAAGGTTGATATGAGAATCAAATTCCTGGTTCCGACGCTGTTGATCGGGCTCGTCGCCTGCTCCTCCGCCGAGAGCAGCCCACCCGTCTCCGATGCCCCGGCCTCCGAGGCTCCAGCTGCCGAAGCGCTCGCGGTGAGCGTCGCGGACTTCATGCTCGATCCTTCGGAGCTCGAGGTCACCGGCTCCACGGTGACGATCGACGTCACGAACGACGGTCCCACTCCCCACAACCTGACGGTCCGTGACGAGGCCGGCGAGGTCGTGATGGCCACGGAAGATCTCAGCGTCGGCGCGATGGAGACGATCACTGCCGAGCTTGAGCCCGGTGAATACACGACGTTCTGCTCGCTTGCAGGTCACGAGAGCCTGGGCATGGTCGGCACGCTCACCGTCTCGGGCTCCTGAGCGACCGATCCGCCTTCCGGGGCTGGCACCCGCTGCTTCAGCGGGCCGCTGGCCCCGTTGGTTCAACGGCGGCCACTTCCCACGTTCCGATCCGCGCAGCGACCCGTACACTTCATTGGTGTCCGCCACGTCACCGAATGGAGAGCAGCCATGACCGATCAGCCGATCCGTGAGCCGGAGCCGCCCGACGAGCGGCTCGACCGAACCGACGCGACCCCGGATTCCGAGAACGACGGCGCCACCATCCGGCCGAGCGCGGCCGAAGGCGGCGGCGGGGAGGACGGCGGACCGCGCGCACCACGTCCCAGTCAGGCCGAGGGCGAGCGCGACGCCTGACAACGGATGCTGCGCGGCGCGAAACCTGCATTGATTTGGTCGTGGTTTCGGGCTCGCTGATTGTCATAGGTGCATCGGCCGGCGGTGTCGAGGCGCTTCGGTGCGTCGTTGCCGGACTACCCGCTCGGCTCGATGCGGCTGTCTGTGTCGTGCTGCACATGCCGGCGGACAGCTCAAGCAACCTGCCGACAATCCTCGGTCGAGCCGGTCCGCTCACGGCTGAGCACGCAACGGATGGCCAGATCGTCCGCTCCGGATGCATTTTCGTGGCTCCTCCCGATCGCCATCTCACGGTTGCGGATGGCAGGCTTCACGTGGTGCGCGGTCCCCGCGAGAACGGCCACCGACCCGCCATCGACCCGCTGTTTCGGAGTGCGGCCCGCGAAGGCGGCGCGCGCGTTATCGGCGTCGTGCTGTCGGGCTCACTCGATGATGGAGCCACAGGATTGCAAGCTGTGAAGGAGGCCGGCGGGATCGCTGTCGCCCAGGACCCCGAGGATGCGCTGTTCGCGGGGATGCCGATGAGCGCGATCGAGCTGGTTGCGGTGGACCATGTGCTGCCAGCGGAGGAATTGGGGCCGTTGATCGCCGGCCTCGTTGGAGCTCGATCCGGGAAGGAAGGACCGTCGGTGCCATCCGAGATGCCGCATGCCAATGCGGAAGAGCAACAGCACGGACAGACCCGTTTCGATGGCCTCGTGCAGCGCCGCTCGCAGTGCTGAGGTGTCCACGCCCGTCCAGGTGACGAGCCATCAGACCGGAGTATCCATCGTGGTGACGCCGGCGCAGTTCTGCCACTGCCAAGGGGGATTACACCGATATGTATCGCGATCCCCCGGGCACGCCGTCCCATTACTCGTGCCCCGACTGCGGAGGCGTCCTGTGGCGGGGAGGTGACCCGCTGGATGCCGATCTGCGCTGTCGCGTCGGCCATGCCTACTCCTTCCAGGCGCTGGAGCGCGGTCAGCGCGACGGCGTGGAGGCCGCACTCTGGACGGCTCTCCGTGCCCTCGAGGAGAACGCGATCACGGCGCGTCGGCTGGCCGAAGATTCGCGGCTGGCCGACCGACAGTTGGCTGCCGGCCGGTTCGCAGCCCGCCAGGCGCAGGCAGAGCGGCAGGCCGCGGTCATCCGGGGCGCCCTGACCGACGGGGAGGAGGCGCCGCAGGTCACCACGGGACGCGCGGCGATTGCCTGAACCAGGCCACGGGTATCATGCGCGGAATGCTCATCCACGTACCCTGACCGTACGAGAGGCTCCATCAATGAGCGCTGGCCGCAGCAGCGTACCGCGCATCACGGTCGTCAACGATTCCACCGAGTTCCTGGAATTGATGCAGGAACTGCTGGGCGACGCCGGGTATGAAGTGACGACGATCCGCGGGGATGAGACCAGCATCGATGGCATTGCCGCCTCGGCGCCGGATCTGCTGGTCATCGATCTGCGGCTCGGCGGCGTCGACCCGACCGGATGGGATGTTGCGCTCATGGCGCGCGTGCATGACCTGCTTCGGGAAGTCCCCATCGTGATCTGTTCGGCCGATGCCGATGGGCTTCGGCAGCGCAATGCCGAGATGTCGGCCCTGGCCGACGTCCATGTGCTCGCCAAACCATTTGGAGGGGGCGACGCGGAAGACCTCGTCGGCCGCCTGATCGCGCGCGGGTGAGCTCGCTCGTGATCTCCCATGGCCCCACTTCACGGCGACGGTGACCCGAAGCGTGCCCGCGAAGCCGAACCACCTCGTCGTG
>JALZJE010000207.1 GCA_030859955.1 Chloroflexota bacterium | reverse complement strand
GGGGCGGCCCGTGACGCTTACAACCGGCTCTCGGACCTGAGCTACCAGTACGACGCGCTCCGTGACGGCCAGCGGGCAGCCGGCCGACTGCTAGATGGCCCTGCCATCGACACGGGCGCCAAGTTTGTCGAGTTCCGCGACCCGCAGGCTCTGGGCATCGGCATCAGCCCCGGCAATGCGCGGGTCGTCTCCCAGCCGGTCCCGGAGCATCGGCTGGCTCGGCTCGTCTGGATCGCCACGGTCGGCAAGGATCAGGTCTGGATGCCGCTGCCGAGCGAGCAGGACGAGATGGCCGCCGCCTACTTCAAGGCGGCCGACAACCGGCGCCTGGCCGGTTTCTCGATGTGAACAAGCAGGACATCGACCTAGAGACTTTCGGCCGGGCATTCACGCTGGAGCGTGGCGGGCTGCTGCTGCCCGAACAACGCGCCGGCTTCCGTCGCCTGGCCGAGCAGGTCTACGTTGCGCTTCCCGAAGCCTTCACCGCCGAGGACATCGGCGTCGCCATTCACGGGACCATCTGTGACGGGACGTTCCACGAGAGTCACCGGGCCGGCTATCACGCCTTCCAGGCCGGCGGCATCCGTCGCGAGCTGGAAGGCGGCCCGGAGCAGGTCGGGGCGCGCTGGCTGAAGCGCGTACCGGACGGCTGACAGCGGATACCTCTCCAACGGACCGCCGAACTGGGGGCGTCGGACGAGGCCACGCGCCGCGCACTAGTGTGCTAACAGGCCGGAAACCTGTGGATGAGTCCACGCAGAGTGGGCGGCACACGCAGTGTGGACCTGATACACTGCTTGCACATGGGGCGGCCGGGCACATCAGGTGAGCGGCGACTCGTGTACCAAACTGGAGGGCCTGCCACATGGCCAAGATCACGATAGAGGCGGAGAACCCGTCCGAACTGCTCGCCTTCGTGCGAGCGTGGGTCTCAGAGCAGGCGCCCGCCAATGGAGCGCCCGCCAATGGAGGGGTGGCCGACGAAGAGAAGGTTCGGCAGGCGATGGAGAGGGTCAACGGGAAGATGAGCCTGGCGTTCCTCCGGCACGTTGCGGAAGCGGCGATGCGTGGCGAGACCCTCACCGTGGGTGACGATCTCGCGAGGAAGTTCGGTGTCAGTGACAGCGGGAGCCTCGGCGGTGCCATCGGAACGGCCGCGTCGACGCTGGCCAGGATCACCGGCCGATGGGTCGCAGACCGCATCGACGTTAACCCGTCGGTGTGGAGGATGAGCGAGGCCGACGCGAGTCTCATCCTGGCTATCCTTGACGAGCGCGACAAGAAGCGTGCCGCGTGACGTCGATGTCTCACTACCTTGTCTACGTCCGCCAGAGCTACCGCCTCGACGACGACGCAGACGTGTCGGAAGAGCAGCAGGAGGCGGCCGCGCGCCGCCTCCTGCCCAAGGGCGCGACGCACGAGGTCATCCGGGACACGGGCGGCCACCGCAGCGGCCGGACCGAGAACCGCGACGGCTACCGGCTCCTGATCGCTCGGATGGCCGAGGGTGACGTGACCGGCATCAGCGTCTATGACCTCTCGCGACTGGCACGCAACGCCAGGTTGATGCTGAACTTGAAGCACGAGCTGGATGCGCGCAACCTTCACCTGATCGTCTCCAACTTGCCCGACTCGCGCTTCGATACGGCCGTAGGCCGCTTCCTCTTCGGGCAGCTCTGTCTCGCCGCGCAGTTCCAGGCCGACCTCGACTCCGAGCGCATGGTGGCGATCACCAGGACGAAGCACGAGTCCGGCGGACACAACGGCTCCGATCCCTACGGCTGCCGCACGGCGCGCACGCCCGAGGGCAAGGTCGAGCAGCCGCACCGGCTCGCGCCCGTGCCCGAGGAAGCCGACGTGGTGCGCCTCATCTTCGATGGCTACGGCAGCGGGGACTTCGGCTCGCACAAGGCCATCGCGATGCACCTGAACGAGCAGGGCATCCGTCGCAGGGGCAAGCCGTGGGCCGAGCGTGGAGTGACGGATGTCATCCGCCGCGCACCGTTCTACTGCGGTTACGCGGTCTACCGGCGCGGGCAGGACGTGCGACCGGGCGCCCATGATCCGATCATCACGCCGGAGCAGCGGCATCTAGCCGAGCGCGCCGCGCTACGACGCCGCAGTCCCGGCCGCCATGTCAACGCTCACCGCCCGTACCCTCTCCGCCGACTCGCCCACTGCGGCTGCGGCCGCCGGATGCGCGGGGAGACGCTCGTTCGACCCGGCCGAGTCGAGTACCGCTACTACCGCTGCCCCGGCCGGCGAGAGGGCACCTGCGCCGAGCCGAACATGCGCGCCGACGTGGCGGAGCGCGCCGTCATCGACCACCTGGCTGGCCACACGTCGCCGCCGGAGCTGATCGCACTCGCACGCGCCGAACTGCGGAAGATGCGCCACCTGCCCGACGAGGGGCTCACCGTCCAGCGGGAACGGCTCCAGGCCGCCCTCCGGCGCGTGAACGAGATGTATATGTGGCAGACGATCGAGGAGCCCGAGTACCGGGCGAAGCGGGCGGAGCTGGAGGGCAAGCTATCGGAGCTGCCGCCGCCGTCCGACTCCAACATCGTGGCATTCGACCGCGCCGCGTCGGAGCTGGTACCGCTGGCCGAGACGCTGCGCCACGCCGCGCCCGAGCATCAGGCTCGCCTCATCGCGCACATCGTGGAGCGCGTCACCGTGGCCGCCGGAGAGGTGGCAGAGGTGCGGGTTCGGATGGAGGCGCGGCCATTCTTCGCTGATATGGCAATGGCGCCCCCGGAGAGATTCGAACTCCCGACGCAGGCCTTAGGACGGCCTCGCTCTATCCACTGAGCTACGGGGGCGCCACACCATGCTACCCCGGCCTCCTGCGATAGCATCGACCTGAGCATGACCACCCTGGACGCACAGCCAACCCTGCACCTGTACCGACGCACGGACTGCGAGCTGTGCGACGAGACGCGCCGGCTCCTCCAGTCGGCACTGGAGGACCGCGCCACCCAAGGCGAGCGCGTGCCCATCGTGCGCGAGGTGGACATCGACATGGATCCCTCGCTGGAGGAGCAGTTCGGCAGCCGCATCCCGGTCCTGGCGCTGGACGGTCAGGAGCTGGAGCTCGCCACGAGCGGGCG
>JALZJE010000003.1 GCA_030859955.1 Chloroflexota bacterium | reverse complement strand
TCTCCGAGATCGCCCGCCAGCACGGCGCCAGCGCCGACCGGGCCGCGGCCCAGGAGATCCAGCTGGCGGTCGCTGCAAAGCCGGAGTCGATCGACCTCGGGTTCTGGCGCGCGGTCCTCGGCTACGTGCCGCTCCATGACGACAACTGCATCGACCCGCTCGGCCAGGGCTCGACCGTCTGGATGCAGGACCTCGACCCGGCGAAGCCGCTGGCCCACGCCATGCACATCGATGTCTCGGTCGCGCGCGAGCATGCCGAGGAGCGGATGCAGGCGGCCGTGGCCGCCGGTGGGCGGGTCGTGGACGAGTCGGGTGCGCCAGGCGCCTGGATCCTTGCGGACCGGGCGGGCAACAAGGTCTGTATCGCTGCCTGGCCTGATGGGGCGGCGACGCCCGAGTCGGACGAGACCGTCTGAGGCTGTCGGCTGCCACTGGCGATGATCCGGACGGCGGCATCGTAAGGCCATGCCTGCACGAACAGTGTCAGGGCGTGCTAGCGTAGGAGCATGGGCCGATCGTCGAACCGCGTCAACGTCATCCTGGACGAGGAGCGCGCCCTGAAGCTGCATCGGTTGGCGGAGCGAACACACACCAATCCCGGGACCCTGGCCCGTTCCCTGCTCGCGTCCGCCCTGGACGAGGCTGACCCGGACCCCCGCGACATCACCGCCCTGCTGGATGGGATCGATGGTGCCTGGGAACAGGCCCTCGCGGGGATGGCTGAAGCGCGGTCGGGGAAGGGGATCCCGCTGGAGGAACTCTGAGCCATGGCCGCGGTCATCGTCATGCCGACCGCGCTGCGGAACTTAGAGGACCTGATCCGCTCCCACAGTCTTCCGCCGACCACTCGTGAGCGAGTGAAGCGGTCGATCGAGCCGCTCGGGCGCTTTCCACGCATCGGCGCGCCGCTCCACGGTCGCTGGGCCGATGCGCGGTTCGTGCTCGGTCCCTGGAGGTGGATGATCATCGTCTATCAGTACGACCAGACAGCGGATCGGGTGGCGATCCTCACGATCCAGGACGGACGGACAGCCCGCGCAGCCCCTTCGTCGCCGTCGTGCTGAACGGCCGGCTGGGGTATGACCGACGGAAATCACCAACATCCACTTGACTGGGACGCCACACGGTGCCATTGTGGCACCATGCCGACCTCTTCGCGATCGACTATGACCGCCAAGCGGCGCCGTTTGTCTGTCGACCTACCCCCAGAATCCGAAGCTGCCACGCGCGCCATCGCCGATCGCTACTTCCGCGGCGTCACCACGGACGCGATTCGCGCATCTCTCTCGTTGCTCGCCTGGCTGATCGACGCCAAGCGAGACGGGAAGCGGGTCCTCGCCGTGCGAAGCGATCAAGTACCGCGCCAGTTCGAGGAGCCGGTCCTGCCCGGGCTCGAGGAACAGCTGATCAGTGACACGACGTGGTTAGTGCGACGTCCGCACGCCTGGCGGCGCCAGTTGTGGGTCAAGGGCCGGCGGGTCACGGCCGGTGACCTGGCGCGTACGGTTGAGATAGAGGGCTGGGCGCTGGAGCAAGCAGCGGAGGAGTTCGAGCTGCCCATCGAGGCTATCGTGGAGGCTCAGCGCTACCTGGCGGCCAATCGCGAACTGGTGATCGCCGAGGAGCAGGAGAACGCGCTGGCAGCCGAGCAGGCGACGCACGTCTCTGCGTGAGACTCCTGATCGATGAGGATCTGGCCAGTCGAGAACTCATCGCGCGGCTCACCGCAGCGTTTCCGGGCGAGGTTTTGCTACCCGACCGAGAGTCGTCGGATGAAGAGGTGTGGCAGCGGGCGCAAGAAGAAGGTGCGGCCATCGTCACGGGTAACGTGGTCGACTTCCTGGCCCTGGCGCGAGAGCGTCCAGAGCACCATGGCTTGCTCGTCGTCTATCGCCGCAACGACCCGCGGACTGACTTGCGGGCGACGGACATCGCTGCCGGCGTGATCGCGATAGCCTCGCGATACCCCGGTGGGATCGACCGCTTGATCCTCGCCGTGAATCACTTTAGCTCTGACTCACCGGGCAACTAGAGGACTTGAACGCTGAACCGTCTAGATGGCGCAAGGCGGCAGGCGGCAAGCGGCTGACACGCGGGGGCAGGGCCGTCCGGGCACTGCGCCACCACGGACGTGGCGTGTCCATGACCACCGAGGAGATCATGGCGGTGACACGGAGCGATGATTGACGGTGGTCCTGGTCGACAGCAACGTCCTCCTCGACGTCGCCACGGCCGACCCGGTCTGGGGGGACTGCGGGGTCAGCTCTCTTGGGGATGGTCCTGCTGGCCCGACTGTCCTTCCTGTCCCGTTACGACCTGGCGTGCGGCCGTGCCCATGTTGCGCAGCGACTCCTCGACCGATTGCCCGTTGGCCTCGCCGGCACGACGGACGTCGTCAAGAGTGATGTTCGCATCGTCGCCGTGGCGATCGTT
>JALZJE010000367.1 GCA_030859955.1 Chloroflexota bacterium | reverse complement strand
GCTCGCCGCCGTCCCGCACGGCCGTCCGGATGGACTGGTCGGTGAGCACGGCGTACAGCACGGAGCAGATGAGGTTGGACGACGTGTCCGAACCAGCCTCGAAGAGCGGCTTGACGTTGGCCAGGATGTCGTCTTCGTCCCAGTCGGGGAAGATCGTCGGGCCTATCTCCCACAGACGGCTGATGAGGTCGCCCGTGGGTCGCGTCCGCCGCGCGCTGATGAGCGGACCGATGAACGGGTCGAGGTGCCCAGAGGCATCCGCGGCGGCATCGACCACGGCTTGATCCTCGCCATAGGTGTGGCGCCAGAGCAGGACAGCCTCGGTCCAGTCCTTGCAGGCGCGCAGCTGTTCGTCGTCGTCCGAGGGCAAGCCGATGAGCTCTGCGACCACAGCGATGGGAACGATCGAGGCGAAGTCACTCCACAGCTCCGCTTCCCCACAGTGGCGGAGCCTGGCGATCCGTTCATCGATGATCTGGCGAACTACCGGTGTCCGGTACTGCTCGAAGGCCGACGGTGCCCAGAGCTTTGACAGGAACTTGTGAAGGATGCGGTGCGGCTCGCCGTTGAGCAGCCGGAATTCCCGCGGGTGGGTCAGTCGATCAGCGCCAGGCAGGGCAGCCGTCGTCTCCGCGAAGATGTCCTCGTTCCGCTCGACGTAGGCCGCCTCGTCGTAGCCCAGCACCAACCAAGCGTTCGCGGGGTCGTCCCACACCACCTGCCCTTGGGCCCGCCTCGCCTCATAGAAGTCCCAAGGCTCCTCGTCGCGTAAGTCCTTGATGCTTTTGGGAAGCGCGTCGACCATGCGATCGCTCCTACCAAGGTGGGCTGGGTACGTTCCCGGAAATGATACCATCGGCTCTCTCCTGGCCGCGGACGGCGGCGAGGCGAGTGTGTGTCTGGATACGGTGTGCGCGTCATCGTGATCGGCGGGGGCGCCGTCCGCGTCACGACCGCGTACTGGCTCGCCCGTGAGGTTGTCAGCGTGACGGTGCTCGAGAGCGAGGCCTCTCTCGCCAGCGTCACAAGCTATGCCACGGGACGGCACATCGCGTCGGGCCACAGCGGTGCGTGGGCGTCACCTCGATCATTGCGCACGCTCATCCGCTCGATCTATCGACGGGATCTCTCGTACCGGCTTCACCTCCGCCCTGACCTCGACTTCGGCCGCTGGGCCTTGGCGTACGTCCGTCAATGCACGCCCCCGCGTTACCGCTACAACACCGGGGTCAAGATCCGGCTGGCCACGTACAGCCGCGAGCGACTCATCGAGATCCGCGACCAGACCGGTGTGACCTACGACGGTGCGGCCCAGGGAGCCGTGTTCTTCTACCGCAGCGAGGCCGGGCTCAGGGCTGCGTCGATGCGCGTGCGGCTCTGGCGAGATGCGGGAATCGACCTGCGCGTGCTCGACGGTGCCGGGGCTGCGCGAGCTGGATGCGCGTCTTGACCCGGTCGCAAGGCAAGCGGCTGGCGCCCTCTACTCCCCCATCGATGAGGTCGGCGACACTCGCCTGTTCACGCACCGGCTAGCCGACATCGCCCGCGCTCACGGCGTGGAGTTCCGGCTGGGGACAAGGGCGTCAAGGCGGGAGCGCGAAGGCGGGTCGATCACGGGTGTGGCGACGGATGCGGGCACGCTGCGGGCGGACACCTTCGTGCTGGCCACGGGGGGTGCGTCACGTGACCTCACCGCGGGTCTGGGATTCTCGTTGCCCGTCTTTCCGATCCGGGGCTACACCGTCACGCTTCCCGCCCGCGGCGACACGATCCCGCCCATAGGCATGGTCGACGAAGAGGGGCTGGTCGCGATCGGACGCCCGGCGGTCGGGTCCGCCTGGGAGGTACCGCAGAGTTCGGCCGGACCGACCGGCGAAGGGACCCGGGAGGCATCGAACGGCTGGTCCGCATCGGGCGAAGTCTCTTTCCCGAAGGCGCCCACTGGGATCGCCCCGACCCCTACGTCTGCCTCCGTCCCATGACCGCGGACGGGCCTCCGGTGATCGGCTGTTCGCCCATCGCGAACCTGTTCCTGAACGTCGGCCACGGTCACATCGGCTGGACGATGGCGCCCGGCGCTGGAAAGGTCGTCTCGGACCTAGTGACCGGTCGCCCGCCAGCCATCGACCTGGAAGGGATGACGCTGAGCCGATCTCGCGACTGAGGTCAGGGAGCGCCGAGCGCTGCCGCGAAGTGCCCCAGCGCCTCGGACACTTCGGCCGCGGTCACGTCCAGCGGCGGGATCCAGCGCATCACGTTGTGGGCCGTGCCGCAGGTGAGCAGCAGCAGGCCCAGGTCAGCGCAGCGCTGCATCACGGCCGTGGCCAGCTCGGCGTCCGGCTCGCGGGTCGTGCGGTCGTGCACCAGCTCCACGCCGATCATCAGGCCCGGACCCCGCACGTCGCCGATCCGCTCGTCGCGTGCCATGAGTGCCTG
>JALZJE010000364.1 GCA_030859955.1 Chloroflexota bacterium | reverse complement strand
AAGCGCAGTCTGCGGGTCGCCTCCGTCATCGGGCGGCAGTTCCCGGTCCGTGTCCTTGAATGGGTCGTCCGAGAGACCGGGGCGTAGGCCGGCCGTGGCGATCGAAGCGCAGCTCGACACGCTCGAGGCCAAGGGGCTCATCCGCCTCGCCACGTCGCGGCCAGAGCTGGAGTATCTCTTCCGGCACTGGCTCGTCCAGGATGCCGCCTACGGGTCGCTCCTCAGGCAGGAACGCCGCGAGCTGCACCGCCTCGTGGGCGAAGCGCTCGAAGCCTTGTACCCCGATCGGGGCAGCGAGTTCGCCGGCGTCCTCGCGATCCACTTCACGGAGGCGGGAGACACCGACAAGGCCATCGATTATCTGATCGCAGCTGGCCGGTTCGCGATGGACCGCAACGCCATCGCCGAAGGCTATTCGGCGTTCGATCGCGCAGCCACCCTCCTGCCGCCAGCGGCGGAAGCCGATGACGAGGCGACGCGGCGTCGGCGCGTCGAGATCGAGCTCGGCAGAGGGCGAGCGGGCTGGACCTTCCGTTCGATCGACCAAATCGTCGAGGATCTCGAAGCCATCGTCCCCAGTGCGGAACTGTTGGGCGATCTCGGTCTTCTCGCGCCGGTCCATCTTGCCCTGGTCATGGCCCGGATGGGGCGCGGCGAGCGGACGTCGGATCCCGCGGTCAAGCGCTCCCTCGACCGCATCACCGAGATCGGCGACGCGCTCCACGATCCCTCGATGCGCGCACTGCAGCTCGCCGTCATTGGTCTGAACCAGGTCTTCACCGGTCCGATCCGCGAGGGCGTCACGGCCCTCGAAGAGGCCATCCCGCTCATGGAGCAACGGAATGACTTCATCGGGGCCGCGTTTGCGCGCGGTGCCCTGGCAATGGGTTACGCCCATCTCGGTGAGTTCGACAAGGCCGAGAAGGCGGCGCGCTACGCGACCGAGCTGGCGGCGGACGGCGACCTCATTGCCCAGCTTGACGCGCAGATCGCCGAAGCCATGGTGCGCTCCGAGCGCGGACAGCTCGACGAGGCAATCCCCATCGCCCGGGCCTGCGTCATGCGCGCCGAGGAGACCGGTGCCACGGCCTGTGCGGTCGTGAGCTCGTGGGTGCTCGGCGATGTCTACCAGCGCCAGGGTCGCTTCCAGGAGGCCCGCGAGACGCTCCAGCGAGGCAATGAGCTCGCCCTCGTGGTGGCCCGCACGTTTTGGCGTCCAACGCTCCAGGCCTGGCTCGGGACCAGCGTGACCGCGTTGGGCGATTTCGCGGCGGCCGAGGGAAGCTGGGATGAGCCACTCGCAACCGTGCGCTCGCTCGGGAATCGAGTCGGCGAGGCAGGCATCCTCCAGAAACGCGCCGAAGCGTCTGCGAGGCGCGATGACCGCGAAGCCGCGCTCGCCGACTTTGCCGACAGCGCGGCGATCCTTGAGGAGCTCGGAGCGCGACCGCAGCTGGCCCGAGTCCTGCGCGGCTGGGGCGACTCGCTGCGCGCGGCTGGACGGACCGCTGAGAGCGACGCCACGCTTCACCGCGCGCTCGCACTGTTCGAGGAGATGGGGATCAACCCGGAGGCAGAGGCGGTTCGGGAAACTCTCGCCGGGGAAGTGCAGGCGCCCGCCACGGGTTAGACGACGCTGGGCAGGATCACAGCCGACCTGTGGGCATCTTGCCGCCGGACGTTCGCCGGCGGTGATCCCGCAGCCGACCAGCGGAAGGTCAACGCGGCCACTCACCTGATTTTGCGGATCGGACCGGGCGGGGCACCCGCCGGAAAGTCCCGGAGCGTGCGGCGGGAACGCGACCCTGCTCGTTGCCCAGAACGCGGCACCTGGCTTGCGGAGGGTATTGTCGGAGCGGAGCTGTCCGCTCGGTACGACGGCGGACGGCGGACGGCGGATTGGCCGATTGGCTGGGAGGCATCCGATGCAGAGGTCGATGGCGCGAGGCCTGAACGCTGGACGACGATGGCCGCGTGCCGGAAGCATTGCCTGCGCCGGGTTCCTGGCACTCGTCGTGGCGGGCTCCCTGACGGGATGCCTGGGCAGCGAGCCGACGCCCACTCCCGTGCCGACGCCAACACCCACGCC
>JALZJE010000352.1 GCA_030859955.1 Chloroflexota bacterium | reverse complement strand
ACCGACACGCCGCCGGTCTCGAGTTCGGCGACGAGCGCCTTGTCCTCCACCCCGAGGCCACCCGCTGGCGGACCGACGATCTGCATCAGGTCTTCGCCGCCTCTGCGGCATGGAGCTCGTCGGCCTCGGCACGCGACCGATCGCGCGCGTCGCGTCGCATCTCCTGGATCGCGGCGCTCACCGTCGCGAAGTCGACCGTCCCGAGGTGCGCACCGGTGTCATCGACCACGATGGCGCAGCCATAGCGCGACTGGAGCATCTCGTTGAGGGCATCGGCGAGGGTCGCGTTCGGCTGCACGATGGCCTCCGCCGGGAGGCCCACCTCGCTGAGCGGCATCTCGTCGCGGCCGAGGTCGCGGGCGCTGACCCAGCGCACCGGGCGCCGCTGGTCGTCGAGGACCAGGGCTGCACCCTTGTCCGAGGCACGCAATGTGGCGAGGACCGATGCGCGGGAGTCGTGGAGGCCGACAGTTGGCCATTGCACCATCTCTACATCCCGGACAAGGGACAGGTTCAATCGCTTGAGCGATGCGCCGGCGCCGACGAAGTCGGCCACGAAGTCATCGGCGGGTGCGGAGAGAATGCGCTCGGGCGTGTCGTACTGCGCGATCTGCGACCCCTCGCGCAGGATGGCAATGCGGTCGCCCATCTTGATCGCCTCGTCGATGTCGTGGGTGACGAAGATGATCGTCTTGCGAATGGTCTGCTGAACGCGCAGGAATTCATTCTGGAGGCGGTCGCGCGTGATCGGGTCGATGGCGCCGAAGGGCTCGTCCATGAGCATCACCGGCGGGTCGGCGCTGAGGGCTCGGGCAACGCCCGCGCGCTGGCGCTGACCGCCCGACAGCTGCTTCGGATATCGGTCGCGGTAGGCCCCTGGATCGAGCCCCACGATTGCCAGAAGCTCGTCCACCCGGGCCTTGATGCGCTTCTCGTCCCAGCCCAGCATCCGCGGAACCGTGGCTATGTTGTCGCTGATCGTCTGGTGCGGGAACAGGCCAATCTGCTGGATGACATATCCGATACGGCGGCGCAGCTTGTCCGGGTTGACCTTCGTAACGTCCTCGCCCTCGAGGATGATGCGGCCGGATGTCGGCTCGATGAGCCGGTTGATGAGGCGCATGGTCGTCGTCTTGCCACAGCCGGACGGCCCGACCAGGACCACGATCTCGCCTGCCGGAATCTCCATGTCGAGTCCTTCGACGGCAGGCTTGGCCTGCCCTGGAAAGACCTTGGTCAGTTGCTGGAGACTGATCATGGACTCGCCCCCGTGGGTCGCCGCGCTCGTGGTCATATCAGGTTCGTATTCCTCTCGAGGTGGTCAGTCGGGCGACGACCGTGAAGGCGAAATCGATCAGGATGGCGATGATGATGATGCCGAGCACCGCGCTCAGGGCCTGCGGAATGGCCGTCGGCGTGCCGACGCGCGCGAGGGCACGGAAGATGTCCTTGCCCAGGCCGGGTCCGTTGACGACCGCTGCGATGGCGGCGATGCCGACGATGATCACCGCCGCCACGCGGATGCCGGTGATGATGACCGGCCAGGCCAGCGGCAGCTCGATGCGCATGAGCCGCCGATAGCGACCCATCCCCATCCCCTGGGCGGACTCGACAACAGCCGGATCAACCGAGCGCAGGCCGACGATCGTGTTGCGCACGATCGGCAGCAGCCCGTACATCACGAGCGCCACGATCGCCGGCGTCGCACCCAGCCCGAGCGGTCCAATCAGCAGCCCAAAGAGGGCGAAGGACGGAATGGTGAGAAAGATCCCGGTGACTCCCAACGCGATCAACCGAGGTCGATTGGTCTGATACGTCAGGATCCCCAACGATACGCCGACGACGGTGGAGATCGAGACGGAGACGATGACGATCTGCGCGTGCTCGATCGCCAGTCCAAGAAGCCGATCTCCCTGCGCGTTCAGGTAATCGAACAGGCTCATGCCGGCACGTCCGATCGGCCGGCGTCCGTTCGAGTCCCACCTTCAGACACTGCACCATCCCAGCCCAACTGCGCCGACAGCTCATCGGCCGCTGACTTGATCGCCTGGCCGGCAAGCGGCAGTCGACTCCACAGTCGGAACTTCGGTGCCGACACGTTGAGGGCGGCGATCACGCCGCCGCGGAAGTCGCGAACGGGGGCGGCCGCAGCCACCAGTCCGGGTTCAAACTCCTCGTCGACGATGGCGTATCCGGAAGCCCGCGCGGCCAAGATGCGCTCATACAGCTCGTCGACATCACGCGGGGCGTTGGGTCCCCCACCCGCGAATGCGACGCCATCGAACAATCGTTGAATCTCGGCACGCTCCATATCGATGAGCAGGGCGCGACCCGAGGACGTGTTATGCGCCGGGACAAGGCGCCCCGCCCAGGCGACGGTCTGAACGGCGTGCGGTGGCGACTCGGTCAGGACCGTCAGAACCTCCGATCCCTGCAAGACGGAGAGATGGATCCGTTCCCCGAGGTCCTTCTCCACCAGCCTGCGAAGAATGGGCCCGCCCGCCGCGATGAGGCGCTGGTCGGCCGCCCGTGACGCAAGCGCGAACACGTGCCACCCGATGCGGTAGGCCATGGTGTCCGGGTCTCGCTCGACGAAGCCCGCATCGGCGAACACACGCAGCGTTCGCGATACCTGGCTCGGGTCGCGTCCCTGGTGGGCCGCCAGGCGGTTCACACCCCATCCTCCGTGGGCGACGGCGTCGTCGGAGGCCAGCGCGTCAAGGAGCGCAAGGGCGCGACGGAGACTGCTCGGTTGCTCGTCTGCCACTCGCGCACATTGGCAGATAGGTGCGTCAGATGCAATACCTATCGCGTGAGATGCAATCGGCTTAGGATGACGCGATGTGTGGCATCGCCGGAATCTGGGGCACATCGGACCGCGTCCTCGCCGAGCGCGCCATGGATGGCATCCGCCACCGAGGCCCGGACGGGGCCGGCGTGCACGTGCAGTCGAACGGTGTCCTTGGCCATCGTCGGCTCGCGATCATGGATCCCGAGGGTGGCGCACAGCCGCTGTACAACGAGAAGCGCACGGTGGCCATCGTCGCGAACGGCGAGATCTATAACTTCCCGGCGCTGCGCACCGACCTGGCCCGTCGGCACACGCTGGTCACGACAAGCGACAACGAGGCGATCCTGCACCTGTTCGAGGAACGCGGCGTCGACACCCCGGCGGCCTTGGCGGGGATGTTCGCCTTCGCCATCTGCGACAACGACCGCCTGTTTCTTGCGCGCGACCCGATCGGGATCAAGCCGCTCTACTACGGTCGCGGAACCGATGGCTCCGGCCGGCCGGTCATGGCGTTCGCCTCGGAGATGAAGGCACTCGCCGACTGGGTCGACGACCTGCACGAGTTTCCGCCAGGGTCGTACTACGACAGCAACGAAGGATTCGACACCTACTACCGCGTGCCCACCGCCGCCCCTGTCCACCGCACGGAGGCCGAGCACGTGAACCTCGTTCGAACAGGCCTCGAGGCCGCGGTCGCCTCTCACCTGATGAGCGACGTTCCGGTCGGCGCATTCCTGTCCGGCGGACTGGATTCGAGCGTCATCGCCGCCATGGCCTCGAAGCACGTCGATGAGCTGCATACCTTCGCGGTGGGGCTGGTGGGATCCCGCGACATCGAGGCGGCGCGACGGGTAGCCGCGCACATCGGATCGACCCACCACGAGTACCTGATGACCGCCGCCGAGGTGGTCGAGAAGCTGCCGGAGATCATCCACGCACTCGAGTCATGGGACCAGGACCTGGTGCGCAGCGCCATCCCGACCTACTTCTGCTCTCGCCTGGCCGCCGAGCGCGTGAAAGTGATCCTGACCGGCGAAGGGGCGGACGAGCTGTTCGCCGGCTACAACTACCATCGAACCTCGACTGACGCCGCGACGTTGCACCAGGAACTGTGCCGATCCATCACGACCCTGCACAACATCAACCTTCAGCGCGTCGACCGCCTGACCATGCTCCACGGCCTCGAGGGGCGGGTGCCGTTCCTGGACACTGACTTCATCGCGCTCGGCCTCAGCATTCCCACCGAGCTCAAGCTCCGCACGCTGCCCGACGGGCGTCGCGTTGAAAAGTGGGTGCTGCGCGCGGCGTGCGAGGACCTCCTCCCGGCGGACATCGTGTGGAGGGCCAAGGAGCAGTTCGACGAGGGCAGCGGAACCGTGGATCTGCTGGCGGACGCCCTGGCTCCGCTGCTCGAGGACATCGATCTCGACGCGTATCGCTCCACCACCGACGAGCCGCTGCGTTCGGCCGAAGAGGCGCTGTACCATCGGATCCTGTGCGAAGGTTACGCGCGTCCGAAGATGATCCTCGACAACGTCGCTCGCTGGACGGAGAACCGCGAGCTCTGAATCGGCCACATATGGATGAGGTACTCACGTGGAACAGACCACCGAACGCACGATCCTGATCCGAGAGGTTACCCAGGTTCAAGCTTCGTGGACGGAGGCCGAACGCGGTGCCCCTGGCGCGTTCACGCTCCAGCTCATTCTCGACAACGGAGCGGCCGAGTACGTGTTGCGCCCCACCGCCGACGACGCTAACGTTCTTCTTCAGCTGATCCAGCGCAGCGACAAAGCCGTCTTCGACCTCGAACGAAAGGTCCTGATCTTCGGGAGCATCGCCCTGGATTGATCGACCGCGCTAGAAGAGACCGATGACGTTGCCGTCGCTGTCGATCTCGATGTTCTCGCCACCCGGCCGGGCCGGCAGGCCGGGCATGGTGCGGATGTCGCCGACCAACGGAGTGACGAAGCCCGCGCCGGCGGACAGGGCCACGTCCCTGATCGGAACCCGGAAGCCGGTCGGTCGACCCCTGAGCGTGGGGTCGTGGCTCAGCGAGGACTGTGTCTTGGCCATGCAGACCGGGAGATGCCCGAATCCGAGCGTCTCGTAGCGGCGCAAGGCCTTGGCCGCGGCGGGTGCCAGATCCACCCCGTCGGCGCCGTACATGGTCCGCGCCACGGTCTCGATCTTTTCGATGAGCGGCGCCTCATCCGGATACAGGAACCTGAAGTCCGGAGCACCGACCTGCGCGGCCTCCCACACCGAGGCGGCGAGGGCCTCAGCGCCTGCGCCGCCATCGGTGAAATGGGTCGCGATCACGGCGTCGCGGGCTCCCGCGGCGAGTGCGGCCTCGCGGACTGCCTCGATCTCGGCGGGGGTATCGGTCGGAAAGACGTTGATGGCGACGACCACGGGCACGTTAAAGGCGAGGACATTCTCGATCTGCTTGGCGAGGTTCACCGCCCCAGCGCGGACGGCCGCGACATCCTCGATCGAGAACGCGGCATCCAGCGCCGCGCCCGCCACGATCTTGCCGACGCCGCCGTGCATCTTGAGCGCGCGAATGGTGGCCACCATGACAGCCGCGTCGGGGCGAAGGCCTGATGCGCGGCACTTGATGTCGAAGAACTTCTCGGCGCCCATGTCCGCGCCGAACCCCGCCTCCGTACACACGATCTCATTCGTGGCGAGGGCAATCCGGTCCGCCAGCACCGAGTTGTTGCCGTGGGCGATGTTACCAAACGGCCCGCAATGCACGAACGCCGGACCACCCTCGAGGGTCTGGAGCAGGTTCGGCTTGATGGCGTCGGTCAGGAGGGCGGTCATCGCGCCCGCGACCCGGAGATCATCGGCGGTCACCGGGGTCCGATCGGTCCGCATGGCAAGGACGATCCTGCCCAATCGGGCGCGAAGATCATGGATATCGCTGGTCAGGGCGAGGGCCGCCATCACTTCGGAGGCGACCGTGATCTGCCATTCGGTCTCGCGCGGGATGCCGTTCTCCCGCCCACCGAGGCCGATCGTCACCCGCCGCACCGCCCGGTCGCTGATGTCGACCACACGCGGCCAGAGGATCGCGTGCGGGTCGATCCCGAGCGGATTACGGTGATGCAGGCTGTTGTCGATGAACGCCGCCGCCAGATTGTGCGCCGCGCCGATGGCGTGCACGTCGCCGGTGAGATGGAGATTGAAGTCGTCCATCGGGATGATCTGGCTGTAGCCGCCGCCGGCTGCCCCGCCCTTGATCCCGAACACCGGTCCGAGCGACGGCTGACGAATGCAGACTGCGGCCCTATGGCCAATCCGGTTGAGTCCCTGGGCCAGCCCAACGGTCGTGGTCGACTTGCCCTCGCCGAGCGACGTGGGCGTGATGGCGGTCACGACGACGTATTTGCCGCGGGAATTCTCCGATTCGAGCCGACGAATGCCGTCCAGGATGATCTTGGCCTTGGTGCGCCCATATGGCTCGATCTCGTCGTCGCGCAGCCCGAGGTCGCTCGCGACCTCCGCGATGGGGCGAGGCGTGACCGATCGGGCGATCTCCAGGTCGGATGGGAACGTCATTGGACTTCAGCTCCGGGCGTTGGTGCTGCCTCCCCGGCCGGCGGATCAACACGAGCGAGTGCGGCCAGGTAGCCGAGCCGCCATGCCTCGGTCGCGCCGACCGCGTTGAAGGTGTAGAGATGCAGGCCATCGATCCCGTTTCCGGGTTCCGCGACCGCCGGAGCGAGCGCCCTGAGCAGCGCATCGGGTCGATAGAAGCCGCCGCTGCGGATGATGCGCGCCACGAACCCGATGTTCTTGGTCACGAAGCGCTTCGTGTCGGCAACGCCGATTCGGGCGCTGATGGCGAGCAGGCGATGCGGCTCCATGACGCCCGGCACGCCGATATGCACCGGCAGCGAGAGGCCCTCGGATCGTCGCGCCGTGAGCCACGACACGATGGCGTCCGGGTCGAAGCAGAGCTGCGTCGTCATGTAGCTGGCATGGGCGGCCTTCTCGCGGAGCGCATCGAGCAGCGCGTCGTCGCCGATGAAGGCATGGCCCTGCGGATAGCACGGGATGCCGATCTCCGTCAGGCGATGACTCACGTCGCTCATCGCGCGCAGGAGAGCGAGCCCGTCGGGAAACTCGCCGGGCGTGGCGGCGTCACCGCCCACCACGAATGCCCGATCGACTCCCATCGCGTCCAGGCGCGCCAGCAGCTCGATGAGGTGGGCACGGTCGCGCACCATCCGGGCCGACAGGTGCGGCACGGCGCGAAAACCGGCCTGCGCCAACTGCTCGCACAGGTCCACGGTCGCCTCGATCCCCTTGGCCGGCGACGCGGTCACCGATACGACCGCACCGGGCGGCAGGATGGCGGCATGCTGCATCGCGCCCTTCAGTGGAAGGAGCTCGAACGTCGGCGCGGCGATGACGCGCGCCAGCGCTTCCGCTCCGGCGCCCGACATCACGCTTCGACGGCGAAAGAGCATGGGTCAGGACCTCGTCATCGAGGAGGAGGTCACCCTGGCGCGTCGCCGTCGCTTATCGGTTCCGGCGCCGGGCGCGAGCGCTGGCAGCTCGACCACGGCGGACAGGTGCGGGTAGGCCGCCGTCCGATGCGGGAATGCCATCGCTTCCACGAAGTGCTGCTGGAAACGTGGCTCGACAGCAGTCTCGATCTTCTCGACCGTTCGGACGACCCCCTCGATCTCGGTCCGAGCAGCACGTGACAGCAGCGCGATGAACGCCCCGGTGCCGGCCGCGTTGCCGGCCGATCGGACGTTGGCCAGATCGCAGTCCGGGATGAGCCCCAGAACCATGGCGTGGAAAGGATCGATCTGGCTGCCGAATGCTCCCGCCAACCTGATCTCATCGACCGTCTCGATGCCGAGATGGTCCATCAGCAGGCGTGCGCCCGCGTACAGCGCCGCCTTTGCGAGCTGGATGGCTCGGACGTCGTTCTGGGTCACGACGATTCGCGGCCTCCCGGCAGCCGATCCGTCATGCAGCACATACGAGAAGGTCCGACCGTCGGCGATGACGCGTGGGGTGCGGGCAGCGAGCGACCCATCGACCGTCCCGTCCGGCGTGATGACGCCCGCGAGGAAGAGCTCCGCGACGGCCTCGACGATCCCCGATCCGCAGATGCCGGTCGGGCCACCCTCGGCGCCGGCCGCGACGAATGCGGGATCATCCGACCAGGCTTCCGATCCGATGACCCGGTAGCGCGGCTCGAGCGTCGTGCGGTCGATCCGAACGCGCTCGATGGCACCGGGCGCCGCGCGTTGACCGCCGCTTATCTGAGCCCCTTCGAAGGCGGGACCGGTCGGGCTCGATGCGGCCAGCAGGCGATCGCGGCTGCCGAGGACGATCTCGGCGTTCGTGCCGACATCCACCACGAGACTGACGACCTCGCTGCGGTGCGGGCTCTCCGCGAGGATGACGCCGGCCGTGTCGGCGCCGACATGCCCGGCGATGCAGGGCAGCAGATAGACGCGCGCACCGGCGTGGGCCTTCAGGTCGAGCTCCGCGGCGCGGACGCGGACAGCCCGATCGGTGGCCAGCGCGAACGGTGCCGATCCGAGCGGGATCGGATCGATACCGAGCATGAGATGGTGCATCACCGGGTTGCCGACCATCGCGAGCTCGAGGATCTCCCCGCGCTTGATCCCCGCCTTCGCGGCGAGCCCCGCCAGCAGGCCATTGACCGCGGTCCGTACCACCGCCGTCATCTCGGCGGCGCCCTCGGGATGCATCATGGCGTAGGAGACGCGGCTCATGAGATCCTCGCCGAACCTGATCTGCGGGTTCATCACGCCGTTCGAGACGAGGATGGTGCCGTCCGACAGGTCGGCCAGGTGTCCGGCGATCGTCGTCGAGCCGATGTCGATAGCGACCCCATAGGCACGCTCACTCAGGCCCGGCCAGACGGCGCTGATCATGCGACCGTCATGGATCGCCACCGTCACGGCCCATCGCCCGGCCTCCAGGGCCGGCTGCAACTCACGGATGACGTGCAGATCGGCCTCCAGGCCGGTCAGTCCCCAGTCGGCTTCCAGCGCCTCGGTCAGCCGCACGAGGTCGCCGGATGGCGAGGCGAGCTCGGGCGGCGTGACTTCGACGTAGTGCAGCCGAACGGCCGGGTCAATTTGAAAGTCGCGGATGTCGAGTCCCTTGCGCACCACCTGCCGATAGACCTGGCTCTCCGGCGGAACGTCGATGACTGCGTCTCCGCGTACCTGCGCAACGCACGACAGGCGACGATCGGGATCGAGGCCGCTCTGATCGCGGTACGCCATCTCGGCCACGGAGAACTCGGATAGGTGCTCGCTCCGAGACTCGATGCCATGCTTCGCGAATCTGCCGATGCCCTGCTGGACCTGGCAGCGGCCACAGATTCCGCGCCCTCCACAGACCGCGTCGATGTCCACGCCGACCGCGCGAGCGGCGTCGAGCACCGTCGTTCCCGACGGGAATCGACCGCGCCGGCCCGATGGCGTGAAGATGACGAGCGGCTCCGCGGCGCCGTTCATCGCGGATCCGCGCCCGCACCCGCGGGACCTGCCGTGAGTGCTCGACGGCGGTTGACGCGTCGGCCCTGCTCCCCCTCCGCCGGGGCCGCCCGGAACGTGCGGATCCAGCGACCCGCGTCACGGTCATTGCCCATCAGAACATCGCCTGCCATGACCGAATGGCGTACGCCATCGGCGAGCGCATTCGTGATCGCCGACGTCAGCCCGCTGGCAATGGCCATCGCCAGGAATGCGCCGTTGATCCCCTCGCGGTTTGGAAGGCCAAAGCTGACGTTCGACGCGCCGCAGATCGTGTTCACCTGGAGCTCGTCGCGCAGCCGTCCCAGGATGCGGAACACCTGCCGGCCGGCGGTCGGCAGCGCTCCGATCGGCATGAGCAGCGGATCGACGATGACATCCTCACGCGGTATGCCATGGTCCGCGGCCCGCTCGACGATTCGCCTGGCGACAGCGAAGCGGACGTCCGGATCCTCGCTGATGCCCGTCTCGTCGTTACTGATGGCCACGACCGCGGCGCCGTACCGCTTGACCAGCGGAAGCACCCGCTCCAGACGCTCTTCCTCGCCGGTCACGGAATTCACGAGCGCCTTACCACGGTACACGGCGAGGCCGGCCTCGAGTGCCTCGACGATCGAGCTGTCGATCGACAGGGGGGCATCGGTCAACGACTGGACGAGCTGGATCGTCCGGGCCAGGATGGCTGGCTCATCGGCGAGTGGAATGCCGGCGTTCACGTCGAGCATGTGCGCGCCCGCCGCCACCTGCGCCAGCGTATCGTGCTCGACGCGGGAGAAGTCGCCCGCCTTCATCTCCTCCGCCAGCAGCCTGCGCCCGGTCGGGTTGATACGTTCGCCAATGATCACGAACGGCCGATTGTCGCCGATGACGACCTCTCGGGACGCGGACGAAACGATGGTATTCGTCAATCGGATGCCGGCCGGGCGTCAGTCGGGTCGACGGCCGGGCCCGCCCCATCAACTGCCTCGATGCCGCCCGCCAGGATGAGGGCCGCGAGGCGATGCTTCGTGTACTGGGATTCCAAGCGCTCGGCCTCGACGCGGACGGCATCCTCGATGTCGGGTCCGCAGTTGCCATGCACCTTGCGCCACTCCTCGATGTACTCGTTGTAGCCCCGCTTGCCAGCGCGATTGGCGGCCTTGTCGATGGCGATCTGGAATCGCGGGTGCAGCACGATCTTGCTCGATCGACGACCCTCGCGGCCCACGACCTGGGCTGGAATGTCCCGCCAGAAGATGACGCTGAGGGTGCCCATCTGATCAGGCGGGCTCGACCGGGAACGAGGAGCCTGCGCCGGCCGCGAACGCCATGATCGAGCTCGCCATCTCGCCATATCCGGTGTGATGGTGCTCGAATGCCAGACCCAGACGATCCGCGGCGCTGCGGGCCAGGACAAGGAGCGCCGGGTCGTTGGTCTGCGACAGGTAGACGAGACGCCGGTAATTACCGAAGTACATCGGCTCAAGCTCCGGATGGCGGTCGATGCCGAGTCCGCGAATGACGAGCCGCTCAAAGTTCCGCGCCAGAAAGTCGGTCAGCCAGAACGTCGCGGGCTCTTCGGTGGCGAGGCGTGCGAAGTCGGGCCGACCGGCGAATGACTCGTAACAATGGGCGCCCGGAAGCCGTTCGACGCCCTCGTCGGCGATCACGCGGTCCAGGAGGCCACCGGTTCCACAGTCGGCGTACGCGACGAAGATCCGTGCGTGACGGCCCGCCGCACGGGCCGCGCGGATCTTCGCGCGGACGGCCCCCGGAATGCCGTCCGGCCGATTGTGGAGCGCCGGCGGAAGACAGGTGACGTCGACGTTGGGCAACGGACGCGTCACCTCGACGAGCTCGCGAGCCAGCGCGCCGCAGCCGATGACCAGCACGCGTGACGCCACCGCGCCGGTGGACTCAGGCAGCTGCACGACGTTCGTCGATCAGACGGCGCGCAATATCGGCCGCCACACCGGCATCTCGACAGTACGCGTCGGCACCGATGGCCGCGCCGAACTCCTCATTGAGCGGCGCGCCACCGACGAGAACGATGTAGTCATCGCGCATACCGCGGTCTTTGAGCGCATCGATGACGACCTTCATGTACGGCATCGTCGTCGTCAGGAGCGCGGACATACCAAGGATGTCCGGTCGGTGCTCGGTAAGCGCAGCGATGAACTTCTCCGCATCGGTGTTGATGCCGAGATCGACGACCTCGAACCCGGCGCCCTCGAACATCATCCCCACCAGGTTTTTTCCGATGTCGTGGATGTCGCCCTTGACGGTGCCGATGACCACCTTCCCGATGGGCTCCGCGCCCGTCTCAGCGAGGAGCGGACGCAGAATCCCCATACCTGCCTTCATGGCGTTGGCGGCGAGCAGGACCTCGGGCACGAACAGGATGCCATCGCGAAAATCGATGCCAACGATCTTCATGCCGGCCACCAGCGCGTCGTCGAGAACCTTCGTCGCGGGGAATCCCCGTCCAAGAAGGAGGTTCGCGCCGACGACGATCTCATCCTTTAGCCCGTCGTATAGATCGTTGTGCATCTGCTCGACCAGCTCATCGTCGGACAGGGACGCAAGATCGATCTCTTCGTACTCGTCCGCCACTGTCGACCCTCTGGCGATCATGAAAGCATTGTGCCACGATGTGGAACGATGCCGTACCATGGCACACGACAGGGCGAATGTAGCCGACGGAGTGACCAATGTCCAGAGTCCAGGCAGTCGAGCGCGCGTTCGCGGTGCTGTCGGCGCTGGGGGATGGGCCCATGGGTGTGACGGAGGTGGCGCAGCGTGCCGGTCTACCCAAGAGCACGGCCGCACGGATGCTCGCCTCTCTCGTCGGCGAGGGCGCCGTCGAGCAGGTTGCGGGCGATGCTCGCTACCGGCTGGGGGCGCGCATCGTGTCCCTCGCGGCCGGCGTCGTGCCCATCCGCAGCCTCGTCGCGCTCGCGCGGCCCGTCCTGGTCGAGCTCGCGTCACAGGTCGGCGAGGCGGCCGGGCTGGCCGTCCTCGATGGTCACGTCGTCCACTACATCGACCAGGCCGACACCACGCATCAGGTTCTCGTGCGCGACTGGACGGGGACGCGCCTGCCGATCCACGCCGTATCGTCCGGGCAGGTCTTCCTTGCGCACATGTCACCGAATGCGGTCGCCGGCATCCTCGAGGAGCCGCTCGAGCGGTTCACCCCGCGGACGATCGTTGACCCTACGGTCCTGCGCGACAGACTGCATCGGATCCAGCTGGACGGATACGCGTGGGTCGGCGACGAATTCGCCGAGGGGATCAACTCGGTCGCGGCGCCGATCGCGGACGTCATCGGCAACGTGAGCGCGGCGGTGCACGTCCATGGCCCGGCGTACCGGTTCCCGACACCCTTGGCCAAGAGCACGATCGCCCTCCAGGTCCTCGCCGCCGCAACCAGGATCTCCGCCCGCCTGCGCGGGGTTCAGTGAGCGACGCCCACGAAGAGCTGGTCGCCGATCAGCGACCCCCGTCGTCGTCTTCTGCGGGTGATCCAAAGAAATCGACGAGCGCATCCGTGACCGCGGCCGGCGAATCCTCCATTGCGAAGTGGCCGGCACCCGCGATGACCCGAACGATCGATCCGGGGATCAGCGCACCCAGTCGGTCCGCGA
>JALZJE010000344.1 GCA_030859955.1 Chloroflexota bacterium | reverse complement strand
CACGATGCCGACGATCGACGTCGTTAGCGACGCGAGCGTCGTGCTCAAGTGGTTCCACGCCGAGGGCGAGGAGGAGGTGGAGCCGGCGCGGGCTCTTCTGGACCACTACCGTGACCAACGGATCGCGCTTCATGTACTCGATCTCACGCCCTACGAGGTGGGCAATGCCTTGCTGCGAGGGCGGGCAAAGATCGACGCCGACCGGGTTGCGATCGTCCTGGAAGCGCTCGCCGAGATCTGTCCGCAGATCGCGCCGACCTCCAGCGAGCTGCGCGAGGCGGCCATCCTCGCCGAACGCCATGGTCTGCCCCTGTACGACGCCGCCTATGCGGCCGTGGCACAATCTCGCGGTGCCACGCTGGCCACACTCGACCGGGCGCTGCTCAAGAGCGAGCTCGGGCAACGACCCAGTGCCATCACGGGTGCCCTGACCGATGACCAAGCCTCCAGCGGGTAAATCGGTCTGCGCGCTGTTGATATGTCCAGTACGACCCTGACCGATGACGCCGCCATGGAGATCGTCGCGGCAACCGCAGAGCGCTGGGAGGATGTCGAAACGCTCCTCGGCGTCAGTGGCGAGGCAGGCTGCTGGTGCCAGGCCTGGCGCGGGTTCGACGCGAAGGCCATCTCCGGCGGCAAATCACGCGAAGAGCTGCTGCGCGCGCAGATGGAGGGTGGACCGCCGCCACCCGGCTACCTCGCCTATCTCGATGACGTTCCCGTCGGCTGGGTCGGCGTCAGCATTCGCACCGACACCCCTCGGCTCATCCAATCTCGGACGATCCCCGCCATTGACGATCTCCCTGTCTGGGCCATCGGCTGCTTCCGCATCCGCCCTGGCTACCGCCGTCGCGGCATCGCGAAGGCGCTGCTGGATGGTGTCATCGCCGATGCACGCCGCCTCGGCGCGCCGGGAGTCGAGGCCTACCCGATCGATCCGGAAGGACGTCGCGTGGAGGTCGGTGCGGGATTCGTAGGCATCGCCTCCATGTTCGACGCCGCGGGCTTTCGTCGCGTACTGGTGACCGATGCGCACAGCGGTCACCTTCCCCGGCACCTTGTGCGCCTCGACCTGTAGATCCACGCCCCGCCCAGCAAACTCGGTCCGCGGAGTGTTCACGTATGTACGTATATGTACGTTGCGGTGCCCACCGGCAGCTCACCACCGGGCTCGGTGGACGCTGGCGAATGCTCAGCAAGCACCCGGCGATCCGCCGGCGATGATCGGCGCCAGTCATCGAGGAAATCACCGATCGCGACCCATGGCAATGAGCGAACGCAATGCCGCGTTTACATCTCGAGCCGTCGGAAAAATGTCGGCGACATCGGCGTCCAGCATGACGAGATTGGTGCCCTGTCGATAGCGCTCGGCATATTTCCCTCGCACCGAAACAGAGAAGTCGTACTCGTCGAGAAGGTCGGCGTCAGAGTTCGGAGTAGTCATTTCGCTCCCGCTTCGTGGCGGGCCGTGCACTGATGATTCTGATTGTATCGGTCTCGTCCGCATGGACCACCACGAGCAAGTGGCCTTGGGTTGATTGCCTAGTGGTCACGAACCGGTCTTCGTTTTCATGGTCGAGAGGGTCGATGATCGTTCCTGATCTGAAATCTTGAAACACCGTCGCGGCTTCATCGAAGGTTATGCCGTGCTTTCGCCGATTCGCCTCAGCCTTGACCGGGTCCCAATCGAAGAACAGCGGCATCAGGCCAGCGTAGCGGCGATCACTTACGGCGCTGTTACTCGGCGCTTATTCGAGCGGCGTACTTCCCGCGGACGGCGCCTCGGAAGTCGTACTCGGGCAGCATTTCGGAGTCGCCACATGCGCGCTCCAGGTTAAGCGCCAGGAGCCGCGCGAGGAGATCATCGGTGTCGATGTCGGCCGGCCAGCCGTACGCATCCAGAACCGCGTGATCGAGTCGATCGTGCGCCTGCGCCAGCCATGATGGCCGCTCGTTGTACAGGTTCGTCAGCGTCCGCCGCTCCAGCTCCTCGTCCAGCGCACCTTCCGGATTCAGCCAACCCTCCCTGAGCCGATGCAGCTCCCGCGCCACCGCCGCGATGGCCTCGCGCTGCTCATCGCTCGGCATCGGAAACGGAAACGTCTCGAATGTCGTCGTGGGCGTGTACCGGAACCCGCTCTCAACCTCGCGAAGCTGTGTTCCCATGCCACGCGCCCACAGCTCGTGGACTCGTGAATGGAGCACACCGAACGTGTAATCATCGTCGCGAGCGAAAGCGATGATCGCGTGATCCGCAAGCGTCGATGACCCAAGCCAGGTGAACAAGCGATGCTTGGTCGTTGTCGGCGTCGCGATGTAGCGGGACAATCCGTCTAGGGCAGTCCTCATGCCCGCACCCGGTTCGACATGCAACCACCAGTTCTCGCGGTATTTATCGCGCCGAACGGTGTCCCGGAAGGGTTTTACGCGGTCTCGTACATACTCGAACGGGGCCTCGTACAACGATGCTTCCTGCACGGGCATGTCGACGCCGAAGTCAACGATCCACCAGCCTCTCGGACGCGATGTGAGGTCCTGGCCATTGACCCACGGCCGGACAACATCTGCGTTGCTTCGACCGTCCGGGTTCGGAGATGCGAGGAGTTCTTCCGCGACAGCCGGCGGGATGTCGAATGGACCCCCCTTGACGTCCGCCACGAAGCCGATCCCGCGATTCTCCGGTAGCTTCTTGGCCCAAGTTAGATCCACGCCAGTGGTGAGATTCGCGTTGATCGAGTCCACCGGATTACCGTCGAGCGTCTTCTGAGGTTCCGATCCATCGTCATAAGCCACGAAAGAGATGTGGACCGCGGCACCATCGAGGATCCATGGCTCGTCCGACCACGCCATGTAGATCTCGCCTGACTCCTTGATGCGCTCGAGTACTCGCCGGCTCGCACCACCACGAATGCCCTGCGTCGCGAGGAGTCCGACCTTCTCGACACGTCCAGCCTCGAGCATCGCTCGTGCTTTCTCATGCCAGTAGACGACGAAGTCGCTCATGCCAGGCAATCGGTCTTTGAAGATCCTGAACAGGTGCTCGACGTATTCGTGGCCGAGCGCTCGACGGAGCAGCTTCGCTCCGATAAAAGGCGGGTTGCCGACGATGAAGGTCGCATCGGGCCAGTCGGCCTCGACGGGATGGTAGGGATCGGTCCAGTCGAGGAGGGCGTCGCGGTTCTCGATGGCGTCGAGCTTGGAGAGAATCGGGTTCTTGCGGTAGGCGAAGCCGTTGTTGAGCATCCACTGGATCTCGCCGATCCAGATCACCACCCGCGCGATTTCGGCCGCGTACGGGCTGATCTCGATCCCCTTCACCGCCTCCGGGCCGACCCGCGGGAACTCCATCGGCGTGCGCAGCGTGGTCGAGCCCCAGATGATCGCCTCGCGCTCGAGGTCCTTGAGCTGCT
>JALZJE010000336.1 GCA_030859955.1 Chloroflexota bacterium | reverse complement strand
CATCATCGACCGCGGCGGCATGAGCTTCGAGCAGATGTACTCGCTGCTCCTGACCTCCATCGCGGTCGGGAGCGTGCTGGCCGGGATTGCCGTGGGCGCGATCGGCGACCGATTCCCGAAGGGACTGTTGGTCATTGCCGGGTTCATCGGAATGGGCCTCTCACTGGTGGTTGCCGGCCTGGTGACCGATCCGGTGCTGGCCATGATCGCGTTCTTCTTCACCGGAGCCATGAACATGCTCTTCATCATCCCCACGGTGACGCTCTTCCAGCAGCGCACTCCGCAGCGCCTGATGGGCCGAGTGGTATCAAGCCGGCAGGCGCTGGTGTTCGGGTCGATCGCAGCTTCGATGGCGCTCTCCGGCTGGCTGGCCGGCATCATCGGATCCGCGATGGTGCTCATCCTGAGCGGTGCAATCTGCGCCAGTGCCGGCCTGATCGGCATCGGCGTTCCCTCCATGCGCAACGCCCGTTGACCGGTCGATCTGCTACCCTTCGCGCGCCGTGGGACTGATTCTCGACCTGGCCGTCGTGGCCCTCGCGCTGATCATCATCGGATCGCTGGGACTGCTGGCCTGGACGCTGGCCATCAGTGCCGTGCGGGCGACCCGGATCGGTCGGCGGCGCGTGACCGGCTGGACCCGGAGCGTTGGAACGGCGGACGCGTGGCTGCGGACCACCGCGACCGCGACCACCACGACGTTGGCGGATCTCGCTCACCGCACCAGACACGCCGAACCGGCGCAGACACCGCCAATTGGAGATGAAGCCGACGCATGACGAGCCAGACCCCGCGACCCGATCCTTCCCGCAACGAGCCGGGCTACCGAAAGTCGCTGGCCACGCGCGAGGATCGGCTGGCACGTCCATGGATCTTCACGATCCTCGGAATCTTCGTCCTCGTTCTCGTCCTCTCTCTCCTCGGCCTGCCATCGCGCCTCTTCCCCGAGCCGACGCCGATCCCGCTGCCCTCCACGCCGGCCTCGAGCTCCGTCGAGCCCTCGACCTCCGGTTCGGCTGAGGCATCGGCGTCCGTTGAGGAGTCGGCTTCGGCTGAGGCGTCGGCGTCCGCTGAGGAGTCGGCGTCCGCTGAGGAGTCGGCTTCACCGGAGGCGTCACCGAGCGGGAGCTGAGGCGGGCGGGCTTCGGACGAAATTCCAGTGCATCGGCGACGTGAACAGGCGGTTGGCGCGGCCCTTGAGCGCATGTGGCACCGAAATATCGGTCGTTTGCAGCGGGAGAAGCCGTCCGGGCCGGGGTTGACCGATTTATCGGGGTGGCTTTCGGCGCCGGATCCACAGCAGGCCGTCGCTCCCGAGTAACGCGCCAGTCCGAAGGGCCTTGAGGATCTCCCGAGATCCGGCCGGCAGTACCGTGCCGATGAAGTGGGAATGCGGCGCGATTGCCGTCCGATTGCGATCCGTGTCCTGCACCACCATCACCAGCCGGACGGGCCGTTGATGCCGAGCCGCCAGGTGGTCGCGCTTGCGCGCATTGCGCCGATACTGAGCCTGGAAGTCGGTGATCATGCGGTCAATCTCTGCGTCGATGATCTCCATCGGCCCGAAGAAACCAGCGTCGCATGCCTCGCCGTGATCTCCCGCTCGCACCTCGAGCTCAGTGCTCCACGACGGGTGCGCGATGCCGAAAAGGTTCTCGATCAGGCATAGCTGCCCGCTGTCACGAAGCGAAGGACCCCGGCCTTGATACGTGCGGACCACGACATCCAGACCGACCGCATTCCCGACCGCACACAGGGTCGTGATGCTGATACCCGGATCTCCCTCCTCGACGCGCCGCTGAGTATCGGGTGAAACGCCGGCGCGCCGGCTGGCCCGCGTAAGCGTCATCGCGCAGGCTCCTCGCGCCAGGCGGATCTCACCACCGACCGACTCTGCCTGGGCACGCGCCCTCCGGACTCCAGAACCATGAGCGTTCGCCATTGGCCGATATTGACGATGCTCGGTTATCGCGCAATTACTCGGCGGTTATCTGGGTCCCGCCGGGTGCGTGCTGTGATTCGCCGAAATTTGCACTCGATGCTGACGTGGGCGAGATGCCTGCGCACGTGCTGAGCATGTGATGCACCGATATTTCGGTCGAAACCGTCCTGAACCGCCCGCGGGGCCAGGAACGACCGATATTTCGGATGTGCTCAAGCACGGATCCTGCGCGGACCCGCCTCCCAGGCCGATTATCGCACCGAAATTTCGCGCGAACCCAGCCCCAAGGGTGCATGGGACCCGCGTGGAGCGCATGGGACGGGAGCCCGCCGGTGTTGTACGCAATGCGGACGGGTGGCATACTCGCACGACGTCCGAGCGCCCGAGCGCCCGAGCCACGAGAGCACTTGACCCACGAGCCGATCCACCACGGGCGGAGGAAGTGTCGTTGACCGAACCCATGCGCTCTGTGCTGGTCGTTGACGACGAGCACGACATCCGGAGCCTGCTCGGGGACCTTCTCAGCGAAGAGGGCTACACGGTACGCACCGCTTCGAGCGGGGCGGAGGCGATCGAGCAGATCGCCAAGGATCTGCCGGATCTCGTGATGATGGACGTCAAGTTGCCGGACCAGGACGGCATCGGCGTATTGCGTCAGCTCAAGCGCGAACACGGTGAGCTCGAGGTCATCGTGATGACGGCGTTCGGCGGCTCATCGACCGCCATCAAGGCGATGGAGCACGGCGCGTACGACTACGTCACCAAGCCGTTCGAGATCGATGACCTGCTCGCCACCCTCAGGCGCGTCTTCGAGCATGCCGATATGAGCTCGGAAGTCAGCGCACTCAGGCTCGAGCTTGGCAAGCGCGAGGCCGATCGCGAGCGAATCGTTGGCTCGTCGAAGCCGATGCTCGAAGTGTTCAAGCTCATCGGCAAAGTGGCTCCGTCAGAGGCGACCGTCCTCGTCACCGGCGAGAGCGGGACCGGCAAGGAGCTGATCGCGGAGGCGCTGCATCGGGCCAGCAAGCGAAATCCGCACCCGCTGGTGAAGGTCAGCTGCGCGGCGCTCCCGGAGACACTCCTCGAGACCGAGCTGTTCGGCCACGAGAAGGGTTCCTTCACCGGCGCCATGGCCATGCGCAAGGGCCGCTTCGAGACCGCCAACAAGGGCACCATCTTCCTCGACGAGATCGGCGAGATGACACCCGGCACCCAGACCAAGCTGCTGCGCATCCTCCAGGAGCGTGAGTTCGAGCGAATCGGCTCCAATACGCCTATCAAGATCGATATCCGGGTCATCACCGCCACCAACCGCAACCTGTCGGAGGAGGTTGCCAGGGGCAAGTTTCGCGAGGACCTCTACTACCGGCTTAACGTCATCCACATTCACATGCCGCCGCTCCGCGAGCGCAAGGACGACATCCCGCTGCTCGTGGAGCACTTCCTGGTGAAATTCCGCCACTCGCCCGGCGCCATCCCAACGGCGATCACCGAGGATGCCCTCGAGCGACTGACCGATTACGACTGGCCCGGCAACGTCCGCGAGCTGGAAAACGCGGTCGAGCGCGCGGTCGTCCTCTCACGTGGCAACCCGATCACCATGGAGCATCTGCCGTTCGGCGACACCCGCGAGGCACGTGACCGCCAGCGACTGGCCGAGCGGCGAAGCCGTCTCGAAGACGACGAGGCCGAGATCTCCGACCGGCGCACCAAGCTTGACGCCGCCGATGCCAAGGCCGATGCGGACGAGATGCTCGCCACCGCCTCCGGGTCCGCCTCCGGGTCCGCGTCCGGTCATGGAAACGGCGGCGCGTTTAAGGACCGCGTGGCCACCCTGGAACGCCAACTGATCAAAGAGGCGCTCGATCGCGCCGGTGGCAATCGCACAAAGGCGGCGGATGAGCTCGGGATCTATCGGCGCCTGCTCTACGCCAAGATCAAGGAATACGGCCTCGGCGAGTAAGCCGGCTTCCGCTCTACGCCAGCCTCCTCGTGTTGCCCTTGCCTCACGTGCCGATATATCGGGCAGTGGCGCACATGGACCGCCCTTCCCGTGCGGACGTGACCGATACATCGGGCACAACGGCTCGCGAAGGCGCGCTCCTGCAGTGCCTCATAGATCGGCGAAAAGGAGCACGCCTCACTAATCGCCCCGTAATGGGCCAGTAAGGGGCGCAACACGACAATCAGCACATGAAACGACGTCGGGGAGCACAGCGAGCAAAAGATCAGGCGCGGCCGCTGGGCAGGGATATCCGGCTCGCGCGCACCACGGCCGGAGTGACCCGGGCAGATGCGGCGACGCGAGCGGGCGTATCGCGCTCCACCTGGGACCGCGTCGAGGCGGGAGATTCCACCGTGACGCTGACGACGTTGTGCGCCGTGACGGATGCGATCGGCTTGGACCTGGTCGTCCGCGCCCATCCCGGGCGAGGGACGTCCCTGCGCGATCGAGGACAGATGGCGATTGCGCAGCATGCCGCGAAGGGACGGCGCCGATAAATCGGGCACCAGCGCACGCGACAGAGCGGCTGTGCGCCCGCCTGCCTCATAGGTCGGGCACTCCTGCGCGTGGATCAACTGCTGTGAGCACCACTGCCCGATAAATCGGCGCAGCAGGCCCGGAGAGGAGTCGTAGGTGCCGGTGGTATCCTTCTTGCCACCTGACAGCACGAAAACCCCACATACGAAGGGACGCCAACGCCCATGTTCAGCCGCGTGCGAATCGCGATCAGATTCTTCTTCGTCGGACTGGCCGTCGGCGTGCTTCTCGCTCCTCGAAGCGGTGAGGAGACGCGTCGCATGGTGCGCGAGAAGGCCGACCGGATCCTCAATGACGTGCTCGACGCCGCCACGTTGGGCACCGTTGACACCGGTACGGGAACCACGGACGACCTCGAGGCAGAGGCCGATGCGCCACGGCGCACCACGCGTCCACGAACTCGCGCCGCCAGCGCAAGCTGACCGCCTGATCGCCTGACCGATGCGGTGGCCGCGCTTCTCGCGGCCGCACGCCCGAGATCGGGCGCGGATGGTTGCCGAGCAGCTCGAAGCTCGGGGCATTGACGATTCCGAGGTGCTGCGCGCGTTCCGAACGGTTGAGCGGCATCGGTTCGTGGAGGGCGATGAGCCCTACGGCGACCATGCCCTCCCCGTCGGGTCGGGACAGACGATCTCCCAGCCGTACATCGTGGCGGTGATGACACTCGCTGCGCGCCCGCCGGAAGGCTGGGCCGACGCGAACATCCTGGAAGTCGGCACTGGCTCCGGGTACCAGGCCGCCCTGCTCGCGGAGCTTGGGGCACGCCTCACCACCATCGAGCGCCACGACGAACTGGCCACGACTGCCCGGCGGCGCCTGGCTGACGCGAGCTATGCGCAGCGAATCGAAGTCGTCGTGGGGGATGGGACGCAGGGTTGGCCGGCGCATGCGCCGTATCGGTCCATCCTGGTGACCGCTGGCGGGCCTTCGGTGCCGGCACCATTGCTGGAGCAGCTGGATCCATCTGGCGGCCGGTTGGTGATGCCGGTGGGAGACCGTGAGCGGCAGACCCTGACGCTCGTCGTGCGAGACGCCGATGCATTGACGAGCACGGAGCTCGACCCCGTGGTATTCGTCCCGCTCATCGGCGAGCATGGTCACCGAGCGGGATAGCGGTTGGCACATGGCGTGCATCCAGAGCCCCGATACGTTGACGCCCAACTCCGTGATGGAGGATCCGAGACCATGACCTACGACGACCGACGCAATGATCCCGTGGACCGCGGTGATCCGGGTGACGACACGCGCGTCGTGGAACGCCAGACCTACGTCGAGCGCGAGCGACCAGCGGCCGAGCCCTATCCCGTCCCCACGCAGCAGCCGGCCGGCAGCCAGGTGAACGTGAACTCGGCCGCCGACCGCGGCTATGTGGAACCCGCAGGGCCGGGACCACTCTCATTCGTGCGGCGCATCCTGTCGCTGCTCTTCGGCATCCTGGCGATCCTGCTTGGATTGCGGATTCTGCTCCTGCTGTTCGTGGCCAACGAGTCGAACAACATCGTGGAGTTCGTCTACAACGTGACGGAACCGTTCGTCGCACCCTTCCGCGGCATCTTTTCCTTCGACCAGGTGACTCCGGGCGGTGGGAGCGTCCTCGACGTCGCCGCGGTGGTTGCCCTCATCGGCTGGCTGCTCATCTACCTGCTCCTGATGGCCATCCTCCGCCTCGGCGACCGCGATCGCGTGAGCGTCGCCTGACCTTCAATGCCCGTTGCGCCTCTCCCCGATTCCGCGGGGAGGGGCGTTTTCCGTTGTCCTCGGCCGACGGATCCGCCGTTTGCGGTGGAGCGCAACTAACTACGACTTTGGGCATTTGGGAAGTCCGCGTTTGCACGGGGGCGCAAAGGATGCACCTGCAAGGGTCCAGAACGCCCCGATTCGGCGCCTTCCTCGTAGTTACTTGCGCTGCAGCGCAATAGGGTGCCGGAGTGCGACAACCTGCGGGTAAGCCGTCAGTAATGACCGATCAGCCACCATCGGTCGATGGCAAATCGGCAATCGATCCAACGCGACGCCACGCGCTTCGCCGATTGGATCCTTCGCGAGATAGGTCGGGAGTTGCGCGTCGCCAGGTTGATCGCCGGGCAGCGATTGGCAGACGTGGCTGAGATTCTCGGGACGTCCATTTCCCATGTGAGCCGCGTTGAGCATGGACTGATCAAGGGGATCGGGATTCCGGCGCTGACGCGGCATTCAGCGGTCGTCGGGTTGAAGCCGTACATGAGGCTGTACCCGTCCGTCAGCCGTCCGCTCGACCGTGCGCAACTGGCGCTGATCGCTCGATTCCGCGAACGACTCGCGGATTCGTGGCAGGTCTTGCTCGAAGCGCCCATGCCGATCGCCGGCGACCTGCGCGCGGCCGACGCCCTCATCGCGATTCCCGAATGCCGCTGCATGGTCGAAGTCATCACGCGCCTGGCAGACGTGCAGGCGCAACTGAGATCGGCGAGGGTCAAACAGCGAGATCTCGAAGCGGATCGGCTCATCTTCGTCGTTGGTGGCACAACAACCAATCGTCGAGCCATTCGCGACGCGGGTGCTGTCCTGGCCGATGCCTTTCCCCTCAGCACCAAGGACGCCCTCCTCAGGCTGGGCGCAGGAGTTGATCCCGGTGCCAATGCGCTTATCCTCCTCTAGTCGCCGATGCTGCCGTTTGCGCCGGGGCGCAAGTAACTACGACTTTGGGCATCTGGGAAGTCCGCGTTTGCACGGGGGCGCAAAGGATGCACCTGCAAGGGTCCAGAACGCCCCGATTCGGCGCCTTCCTCGTAGTTACTTGCGGTGCAGCGCAAACGCCGTGGCGTAGCGCCGGAACCTAGAGGGGCGGAAGCTCCAGGGCGCCGCGTTGCGCGGGACGGCGCACGGGGCGAACGGGCTCGGGGCGTTGGAATCCGCCGACCACGCCGGCGCGGGCGAGCTCCTCGTCGTAGACGACCTCGGTGCGCTTGACCTGGGCATCGATGCTGAAGCGCTCGACGACGGTGCGGTATCCCGCCTCCCCGATCTGCTCGCGGAGAGCGGGCGACGCCAGCAATGATCCGATGGCGGCGGCAAGGGCCAACGGATCGCGAGGGGGGACGAGCAAGCCGTCGACGCCGGAGGTGATGACCTCGGGGATGCCACCGACCGCGGTGGCGACGACGGGGCGCCGCCGGGCCATGGCCTCGAGGATGGAGATGCCCTGCGCCTCGCGGATGGAGGGCAGCACCGCAACGGTCAGATCGGCGGTCAACGCGGACACGTCATCGCGCCGGCCGGTGAAGACGATACGGTCCGAAACAACCGCCGCCTGGGCACGCAGTGCATCGGCTTCTGATCCTTCGCCGATGATGGCCAGCCAGGCATCGGGTGCCGCCTCCAGGATTGCAGGCATCGCGTCGATCAGATAACGATGACCCTTCTCAGCTTCCAGTCGCGCGACGACCCCCAGCAACGGAGCCGAACAGGGGATGCCGAACTCGTCGCGCATGGTGCACGGCGGCGCCGGGGTGGAGAATCGGGAGAGGTCGACGCCGTTGGGGATGACCGCGAAGCCGGCCCCCACGCGGCCCTCAGCGCGAACCTTGTGCTCAATCGAGGCCGATGGAACGATCAGCCGATCCATCCGTGGCGTGAGGGATGCCAGCACGGCGACGTCATCGGCGGATCTGACCCGCGAGGAGTGGACGGTTGCCATGATCACCGGCGTGCCGGCCGCGACGGCCGCCCTCGTGCCCACCACCTCCGCCCGGTGCATGTGCGAATGGACCAGGTCGATCTCCTCGCGTCGCAGCCAGGTGGCGAGCTCGCGGACGGCGGACCTGTCATCGGCCTCATCCAGGACCTCGACCGTGATGCCCAGCGCTCGCAGGCGCGAAACGGCGGAGCCGGCGGAAAGGGAGAGGGCGCGAACGTCGTATCGGGCCCGGTCCAGGCGCAGCAGCAGCCCGGTGTACGACTCCTGGGCGCCGCCGTTGCCGCCGGTCGCCAGCAGCTGAAGGATCCTGGGGCGCGGATGGCTCTTCGACCGATGAATGCGCCGATGCCGCGTATACGCCGCCCCCGCGATGGCACCCTCATGATCGGGGGCCTGGGCGCTGGGTGGCCGATGCGAATTCACCCGCCGATGCTACGGATGGGCGCTCTGTTCGTCAAAGCGGTCGAGGCGCGGTGAAGCGCGAGGACGGGAATATATAGCTATATACTCCAGCCAGATCGGGTCTCAGCATCGCCTGCGTCGGGGACCTGGGCCGCACTACCACCGGGGGAACGCGGCCCACTCCTTGCATGCCAACCGACCAAGGAAGTGGAGGAATCAACCCATGGATCAGTTTCTTCTCGTCATCCTGCTATTGGCCGTCGTCGTCGTGGCCGCGTATTTCTACCTGAAGCGCCGTCAGCAGCACGTCCACATCGACACTGCGGGACAAGCCGTCGAGCACCGCCACGAGCGGGATGCCAGCGACGTCACTGCGCACGATCACGCGGTCGACAACACAGATCTTCCCCGCGACCGCCAAGATTAAGCATCGGTCGACGCTCTGGTGCGCTTGTCCGACGGCCACGCACAGGCGACGACATCAGGTGGGTTCGGCCAGCGGGTGCCGCCAACGTAGACCGGAAAATCGGCTGAAGTCCCGATCCGTGGTGATCCATTCACTTCCCGTCTCGATGGCCATCGCGGCGTGATAGGCGTCGGAAACGAGGTTTCCCTTGGCGCCCGCGGCCAGACATAGTCCCGCGAAGATCTCCCAGTGCCGAGGGCCGGGGGTGATGAAGACGGCGTTGGCCCGGCTACGCAACGCGGCGGCGAAGGCCAATGCCCGATCGATGGGGGCGGGCGGCGAGAAGATGCGCGAATGCGTGGCCACCCGGATAAAGCCACTGAGGACGAGTTCGGAGATCCCGATCGGTTCATCTGCATCCAGCGCTGCGGTCAGCCAGCCGCGATAGCGTTCATGGTCCGGTGTTCCCTCATGGAACGCGTAGACGAGTACGTTGACGTCAGGGAGGATCAGGAGTCCGCTCCCTCCATGCGATCAAGCAGCGCGACGCCGTCATCCAGATCAACGCCCGGTCGCAGCTGGCTACCGGCGAAGGTCGGCAGCTCAACGGGTGTCGCGCCCGCCTGTCCACGCCTGGCGAACGTTTCTCTCAGGGCGTCCTCCACCACGGCGTTGAGAGTTGAGCCTAAACGCGCCGCGCGCGCCTTGGCCTCGATCAACAGTTCGTCATCTATCTTGATCGTCGTCCGCATGCATCAAAGCATGACCAGATGTCATCAAGATGTCAATGCCGGAGATCCACGTTCGACCGCCAGGCTTCGACGGATTCGACGCGCCATAAGTAGCTACGCGAGGATCCGCTCGACGAGCTGATCAGCCAGGGCGATCGAGTAGTTCTGCCCGCGGTCATGCGGGTGAACGGCGGATGCCATCATGTGCGACGGATGACAAGCAACACGCTTCGCACTCGACCGCACGTTGCGCTACGACTCCCCATCGGCGTGAGGCTGGCGCGCATTGTGGCGCTCGCCCTGATCGTGGGCGTCGGTATCAGCCAGCTGATTTTTACCGTTGGCGATTGGCACTTGAAGGATGCCGGCGCGTACTGGGAGGCTGCGATGCGCCTTCGCGATGGTCAGCCCCTTTACCCTGCGCTGGATAGTGCGGAGGCGTCGGACGTCTACCGCTACGCGCCATGGTTCGCCTGGGCGTGGATCCCACTCACCTTATTGCCGAAGTGGATTGCCTACGCCCTCTGGTCAGTAATTCTATTGGGTGCGTCCGGGGCTGCCTTGCTGCCGCTCGCGCGCCGACGCGCTTGGGCCGCCGTTGCCTTCTTCCTCCCGATACTGGTCGGCATCTCCGGCATCGGGAACGTCCAGCCGCTCATGGTGGCGGCGCTCGTCCTCGGCATGGAGCGGCGCAGTGGGCCCATCTGGATCGCGATGGCAGCATCGCTCAAGGCGGTACCAATCCTGTTTGTGCTGACCTACCTGGGACGAGGAGAGTGGCGCCGAGCGCTGCTGGCAGGTCTCATCACGGCCCTGCTGGTAGCGCCGATGTTGCTCTACGACTTGTCGGCGTATCCAACCAGCGCGGGAGCCGCCGCACTGTTCGGGGATCCCGTTCTCTACGGCGCCGTGGTCGCGGCTGGCATTCTCGTCATCATTCGTCTTGCGGAGTCGAAGTACGCATGGCTAGCGTCCGCAACGACCGTGGTACTGGCAGTGCCGCGCGTTTTCGTCTATGACATGACCTTCGTCTTGGCGGCCCTCCCGGCCGAACGAGGACGCAGGAAGCGCGCGGCCGCACCAATTGGTCACCGATGGGACTGACAGAGGGACGTCTCGTGCCAACAGGGCGGCGAACTACCGCCGTCGTTCTTGCCGTATGGCTAGCCGGAAATGTCGTCGTTGCCACGGCTATGCGGGAGGTACCCGCGCTGATCCAGCCAAACGACTGGGCGCTATAGACGGTAGTTCCGGGTCTACTCGAGTCGGGTGCGCTATATGAGGACGGCTACTTCGTTTGGTCCCCATTGGCAGCGTTTTCATGGTCGGCGTCCTCGCGGTCGGCTATCCCGCCTGGTTCGCGGCACATGCCGTCGCGGTCGCACTATTGCCCGCGAGACTCGGTCTGTTCACGCTCCTGTGGCTGCCGTTCTGGACGGACACGATCATGGGTAACGCAATGGTGTTTGTCGCGGTGGCCGGATTTCTGGCCGTCCACGGGTCGCGGGGAGGCTCCCTTGCGTACTTGGCCCTGACGGTATTGATGCCTCGGCCTTTGCAGGCTCCGTTGGCCATCTGGCTGCTATGGCGCGACCGCTCCCTTTGGTTTCCTTTCCTCGCAATGGTGATAGCAGCATCGCAGCCGCAGCCGTCACGGGGTACCTCGACGACTGGCTCGTCGCGCTGCTGCCATTTGGCGTTGGCAGCATGGACCACAGCGGAAATGTAGGGCCCACACGGTTCCTTGGAGTCGCGTGGTACATCGTGGGGATACCACTGGGGGTGTGGTTGACGGCAAAGAACCGACCGGGACTCGCAGGGCTCGCGCTCTCGACCTATGTTGCGCCTCAGTACCTGCTGGTCCTACTGTGGGAGCTCCCTCGACTGATGCGAATCAAACGCCGCGGCGCTGAACGGCTCCCGGACAGCACGCGCGTTCCGGTCGCCGTGTAGCAATGCCAAGTCTGAACGACGACTCGTCCCCTATGTTGGGTCGCCGCCACTGGAGGCCGCAGCGCGCCGCTAGCCACTCGCTGTACCGGCTCGCATCGTTGGCAACGATAGCGACCGGTACCGGACCACGCTGGGTAATTCGCGTCATGGCCCGATCGAACTCTCATGGCATGATGCCGGTGCGAGCCCGCACCACGAGCGCCGATTGAACATGCACCTGTCTGCGATCCGGCCTGACGTCGTCGTCGTCGGCGGCGGCGGCCATGTCGGGTTGCCCCTGAGCCTCATGT
>JALZJE010000326.1 GCA_030859955.1 Chloroflexota bacterium | reverse complement strand
GGCGTTGTTGTCCCCGGGTCGGGTCTTCACGACGCGGGCGTCGCTGCGTCCGGGGAGCGCCGCCACCCGCACGGCGGGGCTAACATCCAACGAACGCACGCTAAATGCTCCGCTGCCCGCGCCACGGGTCAGTCCATCCGTAGAAGTCTCGGTAGTCCAGATCGCAGCCCGTCGCTCGTTGGCTCATAGCCCCGGGCCACGGGTCACCAGCCACCGACGACGCCGTCAGGTGAGGTCGCGCTCTGAGTCGAGCACGAGCGTGAACGGGCCGTCATTGGTCAATTCGACGGCCATCTGGGCGCCGAATTGACCCGTCTCAACACCCATGCCGGCACCGCGCAGCCGCTCGACAAAGTGATCGACGAGTGGCCGCGCAAGCTCCGGCAATGCCGCACGCGTGAAGCCAGGACGCCTCCCCCGCCGCAGGTCCGCGTAGAGCGTGAACTGGCTCACCACGAGGATGGCTCCGCCGACATCGGCGATCGACAGGTTCGTGCGCCCGTCGGCGTCCTCGAAGTAGCGCAGGCCGAGGAGCTTGTCGGCCATTCGGTCGACGATCTCCGGCGTGTCATCCACGCCGATGCCGACCAGGACGGCCGCTCCGGGCCCGATCTCGCCGAGCAGCTCATCACCCGCGCGCACGGAGGCACGGGTGACGCGTTGCACGACCAGGCGCATCGGGCCTAGGGCGTGGCGGAAGGGGCTTCGCTGCCGGACGGCGCTTCGCTGCCCGACGGCGCTTCGCTGCCCGACGGCGCGGGGCTGGACGAGGGCGCAGGAGACGTCGAGCTCATCGGTCCAGCGTCCTCGTTCTCGCGCGGTGGGCCGAGCGCGGCCTCCGTGAAAGTGGCGCGCGCATTCCAGATCATCCACCCCTTGGCGTCATTGTCGGCGGCGGCCTCGAACTGGGCCTGCACCTGGTCGGCCGTGTACGGCGGGAAGGGGCCGTAGCCGAAGTCCTGGATCCATGGCCGAATGACGACCGGCAGGCCCTCCGCCTGCTCGCTCATGACCTTGAGCGTCTCGTCGATCACCTCGTAAGGGTGATTGTTCGGCACCTCGAAGCCGAAGACGCCCGGTCCGTAGTGGCTCGGATACACCATCGGGTTGAAGTAGTCGACGTAGGGCATGATCACTTCCGGACGCTGCCCGATGCCCTGGTCGTCCGGCACGATGAAGCTGATCGGAAACACGTCGGCCCCAAGGAACGTTCGCGTCACCTCGAGCTCCTCGCTCACCACGCGCAGCACGCGCTGGATCGCCGGCAGGCGGAATGACTGCGTGTTCGGCAGGTTGGTATCGGCGACATCGTACGGACCGTCGCTGAAGAAGCGGATGTAGTCCAGCTGGACCTCGTCGAAGCCCCTGGCGGCGAGATCACCGGCGATGCTCGCCACGTACTCGGCAACGCCCGGGGCGGATGGATCCAGCCACGCGCCGCCGATATTGTCGCGCCAGGGTTCGCCGGTCGCGGTGTTGCGGACGGCCAGCTCCGGACGCGCCACGGCGCTCGTGTTGTCCTTCATGACGACCATCCGCGCGATCGTGTAGATGCCGCGCTCCTTGAGCATCGGCAGGATCTCCTCGAGCTCGAAGACCGGCGTCTCGCGGACGGCACCGACCTCCACCGCCGATGGAAGGTCGGTGGCGTAATAAAGACGACCATCGGTCTCCTTGACGTCGATGACCAGCGCATTGGCCTCCGTATGCTCGAGCAGGTCGAGCATGGCATCCAGCCGGCCCGGCGCCTCGAAGATCGCGGACGGCGCATACAGGGCGCGGGCCGCGAAGGGCTCCATGGCGACGTCCTGGGTCATGTCGCTCGCGAGCTGGATTTCGCCCAGCCGATAGCCAGGCATCTTGTAGACCAGCGTGGCACCCTCCGGCAGCTCGGCGAGCTCGTACGCGCCGTCCTCGTCGGTCTCGGTGCTCAGCTCGCCATCCTCGGCGAAGATGCGGACGCCAACGAGCGGCTCTCCGTCCGGATCGGTGATGACGCCGCTGACGACGTTCGGCCGAATCTCGATGCGCAGGTCCCCCTGGTCCGGGATCGTTCCTGTCCCGGTGTCATGGCCGTCCGCGGCGACCTCTACCGTCGCACCCCTCATCGCTGTCACGTTGGCCGATCCGTCGGCTGTCGTGCGCGCCATGGCCTCACCGATTCGGACCTCGGCATCGGGCACCGGGTCCTCGCTGCCGAGCGCCACCACGGTCACCGTCACCTCGCGCGGCTGCTCCGGCGTCGGTACCGGCGTCGGTGTGGGAACGAATGGCAGCTGGGGTCCTTCCTGGCTGCACGCCACGAGGAGCATCGTGATCAGGAGCACCGCGAATCCGGCCAGGTGGTATCGGCGAGGCAGCAGCGTCAGGTCCTTTCGGGGTTGATGTCGTTGTCGTGGCGGCCACGTGCGGCGGCTCGGAGGGCGGCGACCGTGGGCGCCAGGTCGCCATCGCTACTGTACAGGGCGCTGCCGGTGACGAGGACATCGGCGCCTGCGGCGTGCGCGCGGCCAATGGTCGCCAGGTTGATTCCGCCATCGACGGCGATCGTCAGGTCGAGCTCGCGGTGCCGAACCTCGGCGGCAAGGGCCGAAAGCTTGTGGACGACCCCTTCAATGAACGGCTGACCGCCCCAGCCGGGGTCAACCGTCATGACGAGGAGCAGGTCGACGCGCTCGAGGAACGAGGTCACCGTCTCTGCGCCTGTGCCCGGGTTGAGCGCGATGCCGGGCCGCTTGCCGGCGCGCTCGATGGCCTCGATGACCTCGGACGGGTCGTCGTCCGCCTCGACGTGGAAGACGATCAGGTCACTGCCGGCATCCGCGAATCGTTCGACGAAGGCGAGCGGATTGCTGATCATGAGGTGGGTGTGGAAGGGCAGATCCGTTTCGGAGCGAACGGATGCCACCACAACCGGGCCCATGGTCAGGTTGTCCACGAACTGGCCATCCATCACGTCGAGATGGATGGAATTCACGCGGGCCGCGGCGGCGCGCCGCACCTCGGCTCCGAGCTGGGCGAAGTCCGCGTTCAGGATGCTCGCGCTGATGTGCGGGGCGTCCGTCACGGCGCTGCGGCCGCCAGTGCCGCCGCCTCCCGCGCCTGGCGCATGGAGCGTCCGGACAGCTGTGCGTGGAGCTGGCCACACGCCGCATCGATCTCGCGGCCGCGAGTATCGCGCACCGTGACCGACACACCGGCGTCTCGGAGGCGGTGGACGAACCGTTCGATACCGGCCGCCGGCGTCCCGCTCCAGCGCGAGCCCGGCGTCGGATTGAGCGGGATCAGGTTGAGGTGCGAACGCCACCCGCGGGCGATCTCGATCAGCCCATCGGCCTGTTCATCGGTGTCGTTGAGCCCGTCGATCATCACGTACTCGAGGCTCACCCGGCGGCCGGTGCGGGCCGCGAAGCGGCGGCCTGCGGCGATCACCTCGGCCACCGGCCACTTGCGGTTGATCGGCACCAGCTCGTCGCGCAGCGCATCGGTGGCGGCGTGCAGGCTGATGGCGAGGTTAACCTGGGGCAGCTCCTCGATCATGCGGTCCATGCCGGGCACCACGCCGGAGGTGCTGACGGTGATGTGGCGCGCCCCGATCCCGAGCCGCCGGGGATCGTTCAGCAGGCGCACGGCCTCAAACACGCGGTCCGCGTTGTTGAGTGGTTCCCCCATTCCCATGAAGACGATGTTGTAGTGGCCGGTCCTTCCGTCGCCGAGCGCGTTCCACGGCGGTCGATGCCAGTGGAGCACCTGGTCCACGATCTCCCCCGCGGTGAGCTGACGTCCGAACCCGGCCTGCCCGGTGGCGCAGAATGGGCAGTTCACCGCGCAGCCGGCCTGGGAGCTGATGCAGATCGTCGTGCGCTCCGACATGGCGCCGCGCGCCGCGTAGCGCATGAGCACCGACTCGATGCGCTGCCCGTCCCCCATCTCATGGACCGCCTTGGCCGTCATGCCACCATCGGCGCCGATGACGTGGCTGTCCACGATGGTGCTGAATCGGAACGCCCGCGCCACCTCGCCACGGAGCGCGGGAGGGAGGTCGGTGAGGTCAACGAAGCCAGATACCTCGGGCCGATGGGCGCCCGAGAGAACCTGGTCGACCCGGTACGCCGGCTCGCCGCGGGCTGAAAGCCACGCGGCGAGCGATGCGGAGTCGATCTCGCTGATCGCCGGCTGCGGTCCGGCGAGGGAACCTTCAGTCACGTCGTCCGAAGATGAGCCACACGTAGTACACGAACGTCAGCAAGGCGGTCAGGGCTCCGGCGACGTACGTCCACGCGGCCGCCTTGAGCACCTCGCGTGCGCCGGTCTGCTTTTCGCCGACCATGCCCAGGCCGTTCACGAAGGCGAGCGCCTTGCCAGAGGCGCCAATCTCGACGGGCAGCGTGGCAAACGTGAACAGCACCGCGGCACCGAAGCCGATGAGACCGACGATGGCAAGGCCGGTGATCTGGAGGAACACGCCGCCGATCACGAGCCACGGCGCGATGCTCGAGCCGAACTGCGCGGCCGGCACGATCGCCTGGCGCAGCTTCATGGCGGGCTCCCCGGCATGATCCTGGAGCGCGTGCCCGACCTCGTGCGCGATCACCGCCGCGGCCGCCACCGAGAGACGCGGCGCGCCGGTGGTGATGCCGGCGGTCGTCAGGGCCGAGGCGTCCGCGACCTGGGTGCTGACCCGCAGCACCTTGCCGCGTGGATCGTAGTGGTCGGTCAGCTTGCCCGGCGTGGGCTCGATCTTCACGTGCTGGAGGCCCTGGCGGTCCAGGAGCCTGCGCGCGAAGTCGAACGCATCGACGTTCATGCCTGAGTCGACCTTGGACCATTTGCCGTAGGTCGACTTCACCCGCCAGGATGCCCAACCGGTGATTGCCAGGGTCGGGATCAGGACGGCGACGATGTAGATCGGATCAAAAATCATCTATTGCCCACCTCCGTGAGGGCTGAGGCGAGTATATCCGACCTGCGAATGACCCACGGAGAGTACCTCGGGACTACAGCGACATCTCGGATGACCGATGCGCACCGAGCAGGACGTGCTCCCGGCCGAGCCCCCGGCGCCAGGCCTCGGCCGGCATGGTGGCACGTCCCTCCGGCTGCACGATCTCGAGGGCCAGGGCCCCCATGCCGCACGCGACGCTGGGGATCTCTCCCGGGAGGAGCGAGCCGACCGGCAAGTTGTCCACGCCCGACACCGGACGTGCCCGGCGGATGTGAATGCGCCGCCCGTCGATCGAGGTCCACGTGCCGGGCCACGGCTGGAGCGCTCGCACCTGGCGATCGATCTCGACCGCGGTACGCTGCCAATCGATCCAGCCGTCCGCTCGAACGAAGGGGCGGACATGCGTGGCGGCGGCATCGTTCTGCGGCTCCGCATCGATCGGTCCCGAAGCCCAGCGCTCGAGCTCCGCAGGGATGACGTGGGCAGCCAGGTCGGCAAGCGTCGCCTCGAGCTCCGGGCTGGTCTCGCGGCCGCCGAGGGATACGGGCCAGCGTCGAACGACAGGGCCGGCGTCGAGCTCGGCCGTCATGACCATCAGGGTCACGCCACCCTCGCGATCGCCGGCCAGGATGGTGCCCGCCACCGGTGCCGCCCCGCGGTGACGGGGGAGCAGCGACGGATGCACGTTCAGCGGCGGCCTGGCCGCCACGTCCAGGAGTTCCTGGGGCACGAGCTGCCCGTACGCCACCAGGACCAGGCCGTCCGGGGCATAGGCGCCCAGCGCTTCCCGCGACACCTCCGACCGGAGGCGCTTGGGGGTCAGGACCTGGATCCCGTGCTCACGGGCGAACGCCGCGACCGGCGTCGCACGCAGCTGAAGTCGACGTCCCGCGGGGCGGTCCGGCTGGCTGATGATGACCAGCTCGTCGGCCAGCCCGATGAGGCGCGACAGGAGGGGAACGCCGAATGCCCCGGTGCCGAGAAACGCGATCCGACCGATGCCCGCCACTAGATGCCGGCGGCCGCTTCTTCCTCGACCCGCTCTGATGCGTCGCGAACGCGTACGAGCTCGTCAAGCGTCTCGAGATAGTCGATGTAGAGGGATCCGTTCAGATGGTCGATCTCGTGCTGGAGAGCACGGGCGAGGAGCTCGGTGCCCTTGACACGGAACTCCTTGCCGTGACGGTCACGCGCCTTGACGGCGACCTTCGCGTGCCGGGTGACCTCGGCGACGTACCCGGGGATCGATAGGCAGCCCTCCCAGTCCATCTCCTCACCGGAGACCTTGACGATCTGGGGGTTCACGAGCTCCGTGATGCGGTCGTCGACCTCGATGACCGCAACCTGGAGAGGGATGCCGATCTGGTTCGCGGCCAGGCCCACTCCGGGCGCGTCACGCATCGTCTCGAGCATGTCATCGAGGAGCCGATGCAGGCTCGCGTCGAAGGTGGAGACGCGCTTGGTGCGCTCGCGGAGGATCGGTTCCTCGGCGGTGAGAATGCGGCGGATGGCCATGGCGCTGCGCATTGTAGCGATCAGAGGAGCGACTCGGGGTCCACGTCGATCGTGATTCCGGGCGGCACACGCTCGAGCGCCGCGGCTCGGGTCTCGGCGTCCGGAGCACGGATCACGACCTGCATCCGGAAGCGTCCGGCGCGGCGCACCACGTACGACGGCAGCGGACCCAGCACCTCCGCACCGGGGACGGCAACCGCCGCGGCCGCCTGGCGCCCGCGCTCTTTGGCCCGGCCGCGGTCCGCATCGGCCACCAACAGGCGGGCCAGCAGACTGAACGGCGGATAGCCCAACAGCCGACGTCGCAGAAGCTCCTCGTCCGCGAAGCCCTCGACGTCCAGGGTGGCCGCCGCCTTCACCGCGTAGTGGCCCGGCGCGTACGTCTGGATGATGACGCGGCCCGGCATGGGTCCCCGACCGGCACGCCCGGCCACCTGCGCCAGCAGCTGGAAGGTGCGCTCGGCAGCGCGGTAATCGGGCAGGTTGAGGGTGACGTCGGCTGCGATCACGGCGGCGAGGGTGACCGACGGCAGGTCGAGCCCCTTTGCGGCGAGCTGGGTACCGACCAGCACGTCGGTTCGTCCCTCCCGGAAGTCGTCGTAGATCGTCTCGAAGCCGCGCCGGGCACTGAGCGCATCGGAGTCGAGCCGCCCGATGCGCAGGTCGGGATAGCGCGCCCGCAGCTCGGCCTCAACGCGCTGCGTGCCCGCGCCGAAGTACCGGATCCGTCCGCTGCCGCAGGCCGGGCATCTCTCGGTCGGGGCGCTCGACCTGCCGCAGTGGTGACATCGCAGGGTTCCACCGTCGAGGTGGTAGACGAACGGGAGCTCGCAGTCTGGGCAGCGGAGGCTCTCGCCGCAGTCGCGGCACAGGATGAAGGTGGCGGCACCCCGGCGATTCAGGAGCAGGACGGCCTGCTCGCTGCCACGTCGAAGCGCACCGAGCGCATCGCCAAGAGGGGTCGAGAAGATCGACCGATTGCCGCCGGCCAGCTCTGCGCGAAGGTCCGCGACCTCGATCTCCGGCGTCGACCCCACTCGTCGCTCGACCAGGTGGGCGTGCTCGGCGTGCCCGCCACGCACGCGTGCCACGCTGACGAGGTCGGGCGTGGCGCTGCCCAGCACGATGCGGGCTCCGGCGATCGATGCTCTCCGGCGCGCAACCCAGCGCGCGTCGTAGCGCGGCGTGCGGTCGGACTTGTAGCCGCCGTCATGCTCCTCGTCGACGATGATCAGCCCCAGGTGCGGGAGCGGTGCAAAGCTGGCCGTGCGAGTCCCGACCACGACGCGGACCTCGCCACGCAGGATGCGCCACCATTCGTCGTGCCGCTCCCCCGCCGAGAGGCCGGAGTGCAGAACCCCGAGCTCTGCGCCGATGAGCGCCCGCAGGCGGTCCGCGATCTGCGGGACGAGGCTCAATTCCGGAACGGTGATGATGACGTGCTGCCCATGCCGCAGCGTTGCTGCGGTGGCCGCCAGGTACACATCGGTCTTGCCAGAGGCTGCCACGCCCTGGAGGAGCAGCTCGCCACCAGACGCCAGTGCGCTGATCGTGTCGAGCGCTGCGAGCTGTTCCCTGGACAGCTCATGGCGCAGGTCAGGAATTTCGGCTCGGTGCGAGATGGGGCTGCGATCGACGCTGCGCCAGTCGAGCTCAGCCCGGCGCAGGGCGACCAGTCGACGGGCGGGACCGAGAAGGGCGGCGGGTTCCGTCTCGAGCTCGACCGCGAGCTCCGCCATCGTGCGCTCCCCCTCCTTGAGCGCATCGAGTAACGCACGCTGCACCGGCGCTCGACGCGCCGGCTCCAGGCCGCCCGCGACCGGCCGCAGGACGCGCACCCGGCGCGGATTCACCTCGGCCGCGCGGAGCGACCACTCGGATCGAAGGGCGCCGACGCGACGCAGGCGTTCGAGCCATCCAGCGCGTCCACGTCGCGGAGCGATCCGCATGAGGGCCGCATCGGATATTCGATTGTCAGCGTCCGCCGCCTGCAACAGCCCCGGCGGGAACGCCGAGGGCTCGAGAATCTCCCAGCGCCGCGCAAGCCGAGACTCGAGGCCGGGAGGCAGCATGGCCGCCAGCGTCGTCCCGATGGGAGCGCGGTAATACGCGGCGATCTCCTCGGCCAGCGTGAGCAGGTCCGACGTCAGCATCGGGGCCGAGACCACGGCCTCGATCGGCTTCAGGTCGCCCTCGGTGGGGGTCTCGGTGTCGCCGGAGAGCACGTAGCCGAGCGCGAGGCGGCGACCGTACGGTACCAGCAGCAGTGAGCCCGGGGGTGGCATCTCCCGCTCTCCCGGAACGAGGTAGCTATAGGTGCGTTCCGGCCGATCGGCAAGCGCATCGACCGCCACGCGAACGGCACGGCCGGCCGGGATCATTCCGCCCGACTCAGACGCGGACGCGACGCGGTGGCTCGCGCCGTGCCTCGGCCTGGATGATCTCCCAGATCAGCTCCGCGGCCTCTTCAGCGTATCCCGTCTCGTTCACCACGACGTGATCGTAGGCGTCGGTGTCCGCCATCCAGTGCTCGGCGTCACGACGCCGACGCGCGAGGGATTCCGCGGATTCGCTCCCCCGCTTCCGCAGTCGCCGCGCGAGGTCGGCCATGCTCGGCGGCTTGACGAAGACGAGCAAGGCGTCAGGAACGGTGGCCCGAACCTGGCGGGCCCCCTGTGGATCGATGGTAAGGATTGCGTCCCGCCCGGCAGCGAGAATGCCGCGCACCTGGTCGATCGGCGTGCCGTACAGATTGCCGTGCACCTCCGCCCACTCCAGCAGCCCACCCGTGTCACGCAGCCCGATAAAGTCATCTCGGTCAAGGAAGTGGTAGTGCACGCCGTGAACCTCGCCGCGTCGGCGCCCTCGCGTCGTGGCGGTCACGATCGGAACGACCTGGGGGTGGCTGCGCGCCAGTTCGGCGACGATCGTGCTCTTCCCGACACCCGACGGTCCGGACACCACGACGAGCAGCGGGTTAGGAAACGTCATGCGCTTCTGCTGGTCGGTCGTCTCCTCGTCCTCGCTCATTCCTCGACCCGAGCCCCCACGCCCTCCGGCAGGCGACCCTGGATGACGGTCACCCCGGATAGCTCGAGGCACGCGGCGAGGTCGACCGGCAGCGCGCTCCATGCGCTGAGGCGTCGCCCGTCGAGCGGGCGCTCGAGCCGAAGACGCGCGGCGTGCAGGAATTGGCGGCCGAGTCCCCCCGGTCCTTCGCCACCACCGTAGCGCAGGTCACCGGCGATCGGCAGGCCCAGGTACGTCAGGTGCGCCCGAATCTGGTGAGTTCGCCCGGTGAGCGGGCGCAGCGCAAGCAGGGTGTAGCCGGCCGCGGCGGCAATCACCTCGTACTCAGTCGTGGAGTCACGGCCCCCTGCAACGACTGCCATGCGCTGGCGATCACGCCGATCACGACCGATCGGCGCCTCCACTCGACCGCGTGGCGATGGCGCCTCGCCACGCACCAGCGCCAGGTATTCCTTCTCGATGCTGCGATCACCGAACTGGCGCATGAGGCTGGCCTGGGCGAGATCGTTCTTGGCGACCACGATCAATCCGCTCGTCTCCTTGTCGAGCCGATGGACGATGCCGGGCCGGCCGACCCCGGCCACCGAGCCGAGCGCCTCCCCGCGGTCACGCGCCCGCCCGAGAAGCGCGTTGACAAGCGTGCCACTGCTGTGGCCCGCCGACGGATGGACGACGAGTCCCGCAGGCTTGTCCACGATGAGCATCGTGTCGTCCTCGTAGGCAATGCTGAGTGGAATCGACTCCGGCGAGAGTGTCTCGTCGGGCGGCGCGCTCAGCTCGACGCTCACCTGCTCGCCGCCGATCAGCCGGTCGCTCGAGCGTCGCCGTCCGCCGTCGACCAGGGCGCGTCCATCGCCCAGGAGACGCTGGGCGTGCGCGCGGCTGATGCCCGCGACGGCCGCGACGGCGATGTCCACTCGCCCGGCTGGCGCGCGCCCTTCGACCGTCCTGGCCTCCACGTGGCCGCTCATCCGGCGTTCTCCACGCCACGTGGCTTCTCGACGAATGTCAGGTAGGCGACGAGCGCGCCGATCCCGAGCACCACGGCCGAATCGGCGACGTTGAACGTCGGGAACCGGGTGTCGCCGAACCCGACGCTGACGAAATCGACAACGTAGCCGAAGCGCAGGCGATCCGTCAGGTTGCCGAGCGCGCCGGCAAGGATCGCGCCCAGCACGACATGGATCCACAGCCCGCGGTTGAGCAGGCTGCGATGGAAGTACACCACCATCCCGATCGCCACGAGGGTCACCGGCACGAACAGCCACGTCGCGCCGGGCAGAATGCTGAAGGCGGCTCCGTCATTGCGGACGTGCCAGAGCTGTGCGAGATTACCGATGACGTCATGCCGATCACCGAATGCGACGTTCGCCACCACGAGCGCCTTGGTGATCTGGTCCACGGCGTACAGAACGACCGCCGTGCCCGTCAGCGCCACTACCGGTCTCAACGCTGCCTCTCGATCGATCCCGGCCTCCACGGATCCACTCTAGCCGACCGACGAACGATCAGGAGCGACCCACCGAGAGGCGCAGGGAGGCGCCCTCGAGCTCGAGTTGCTCGGTGCCGGTCACGTCCGCAATGGAGGCATCAGGCGCAAGCTCGACCGAATCCGCCAGCAGCTCTTCCGCGAGCCACGCTCGGTGGGGCTCCAGCCGCGTGATCGTGCCAGGGGCGCCGGCGATCGCGACGTGCACGCGATCGCTGATCTCGTGGCCGGCCGTCTTGCGCAATGCCTGGAGCCGATGGGCGACCTCCCGGGCCAGGCCCTCGTCGAGAAGCTCGTCATCCAGCGTGGTATCGAGCGCGACGAGCAGGTCGCCATCCTCGGCCACCTCGTGCCCCGGGCGCCCTCGTGAGGTGATCTGGAATTCATCGGCCTGGAGGGTGGCGCCGCTCACCGTCGCGGTTCCGTCGTCGTTCACCCGCCAATCCCCCGATCGCACGCCGGCCATGATGGCTCCCACCCCGGCACCGTGGCGTGGGCCGATGATGGGCAGCAGCGGATAGAGCGTGCGTTCGACCATCTCGGACTCATCGGGGATGAGCTCGATGTCGCGGACGTTGAGCTCCTCACGGATCTGGCGCCGAAGGTCGTCATCGAGCTCCGCTCCGCCGAAGCTGTCGATGGCGGCCGGCAGCTTGACGCGCGCGGTCCGCAGCGGTTGTCGCGTGCGGACCGAGGACGCAGAGCGGGCGGCGCGACCGAGCGCGATCGTTCGTCGCGCCAGCTCGACAGCGCGATCGACGGCGGAATCGGCTCGGCCGGCCACGCGCGCCGGGAAGTCAACCAGGTGGACGCTGTCGGGCGCATCGGCGTCGACGTTGGCCACCAGGTTGGCCCATATCGCATCGGCGACGTGCGGGATGATCGGCGCGAGCAGCTTCGCCAGCGTGGTGAGCACCTCATACAGCGTCGTGTAGGCGGCCCGCTTGTCCGCGTCGAGCTCGCCCTTCCAGAAGCGGCGCCGGTTGCGGCGAACGTACCAGTTCGAGAGATCCTCGGTGAACGCTTCGACGGCGCGCGTGGCGCGCATGGCGTCGTAGCCATCGAATGAAGCGCGCGTCTCCGCCACGAGGCCATCGAGTCGCGAGAGAACCCATCGGTCGAGCAGCGTGCGCGCGCCGTCCGCGCCGTCGGTCTGGTCCGGGGTCCAGCCATCAAGCCGCGCGTAGGTGACGAAGAAGCCGTACGTGTTCCAGAGGGGCAGCAGGAACCGGCGCACCACCTCGTGGCCGGGCCCATACCCGAAGCGAATGTCGACCGCCGGGTTGGTGGCGGCGAACATCCAGCGCATGACGTCGGCGCCCATCCGCTCAATGACGACATCGAACGGGGGCGAGTTGCCCTTCGACTTGTGCATCTCATCGCCGTACTCATCGCGGACGAGCGCGTAGGCGAAGAGCGCGCGGGCGGGTGCCTGGCCGGTCATGACGGTCGACTCGGTCAGCAGCGCGTAGAACCAGTTTCGGAACTGCCCCGGGAACGACTCGCTGATCCAATCGGCCGGATACCACTGCGACCAGTAGTCGCGATCGGTGTTCCACTTCAGCGTCGAGAGCCCGACGATCCCCGCATCCAGCCACGGGTTGCCGACGTCGGTCGTGCGCGTGGCCCGTCCTCCGCACGATGCGCAGGCAATCTCGACGGCGTCCACCCACGGCCGGTGCGGCGAGTGTCCCTCGAACGAGTCCCAGCCGTCCACGGCGCGCTCATGGAGCTCCTCCTTCGAGCCGATGACCTCCCAACCGTCGCAATCGGTGCACTCCCAGATCGGCAGCGCCAGGCCGTAGTAGCGCTTCTTGCTGATCATCCAGTCGCCCATGTTGCGCAGCCAGTCGAGCTCGCGTTCTTCGAGGCCGATCCCGCCGGGAAGCCACGTCATCGACCGTGTCGACGCGCCGACCGGCTCGCGCAACTGGTCGGTCGCGATGAACCACTCGTCGACGAGCCGGAAGATGAGCTGCGTACCGCAGCGCCAGCAGTGCGGATAGGAGTGCGCGTACGTCTCCTTCGCCACGAGCAATCCTTTCGCATCGAGGTCGGCGACCACGTCGCGCGCGAGGTCCTGGGAGGGATCTTCGGCGGCGCCGGCGTAGCGGCCGCTCTGCCAGCCGAAGCCCTCGCCGAACACGCCGAACTGGTCGATCGGGTCGATGACCGGCAGATCAAACGCCTTGCTGAGCGCGAAGTCCTCCTGGCCGCAGCCCGGAGCGATGTGCACGATCCCGGTCCCTTCCGCATCGGATACCTCGTCCCACGGGACGACGCGGTGCGCCACCCCGGCCGCCGCCGGCAGCTCGTCGAACGGCCCGTCGTAAGTCAGATCCACCAACTCGGAACCGGGCGCATCACGCAGAACCTCTGCATCGCGCGCGACCCGCTGCTTCGACCCGGCGCTCACCCACCAGCGACGGCCTTCGAGGCCCTCGACCAGCTGATAGGTCAGCCCCGGATGGACAGCCGCCGCCACGTTGCTCGACAGGGTCCACGGCGTGGTCGTCCACACCAGCAGGTCCTCGCCCTCGTGGCCGGGACTCGTGATCGGCAGGCGCAGCGTCACCGACAGGTGCTTCGCCTCCCGGTATCCCTCGGCGGCCTCCATGTTCGAGATGCCGGTCCCGCAGCGTGGGCACCAGGGCATGACGTCGTGGCCGCGGTAGACGAGCCCCTTGCGGTGGCACTCGGCCAGGAACGCCCAGACCGTGTAATTGTTCTCGTCCGAGTTCGTGTAGTAGCTGTTGTCCCAATCCATCCAGTAACCGAGCCGCTTGCTCTGCTCGGTCTGAAGCGCGGCGTACGTATCCACCCATGCCTTGCAGCGCTCCACGAAGGGACCGATCCCGTACTCCTCGATCTGGCGCTTGCTGTTGAATCCCAGGTGGCGCTCAACGTTGACCTCGATCCACAGCCCCTGGCAGTCGAAGCCGTTCTGGTAGCGCTGCTTTTCGCCGAGCATGGTGTGGTAGCGCTGGAACAGGTCCTTGTAGGTCCGGCCCCAGGCGTGATGCACGCCCATCGGGTTGTTCGCGGTGATCGGGCCGTCGATGAAGCTGAACCGCCGATCCGACTCGTCATTGCGCGCGAGGTACCGTGCCATCGTGTCGCGCTCACGCCAGCGCTCGATCACCTCGCGCTCGAGCGCCGGAACCTCCAGCCCCTTCGATACCGGTCTGAACAACTTGCCCACCGCTCCTGACAACAACGAACCCGCCCCGGAACTCCGGGACGGGAAGCTTTCCCGCGGTACCACCCGCACGTGACCGATACGCTACCCCGGATCGATCCACAGTTGGCTGCCGATCGTGCCAGCCGACCGGCGGAGTGTCAATTCAGCCGAGCAGGGCGCGCCCCACGAAGACCGTCGCCGCCAGGCCACCGGCCACCACCACGGCGACCAGGCGCGGCCACCAGACACGCGCCAGGAACGCGCCGACCGTCGTCGCCGGGCCGCCCAGCACCAGCGCAAGGGCGGTGAGGCGACCCAGGTCAGTGCCTGGCTGCGGCATTCGGTCCTGGGTCGCGGCGAGACCCAGCACGATTCCGGCGCCGAGCAGCGGTAGGATCGGAAGTCCCGCGCTGGGCGCCGGCCATCGCGCCCAGGCGGGACGTGGCAGCCCCCGCCGCTGACGCAATCGAGCGGGCCGCGCGGCGACCGGCTCTGGCGGCGCTTGCGGTTCGGCCGCCTCGGTGGAGCGGTGCGCATCCATCTCTTCCGCGGCCGCCGTGGCCGCCGTCACCTCCGCGGCCATTCGGCGCTCGAACCTCGCCCGTTCGATGCCGGTCATGAATTCAGTCGCCACCTCGGACGAAACGTCCGGCCGTTCTGGCGTCTCATCGGCTGGCGAATCGCGTATGAGCTCCTCCAGACGCTGTCGGGCGCGGGCGGCACGCGACAGGGCGTCGAGCAGTGCGTCCTCGTCCGCTGCCGCGATCGCCAACCGCCCGCGTTCGGTCGGCACCAGGATGGCGGTCGCGGTCGGCGCCAGGCGCACCACCTCGACATCCTCTTCACCACGCAGCCGGCCCGCGCCGAGCTGCCAGGGCAGGAACGTCGGTGCCGCCCGCAACCGGGATGCGTTATCGCCCTGCAGCCTGACGCGGGTGACCGGGCCGGGACTCAACGGATAGATGCGCTCGGTGCCCAGCCAGGCCAGGCAGACGGCGGCCTCCTCGACCTCGAGCCGGATGCTGAGCAGGACGACCGCGCCGGCCAGCGCCATGAGGATGACGATTGCGCCGAGTCCCGCGACGACCAGGCCCACGATGCCTGGGATATACAACACGCCCATTCCTACGGCACCCAGCCCGATCACAGCCGCGGAGACCGGGAGCACCAGCAGGCGCGGGAACGATCGAGAGAGTCGGATGCGGGCGATCGGCGGGGCGCGGTGGGACATCGGTCTCAGACCTTCTCGGTGACCTTGTACTCCAGGTAGCGGCCGGTCAACAGGCGGGTCTGGGCATCAAGCGCGGGCACCATGCTGAAGATGATTCCGACGAACGGGAGCCCGATCCACTGGACATAGCTGATGGCGCGCTGGAGCCAGCCCCACTCGGCCGGGCGTGGTGGGACGATTCGGTGCTCGACCACGATCAGCACCGCCAGGCTCACGATGGCGGTGGTGAGCATGGCACTCGCGTAGAGCGGCAGGTTCTGGCCGAGCGTCGTCTCGCCGAAGGCGGGGTTGATCAACAGCGGGACCGTGGCCCCGAAGGTGAGCACGAAGGGCGTGATGGCCCAGTTGATGTGCTCACTGAACAGGTTGAGGACGCGCCAGAAGCGTGAGGTCCATGGGATCTCGGCATGCCGGACCGCGTTGTCAATCACGAAGGGAATATCGGTGACGCCCCACGCCCAGCGCCGCGCCTGGAGGTACTGCTCCGCCATGCTGCGCCAGTATCCGCGGGCGCGGACCGCATCGCCGTAGATCGGAATGAAGAGCGGGACGGCCCGGAATCGGTCGCCGTAGCGGAAGTAGCTCTTCCAGTAGAAGCGGCTGTCCTCCGGGATGGCATCGGTTGCCCAGTACCCGACGTCGTGCACAAGGTGGAGGGTCGTGGAGTACGATCCGAAGCTCTGGAGCTTCTCGGGCAGCACGCTGCGCCACATCTGGAGCTGGGTCAACACAGCGGCAAAGAGGCGCTGGAGCAGCGGCGCCTCCCAGATGTTGTTGTGGAAGTAAGGGATCGGCTGATAAAGCTGCGTCTCGCGGTTCGGATCCGTCAGGTGGACCCAGCTCAGATAGGCGAAGTACTGCGGGTGGACCCGATAGTCGGCATCGAGGTCGGTGACGACGATCAGACGCGGATCCATGCCTCGCTCGCGGACCAGCATCCGATACAGGTATCGCCCACCCCATGCCATGGCGCTGCTCTTGCCGACCACGATCCCCGGCTCGAGCGGATCGAGGATGTGGATGAACTCTGCGAACGCACTGCCGAATTCGGCCTGGAGGGCCTGCACGTTGGCGATTCCGCCCTCGTCCGTCTCCCTGGTAATGATCGCGCAGATCTTCCGCTCGGCGGCCCAGTGCGCCTCGGCCAGGGCACGGACGGTCAGGCGCAGCTTCTCCAGCGACTCGGTGTACGTCGGGATGAGCGCCAGGTGGACGAGCTCGCTCGCGGAGGGTGGTGGTGATGCCAGGGCCTCGACCGCCCTCAGCTCAGCCAGCTCACGCCGAATGCGGCGAGCTTGAACCCCGCTCGGACGCGCCAGGGCATTGACACCGATGGCCCCGCGCGGGGCGTCGGACCCGACCGCGATGAGTCGGCTCTCGAGCACCGCTCGTCGCGAAGCCGGATCCTCCAGGCCGGTGAGGCGCTCCACCCAGTCGACGGCGACCACATCACGAATCCGGCCGAACGCAACGATCACCGCGCCACTGAACCAGAGCGCGCGGCACAGCCAGTAGAAGTCGAAGCTGAGAACGAAGTAGGCGACCAGCCACGGATAACTGAAGCTGAGCCAGAGTGGCAGGATCAGGATGGCCCATGAGATGGTGCCGGGCACCATCTCCAGCAGGCGCCCAAGCCAGCGCAGGCGATCCGAGTCGGGAGTCGTGGTCATCATCGGTGAGGGCGGCGGCGCGGCGGCCGCGGCGGAAGCTTCCGTCGCGGCGTTTGCCCTAGAAGACCGGCGTGAGCCAGCTGCGATATGCGGGCCGCCGACCGCGCACCGCGTCGAAGTAGATCCGCGAAAGACTCTTCGTCGTGCCGCCCGGGCGTCCTGACCCGACGCTGCGCCGATCGATCTCGATGACCGGGCTGATCTGCGCCCCCGTGCCGCACAGGAATACCTCGTCGGCACCGTACAGCTCTGTCCGGTCTATGGAACGCTCGACGACCTCGATTCCGAGCTCGTCCCGCGCGATCTCGATCATTCGCCCGCGCGTGATGCCCTCGAGGATGTTATCGGTGACCGGTGGCGTGATGAGCACACCGCGCTTGACGATGAACAGGTTTTCGGCACTGCCCTCGCTGACGTGCCCGTCAGCGGTCAGCACGATTGCCTCATCGAAGCCGTTGAGCTGCGCCTCGCTCTTTGCCAGCGCACTGTTGACGTACGCGCCGGTGATCTTGCCTCGTGCCGGGATCGCATTGTCGTCGACCCGACGCCAGCTGCTGACCTGGGCCCGGATGCCGTCCTCGGTGTCGATGTACTGGCCGAACGGAACGCCGAAGATGGTGATGTCGGCGTCGAGGTTGTGCAGCCGGACACCGATCGTCTCGGAACTCTTGTAGATGAGCGGCCGCAGATAGACGTCCTCGCGCAGGCCGTCACGGCGGAGCAACTCGAGGGTGATCTCGGCAAGCTCCTCAGGTGACTGCGGAATGTCCATCATGAGCAGTCGTGCCGAGGCCTGGATGCGCCGGAAGTGGGGCACGAGCTCGAGCGCGAAGAGCTGTTCCTCGTCCGAGTTCCAGTAGGCCCGGATTCCCTCAAAGACTGCCGTGCCGTAATTGAAGCCGTGGGTCATCACGTTGATATTCGCATCGCGCAGGGGCACGTACTCGCCACGGAAGTATGCCCACAGCTCGGTCGTGGTCTCCTGCACCGCTGCGTGCGGGTCGGTCTCCTGCTTCAACAAGGCTGCCTCCTTCGCTGGACGCGCGAACGCGACGCCGACGCATCGGCACCGGAAAGTATACCCGCGCAGGTGCGGCAGCCTCCCCGGACCGGCCGGCGCCGGTGGATCACCGCGGTGGAGCGTACCGCCGTCAGCGGAGGGGCGGCGGCGACTCCTCAGGGGTCCGGCGATCTCGGGTCGCAAGCAGGGAGATGACGACTGACGTCACCAGGATGGCGATGATGATCCCGAGCGAGACCCACACGTCAAGGTGAATCACGTCGCTGAGCAGCATCTTCAGCCCCGCAAAGGCGAGAAGGGCGGCCAGGCCGTACTTCAGGTACTCGAATCGGTCGATGAGCCCGGCCAGCAGGAAGTAAAGGGATCGAAGGCCCATGATCGCGAACGCGTTCGAGGTGAAGACGATGAATGTATCGGTCGTGATGGCAAGGATGGCGGGCACGCTATCGATGGCAAACATGATGTCGCTGGTCTCGACCACCACAAGGGCCGCGAACAGCGGCGTCGCCCACACCGTTCCGTTTCGCCGGGTGAAGAACTTCTGGCCCTCGTAGTCATCCGTGACCGGGATCACTCGACGCATCAAGCGCAGGATCGGGTTACCGCTGGGGTCGACCTGATCGGTCCCGGCCGTGATCATGCGCCAGGCCGTGAACAGGAGCAGCGCGCCGAAGATATAGATGACGAAGTGGAACGACTCGAGCAGGGCGGTGCCAGCGAGGATGAAGATCGCGCGGAAGACGATTGCCCCGAGGACGCCCCAGAAGAGGAGCCGATGCTGGTAGGCGGGCGGTACGCCGAAATAGGCGAACAGCACGGCGAAAACGAACACGTTGTCCATCGAGAGTGAGTACTCGATGAGGTAGCCGGCCAGGTACTCGGCGCCGCTGGTGGTTCCCCGGGTAACGAAGATCCAGCCGCCGAACGCGAGGCCGAGCGCGACCCAGACGGCTACCCAGATCCCAGCCTCGCTCATGCGCACCGGCTTCGCCTCGCGATGGAAGACGAACAGGTCGAGCGCCAGCAGGCCGAAGATGGCTACGGCAAAGATGACCCATGAAACGATATCCGGCAACGGCACGGCCTCCTACGGATGGCCGAAGGTCTCTCCCGACCGCTGCGGATCGGCCGATGCCACCGGACGGGGATATCCCGACGTACTGACGATGGCACCTGTCAGGGGATACTCCCCCTCGGGCTTGTGAATGGTGCCGAGACGACGGCGGCCCGTCAACTCGGCGGTGGCGACCCTATGGTCGAAGGTGCTGTGGCGCGTACGGAAGAAGCGATACGTGGCGGGCGCGCTTCAGCGCCGTGGTCAGCATCCGCTGGTGACGCGCGCAGGTGCCGGTCTTGCGCCGGGGCTCGATCTTGGCCCGCTCGCTCAGGTACCGGCGCAGCCGGTTGACCTCCTTGTAGTCGATGCTCTCCGCCTTGTCGACACAGAAGTTGCAAACCTTGCGTCGCCGACGGTCTCGGTAGTAGTCCGCCGACTCGCGGCGGGATCGTGGACTTGCCATGGGAAGCGATCCTCGTGAATTCGTGTGCTAGAAGGGTATGTCGTCGACGTCCATCTCCGCGCCGGGCGCGGAGGAACGCTGGGGCTGGTCGCCCGTGCGAGGACGCACCTGGGGCGGGCCATCGTCGCGGCCACCGCCGCCGGAGCCGCCATCCTCGTCGCGGGGCCGCCGCTCGAGATTCACGACGCGGGCGAACGCGAGCTCGAGCGACGTGCGCTTCTGCCCGTCACGTGCCTCGTACTCGCGGGCGCGCAGCTGTCCCTCGGCGTAAATCTTGTTTCCCTTGCGAAGCTGCTCGGCGAGTCGCTCGGCGACCTGCTCCCAGACGCTCACCCGAAACCAGAGCGTCTCCTCGATCCACTCGCCATCCGGTCCCTTGCGATTGTCGTTGACTGCGACGCGCAGCTCGGTCACGGCCTTCCCGCCCGGGGTGTAGCGCAGCTCGGGGTCCGCACCGAGATTGCCGATGATCATCATCTTGTTGAGTGTCATGGCGGCTCCTTACTCATCGGGGACGGTCAGCCCTCGACGCGCTTCTCGTCGGCTGGCTTGGTATCGGCGACCGCCTCGACATCGTCGTCCGACGTGTCGTCGGAGGTGTCATCCGAGGTGTCGTCGCTCGTGTCGTCGCTCGTGTCGTCATCGTTCGATTCATCGGTGGAGCCATCGGCCTCCGCAGATGCCACAGCGGCGGATGGAACCGACGCGCCCACTGCCGCGCCCTGATCCTGACCTGCCTCCGGGTCAGAGAATCCGAGGTCGTCGACATCGCGGGCAGCCGCAGCGGGAGCGAGCTCATCCGCCGGACCGCGATCTTCGATGACGGTCACGAGGTGACGCAGGATCTCCTCGCTGATCAACATGCCGCGCTCGATCTCGCGGACCTGGGAGGGTTCGATATCGAAATGGATGAGGAAGTAGCTCGCGTCGCGATGCCGCTTGATGTCATAAGCGAGGCGTCGCTTGCCCCATGGGGAAACCTTGCTGAGGCTGCCACCGGCGTTGACGATCGCCCGGGTGACCTTCTCGACCGCGGCCTGGAGCTTGTCGTCCTCGAGGTCCGGGCTGAGGAGAAGCATAAGTTCGTATCGGCGCATCGTTGGCGTCGCACTCCTCTCTATGGGTATGCGACATCGCCGGCGGGTGCCCGCGACGCAGCAGAAAGGGGTTCAGGTGATGGCATGAACCGCGTCCTCCCGGCTGGGAGACGCCTGCGCAGTATAGCGATCAGCGGCGGCGCGTGAACGCCGGGTCCCGGCCCGTATACTCCGCATCCATCTTTGCCGCCCTCGGAAGAGCATGCCGTCCAATCCGATTCTGATCTGCGCTCGCGACGCCGCGCTGACCGGCGAGCTCGAAACAGCCCTCGCAGCGACCGGATACGCGACCACGACGGTCGTCTCGCCCGCCGATGCAGTGGCGGCCATGCGCCAACGCCGATACGACCTCATCGTTGCCGAGGGCCTCGCCGTCTCTGGCGCAATTGCCTCTCTGCGCACGGCCGGATCCGAGGGCGTCACGCCGATCCTGGTGGTCGCGCCGGCGCAGGACGTCGAGGCGCGGATCGCTTTCCTGGAGGCGGGCGCGGACGACGTGATCGTGGGCGGCTTCGCTCACAACGAGCTCGAGGGTCGCGTCATGGCGCAGCTGATCCGCGCCGGAAAGATCCAGCTCGAGACGGCCTCGTCGGGCACCGCGGAGATCGTGGCGTTCTTCAGTCCCAAGGGCGGCGTCGGAACGACGACGCTGGCGGTCAACACCGCGGTCCTGCTTGCCGGGGGCGGTGGCCCCGCCCCCGGACCGGTGCGCGCCGCTGATCGCGGCTTCCCGCCGTCTCGCGTCCTGCTCGTCGACCTCGACCTCCAGTTCGGCCAGGTGGCGACGCATCTCAACCTGACTCCTCGGTACGACATCGCGGGGCTGGCCAGTGATGAGCAGGCGCTCGCTGATCCGGAGCTCGCCAGGATGTACCTGACGACCCACTCGTCAGGACTCGTCGTGCTGGCCGCGCCAACTCGCCCCGAGGCAGACTTCCGCGTGACACTCGAGCATCTCCAGCAAATCTTCGAGGGCCTGGAACCATCCTTCGATCACATCATCGTGGACCTGGGCAGCCGGTTGGACCCACGCGCGGTCTGGATCCTGGAGCAGGCACACGCGCATGTCTTCGTCCTCTTCCCCGAGATCGCCGCACTCCGAGCGATGAGCATGTTGATGACCTTTCTCGCCGAGACCACGCCGCTCCAGGCCCGCGCCGCCATCGTGGTCAACCACGTCTTCCCGAAGGAGCTGCTCAAGACCCGCGATGTCGAGAACCTGTTGAGGATGAAGCCGGCGGCGGAGATCCCCTACACCGAGGTCGAGATGATCCGCGCGGTCAACGAGGGCGTGCCGCTCGTCATCGGGCGACCGGCTTCCCCGGCCACCGTGGCGCTGCGGCGCGTTGCGCAGGCCGTGATCGGGATCGAGCAGCAGCAGGCTGCGCCCTCGAAAAAGCAGGGGCGTCGCAGCCTCTTCAAGCGCCGATGAACGACCGCGACCTGGAACGACGCGCGGGCAAGGGTCCCGAGGACGAGCATCCCGAGATGGCTGGCGGGGCCAGTGATCCGGATCCGTCCGACTACGCCGATCCGCGGGTGGCACAACCGGGCGAGGATCCGCCAGGCGAAGACGCCATGGAGCGACCGGACGAGCCGCCATGAGCAATGGTGCCGGAGGAGGGACTCGAACCCCCACGCCTTGCGGCTGCCGGGTTTAAGCCGGCTGCGTCTGCCATTCCGCCACTCCGGCTCGCCGAGACAGGCTACCCGATTCGCGCCACGGCTCGCAGATGGCGCGGGCGCTGCAAGCCGATTTGCGAGAGGCCGGCGCTAATGGCAGGTCCCACTGCCCGAATCGGTGAACGCAGTCCCGGCGGCGCGCACGAACTCCCACGAGTATCCGTCTGTTCGCAGTGTGAGCTTCAGGGCTCCCCACGTGCCGGTCTGCCGTACCTGGCTGTTTGGCTTGAGGCTCGCGAACGATCGCTGGGAAGTCCCGCCCGAGCCGACCACGAATTCACGGATACCCCGCCGACTGGCTCGTCCGTCGGGACGCATCGGAGCGAAACGCTCGTAGTTGTGGTCATGCCCATTCACGATGATCTCCGCGCGAGCAGCATAGAGCGCGTCCCACAGCGGCCGAACCGATGTGTCATTACCGTGCTGGCCGGAACTGAACAGGGGACGATGGAAATAGGCCGCAACGCAGGACGTCGGATGGTTGGCGAGGTCATCGCGGAGCCAATGTAGCTGCGCGCTCGTTACTCGCTCGCTGTTCAGGCTGTAGATCCGCCAGTTGCCGAGCGCGTACGCGTAATAGCCGCGTCCCCGTGGTCCGGCTCGGTCGCCGAAGTACCCAAAGTACCCGGCAGCGTAGGCGGTCTTGTAATCATGGTTGCCCGGTGACGGACGGGTTCGTGATCGAAAGGCCCCCCAGGCCGGGGAATAACAGTTCGTGAACTCAGCTGCCGTGCCCGAGTTGTACGCGTTGTCGCCAACGGTAAAGACGGTTCCTGGCGTGTTTCGGATCAGTGCGCCGACGCGGTCGTCGGTCGAGCGACCACAGACCGCGATGTCGCCTGCGCCGATCAGCACCCGCTCTGCCGCCATGGCGGGCATCGGCGCAGCAGCTGTCTGAAGTACGAGCACGAGGGCGATGACGGACGTGAGAGGTCGGAATCCACTCAGCATGAGGCTGGTTATACCTGGAGAGCCGGGGGGCCGAAATGGGACCTTCGGACACCGACTGACCGCTCACACTCTGGCAGGGCATTGCCGCCGAACTGGCCGCGTTGTGGAGGCGACGACGGGAATCGAACCCGTGTACGCGGTTTTGCAGTTCCCGCCACAGCGTCCGTAGACGTACGGTGGCGGCCGCCCCTGTGCTCTACCCCCCGGCGGGCAAGGACGCCCGACCGGCGAAGGTCGCTCGTGTTGTTACCGAAGTTGCTACCGCGGGTGCGCTAGGGACCGCGTCAACGCGACCACGGGCGCATTAATGAGAGGCCCGCCGTACGGGACGTCAAGCCTCTCATATACGAGCATCGAAGCTGCTCAGTCGTCGGCCGTTTCGGCAGCGGTGTCCTCCGCGTCCGTGACGTCCGGAGCGAGCTCGGCCTCGGTGTCGACGCCGTCGGTGACGGTCACGTCGGCTAGCGTGTCCTCATCCACCGTCCCGTTGGTCGATGCGAGCAGGAGCGATCGCTCGTCCTCAAGACCAGTGCTGACGTCCGTCGCGAGCGCGTCATCCTCGTCGTCAAGCGCATCCTCGTCATCGTCATCGACGACAGCCGCGCCTTCGACTGCTCCGTCGCCTTCTCGTCGGATCGCCTGCTCGTCGTTGCGCCCGGCGAAAGCCGCGGTGACACTGCTCAGTACGAGGAGCATGGCGAGTCCGAGGACCGCGAGGTGGCGCGGGGCGAGGTCTATACCCATCAATTTCTGCATCCGTAGGTTCTCCTGCTGACTCAACGCCTGAGAATGGTGCGCGCAAGTACGCCCGCCCGCCCTGCCAGAATAGAACCACCCGACTATCCAGGCCAGAGGTCTGATAGTCCCGGTCCGCTGGAGTCGGATAGACGCGCAGTCAATCGATACCGCGTGCGGCACAATACATACATGACGGTCACATCGCCGCGCACGAGTTGGCGCTTCACGACCGGAGACGAAATTGTGCCCGGGCGGATGAGCCAGTCGCTCCTCGGCGGCGGCGAGCGCTACGAAGCCTACGTCGCCTTCAACGAACGGCTGATGACCCCGACGGTTCTCAAGATGCTGCGTCCGGCGTACCTCGACGACGGCCGCGCACGTCGTTCGCTCGCCAAAGAAGGGACCCTGCTCGCTGACTTCGAGCATCCCGGGCTTGCGCGCTTGTTCGGGATGGACGCCGATGGCCCTCGACCGTTCCTCGAAATGGAGTACGTCGAGGGCCCGAGACTGTCGACGCTGATTCGGCGTCACGGCCGGCTCAACCCGGAGCAAGCCTTCCCGCTCGGCCGCCAGATTGCCGCAACCCTCCACTACCTGCAGGCCGAGCGATTCCTGCACCTCGACGTGAAGCCGGCCAACATCATCATGGGCCCGACGCCGCGCCTCATCGACCTGTCAGTGGCTCGGCGCATCGACCGCGCGCACCTCATCAACGGCTTTGTCGGCACCGATGCGTACATGTCGCCGGAGCAGGCTGATCCGGACCGTTGGTCCACGGTCGGCCCGAAATCCGACACTTGGGGCCTCGCCGCGACGCTCTACTACGCAGTAGCGAAGCGGTTGCCCTTCTCGAAGGGGCGGCGCGAGGGCGTTGGACCCGATCGCTTTCCTCAGCTCGTCGAGCATCCAGCGAAGCTGGACGCGATCCGGCACTCGCCCGGCCTGTCAGACCTCATCATGTCCTGCCTCGTCGACGACCCCGCCGCGCGGCCCTCGGCCACCATGCTGTTTGACCGCTTCGACGAGCTAGCCGCAGTCGCCGGGCTCGGGAAAGTTCGCTTCCGGTGACGTCAGGCCCAGCGGTCGTCTGGCTGGTCGTCGGCTGGCGGCCCGGCTCGTCGCCGTACCGGTAAGATCACAGCCGATACAGCCTTTGACCAAGGGGATATCCGGGAGACATGGCCGGAAGAGCCGTGGTACCCGACCGCACTCGACAACGTCGAGCGCTTGCGGAACATGGCCGCTCCGGAGCAAACGCTCACCGAGGTCGCGCTGCAGTGCGTTCTGGCGCATTCGGCCGTGTCAACTGCCATTCCGGGCGCGAAAAGCGAGTCACACGTAGAGCAGAACGTTGCAGCGTTCTGGAGCTGAGCACCATCGCTATTGCTACCGTTGTTGCTACCAAGGGACAGCCGGACCGCCCTTAGCTTGCGATCCGGCTGTTAGTTACGCTCAATTTTTGGAGGCGACGACGGGAATCGAACCCGTGTACGCGGTTTTGCAGACCGCTCCCTAAACCACTCGGGCACGTCGCCACGCGCTCATTCTGGCTGCCCCGCGAGGATTCGAACCTCGGTTCACGGATCCAAAGTCCGCTGTCCTACCGCTAGACGACGGGGCAACGCCTCGTCACGCTAGCAGGTCGGCAGCGACGGTACCCAGAGCCCAGTGAGATCAGAAGGGGAAAATGGAGCGGAAGACGGGATTCGAACCCGCGACCCTCACCTTGGCAAGGTGATGCTCTACCACTGAGCCACTTCCGCCCGCTTGTTCGCCCGATGATACCGCGTTGCTGGTGCCGAGGGTCAGAATCGAACTGACGACACCCGCCTCTTCAGGGCGGTGCTCTACCGACTGAGCTACCTCGGCGCCGATCATCACTGCCGCATCAGGCGGTCGCAAGGATACCGATGAGGCTCCGTGGCCGCAACCGAAGCGAGGAGATCATCCGCGACGCCGATCGAACAGGACGGTGGCCGCGAGCGCAGCGATATAGCCGAACAGCACGAGGCCGGCGATCATGACGAGGAGTCCGATGACGCGACCGCCGAGCGTTGCCGGCTCCGCCGAGCCCCCGACCGTCGTCAGGGTGGCCAGGGTCCACCACAGGACATCTCCATACGACTCGAGGCCGGCGGTGTTCGCTTC
>JALZJE010000306.1 GCA_030859955.1 Chloroflexota bacterium | reverse complement strand
CCCGACCCAGACTCAGACAGCGTCCCCGACCCCGGAGCCGGTGACATCCGACTTGTCCTTCGTCGAGTCTCAGGCGTGGTGGGACCAGACACCCGGCAAGACCGGGACCGACTTCGGACATCTCCATGTCGCTGCCTGGATTCCGTACAAGCAAGTCGTGTCGGGCACGTTGACACTCAAGCTGAGATTCATTCTGCACGACAACCCAGGCACGTTCGCTTACTTCAACCCGGTCCTCAAGACTGACTCGCAGGAAATCAGCTTGCCTCACGACACGTCGCTTGAGGGCTGGACATGTGGTGGGACATGCTCGCGCACCGTCACTACCTCCATCGACACGACCCAGAGCGATTACGATGGGATCCAGGAGATCCGAATCCGAGCCTTCGTGGACGAGCCGGACGGCAACCGCATGCACGCATCGGTGAATGCCCTCGTCAATCTGCAGAACGGCGAACCCGAGAATCCGATTGACCGCAAGGCGTACCAACGCTTCAAGGGTTGGTACACCGGGTCGGGCTACTGCGAGGCCGGCATTTTGAGCGACCTGCCGGTCGGGTCGTCGGTCAAGGTGCAGGTGCTTCACCACGGCGCCGCGGAAGACCTGCCCGTAACGCGCTATAAGGTCACAGTCGATGCCAACGTTCACGCCGGCATCCCGGGCACCGTGATCGCGCAAGGCACTGGGGAACTGCAGCCCACGGTACTCGATCTGTCGCAATTCGCAGCCGGTGCGCATACGCTTGCTATCCGGGCAGAGTGCGATGACCCCAGCGGATCGACCAATGTCGGCGTAGGAGTGACGACGTTCACCGTCCCGTGATTCAGAGACCTCCATGCGTGTCCCATCGGCGGTCCAGCGGCAGGTACATCCCCTCCGACGACATCGCTTCGTGGGCTGCAAACGCGCGTCGCTGTCGTTATGCTGCTCCCGTTCCAAGATGACGGCGGCGCGGGAGCTATTACTCAAGCATGGCGTGGCGGGTCCATGACCGCGTCGACGGGGATGAATGAACGGTGGGATCTCGTCGGCGGGCGGGGCCGAGGTGGACCGGGACGTCTCGCGCTGCGGGGCGGCTGACCTACGCGCTTTGCCGCCACGTGCCTGGGGCAGCGACTCGGCGCACTACGAGCGACGGATGACCTCGACGCGGATGACCTCGACGGCGGCGAATGTGCCGACGACGATGAACCAACCCATGAGAAGAAGCGTGGTCGCGAGGATTCGCATCGGGCGGATGGCATCTGCGAGCCACGTATTCGCTGGCGTGGAGGCGGGAAACGCTCTTCGCGTATTGTCCATGCGGGAAGCGTAGTGAGTACGAGTCATTGCGGTGTCAGTCGCAGGTTATCAGCATGTTATGGCGGCAGAACACGTGCCAACGCCTCGGCCGACGACGAGCATCGAATGGCGGTTACCCATGGCCGAGTGTCCACCGGACCGCGGTGCCGGTGGTAACAGGGCGCGGCCGGCCCGTGGCCAGAGTTCGGCCTCGCCGACCGTCAATCTCCATCGTCATTGACATATGACTTCTCGCCTGCTGCCCGCATTTCGAGGGCGACGATCCAAAGAGTGGTGGCGGGATCGTACGGTGAGCGGCTGCCTCGTTGCGATCAGCGTTGCGTTGTGGGCGCTGGGTTTGGCGACCCTTGATCTTGAGGGCATGACCGACCTGGGACTCGTTTCCGTCCTGCCTGCGTCATCGATCGCCGGCCTGGTGCTGCTGTCCGTCAGTTTCGCGTTCACCCTGCGACGGGACGTCGGGACCGGTCTCACGCTGATCCACGTTGCCGCGCTGATTGCGATGCTGTTCGCGATCCCTGCACTCGTCGAGCCGGTCCCGCGCTTCAACGTGGCGTGGCGCCATGTCGGCATTACGGAAGTGCTTCTCCGCACCGAACAGATCGATCCGCGCATCGACGCCTATTTCAGCTGGCCGGGATTCTTCACTTTCAGCGCGTTCGTGACTCAGGCCGCCGGGCTCAACTCCGGGGTGGATCTCCTGCCGTGGGCGCCGGTTGCGTTCAATGCACTCTACCTGGCGCCGATACTCCTGATTTTCCAGGCCGTTACGGCGGACCGGGCCGTCGTGTGGCTCGGCGTCTGGATCTTCTACCTCGCCAACTGGATCGGCCAGGACTATTACGCGCCGCAGGCATATGGATACTTCATCTACCTTCTAATCATCGGCCTCCTGCTGACCTATTTCCACGCGGATGGTCGACCGATGTGGCCCATCCCCCGCCGATTCTTTACCTCGCCCATGGCGGTGAGCCACCCACGTCTTGGTCCGCTCCAACGCGCCGGGTTGCTGACACTGATCCTCGTCATGTTCGGGGCACTCTCGGCAAGCCACCAGCTCAGTCCGTTCGCCCTAGTCGGGATCGTGATTCTCCTCGCCGTGCTCGGGCGCATCACTCTCTCCGGTCTTCCTGCCGCGATGATCGTAATCATGGGCACGTGGATCAGCTATATGACGGTGAGCTATCTGCACGGACACCTGACCGACATGATCGCGCGCATCGGCAGTGTCGATAACACCGTAGCCGCGAACCTGACCGACAGATTCCGGGGCAGCTCCGACCACCTGACGGTGCTCGTGGTGCGTTCGATATCGAGCGTATCGTTGTGGAGCCTTGCTGCAGTCGGATCAATGCGCCAGCTCACGTCGCGAAGCACTGATCTTACGTCGACGATCCTCGCCGGAGCGCCGTTCACGTTACTTCTCCTGCAGACCTACGGCGGGGAGATGCTGCTGCGTGTCTACCTTTTCTCGCTGCCATTCATGAGTGTGCTTGCGGCGTCCGCCATTCTGGGAGGGCCCAAACGCTCCCCGCGCCGCAAATTCGCATCCACGGTTGCAGGCAGCCTCCTGCTCCTCGGGTCCTTCCTGATCTCCCGCTATGGCAACGAGCGAATGGACGTGATCACTCCCGCCGAGGCGATCGGGATGGCGCAGCTGTATGAGATCGCCCCCCCCGACTCACAATTGGTCGCCCTTTCCGATAACGTCTTCTGGAAGTACCGTGACTACGAGCTGTACCACTATGCCGTCGTGACTGATGATGTCCTAAATCTCAACGTTCCTGCGATCGTTGATACCATGCGGGCGCGGCCGGATACTGCCGGCTACCTCATCCTGTCGCGCGGGCAGCTAGCTGCGCTCCAACTGTCGTACAGTTTTTCCACCGAGCGCTGGGAGGAACTCAGGACCGATCTGGAGCGGGCGCCCGGCGTGCGCATCGCCTACCAGAACCCAGACATCACGATTTATTCCACGATCCCGAGCCCATGAATCGCTGGTCGCTCACCTCACCGATCTTGCTCATAAGCCTTGCCCTTGCGGCCGAGGTCGTCGTCCTCATGTCGGTGACCAGCCCCCTGCGCGCCGTGCTCGGCCTGTGGTTCGTGCTTGTGGCGCCGGGCTGGGCTGCGCTTCGACTCCTCGACCTACCGATGCGTGGCCTCGCTTCGGCTGCGACCGCGGTTGGGATCAGCGTGTCTATAGACATCCTCGTCTCCCTTGCACTGTTCTACCTTCGCTGGTGGTCGATCCAGCTGGCGATGACAATCCTTCTGGCGCTAATCGTCGTCCTTGTCGTGGCCGACCTCCCGGTCGTCAGGCACATGTTCCGGCGTCGCGCACTGACCTCCAGGGTGCCGGAGACGGTGCAGCCGTGACATCGTCGGTCACGGATGCGGTCGCCGCCGCCGCCGCATCCTTCACGTTCGAGTTTCGCTCCACCACGCTTGGCCTCGCCGTCGTGCTCGCCCTGTTGGTCCTCATGTTCGCCCGCGAAACGCTTAGGGCCCATGGCGGAGAGCGCGCATTGGAACGGGTGCGAGCGCTTGACGTTGCCGTCTGGCCGCTCTTCATCACCTTCGGCTTTATCGTCAGCGTCAGGCTGCTCGAGCTCATTTGAACTTGGCCAGGGTGTGGCCGCAATCCCCTGAGCAGCTCGTCGCGCGATCAGTTGCGCCGATCGTCGGATATGTCGCCGCACTATTCGTTGCCGAACTTCTCCTCGTCGAGGGCGGCTTTATCGTCGGTGGCACCAGCCACGTGCTGTTGCTCGTGATGCTCATCGCCCACTACGCGACCACTGACGAGGCGGCGTATCGCCCGATCCTTCTGGTATTGACGTTGCCGTCGCTCATGCGGCTTGTGTCGCTTACCGTCACGGTCGCCGAACTGCCGGTGGTGCTCTGGTTCGTGATGATCGGCGTCCCAACGTTCGTGGCCACCCTGCTTGCGCTGCGCATCATCCCAATCCCCCTGGGGCCGCTCGTCGCCGCGCCGTCAAATGCGCCCCTTCAGGTCGTCGTTGCGCTGAGCGGCATCGTCCACGGTCTGCTGCTCTTTCTCATCCTGCGGCCCGTGGCGCTGGTGCCATTGACGGAGCCCGGTGGTGTCGTCGTCACCGTGCTGATCCTGCTGCTGTTCGTGGCCGTCCTCGAGGAGGTCATATTCCGGGGCGTCGCGCAGTCGGTCGCTATGGAGGTTACTGGCTCGCCGGCCGCCGCGATCGCATTTGGGGGTGTGGTGTATGCCTGCATGTTCGTCTCGGCTGACTCAGTGCTCGCGCCACTCTCGATGTTGGCCATCGGGCTCCTGTTCGGCGCGGCAGTCGCGTTCACGAAGTCCCTGTGGGGCGTGATTGGGGCACATGCCCTGATGGTCATCGGCCTGCTCATCATCTGGCCGGCGGTGCTCGCGTGATCAGGGTCTCGAGAGGCAATCGCCATGTTCGGAGGACCACCTGGATCCTTGTTGGGGTGATCGCGGCGCTCCTGGCATATGGCGCCTTTACCGTCGCGTTGGTGCTCAACCGGTCGCCCAGCGATTCGATTGGTTCGGCGGCTGCGGTGATTTATGCGATCGGCGACCTCTCTGGCGAGAGCGATGGAGGTACGGCTGTGACGGCGCTGTTGACGCGGCATAACTTCGATGCCCTGCTGACGCTCGGCGACCAGGCGTATCGGACCGGAAGCGCCGAGGAGTTCGACGATAGGTACGCGTCCACCTACGGTCCGTTCGACGACCGCGTTCGTCCGACACCGGGCAATCATGACTACGCCACGCCGGATGCGGCTGCCTACTTCGACTACTTTGAGCGCGGGAGCCCGACATTCTCCGGCGATCCGTACATGCCTTCTCCTTCGGGGATTGGCGAGACCTCACGAATGGCGCGCTTGTGCTGGCCGGCGAACCGGACTCGCACACGTATTGGTACGGCACTGTGACCGAAACGCCATGAGCAGCCCGATGGCGCCGACGCTCCGGGCCTTTCGTATTCCCGACGGCAGCTGGCTATTTGTCGACGGCAATGGGAGCTTTGTCGACGCCGTTGCCCACCAACTCGACCCGTATGTTCCGCATCCGAATGGTGGTGACGCACCGCTGCTGACGATCCGCGAGCGGACGGAGCGCCCATCGCTCCGCGAGCTGCAGAACCTGGCTGGCGACGGATGGATGACCGGATCTGACGGCGACCACCTGTTCATCGTGGCTGAGGGCCGCACCTGCTCCGTCCCTGATGGCAACGGGTTGATGGAGGTCGAGTCAGGCTTCCCTACGCGGCGGTTGATGAGCGTCGTGCGCCCAGCCCTGCAGCTGGCGTTGTTGGAGCGCGGCACGTCTGTGCTCCACGCCGCGTGCGTCGAGGTGGACGGTCGGGCGGTGCTCGTCGCCGGCTGGTCCGAGAGCGGCAAGACCGAGACGGCACTTGCGCTGGTAGAGCGCGGGGCCAGCTTCCTCTCGGACAAGTGGACACTTCTGCTGCCGGGCGCTCGTGCCGGGGCGTTCCCGATCGGCGTTGGGATCCGTCGTTGGGTGCTGCAGTACCTGCCGCAGCTTCGTTCTGGGCTTCCCCGCAGTGCGCGGACGCAGCTGCGTGCCGCGGCCGTCGTCTCGGCCGCGACCGCGCCGATCCGCGGCCGCTCCTGGCGTGGGCCACTCGGCCTCGCCGCGGAAGTCACGCGGCGGGCGGTTGAGCTGGGGGATCGAGCCGGCCTGTCGCCGACCCAGGTGCGCGCCGCGTACGGCGATACGCAGGATCCGATGCGGATTCCGCCGATCGGACTCATCGCCGTGCTGCGCAACTCTCGGTCGGCGGAGGTGGTGGTCGAAGATGGAAATGCGGCGCGGTTGGCGATCCGACTGGCTGTGTCCGCGGCCACCGAACGCGAGCCATTCATGGCGTTGCGGCGGCGGGCAGCGTATGCCGAGGCGCTTCCGCCCACGACGGCTGACATCGTTGCGCGGGATGCGGCGGCGATCGAGCCTGTGATCGCTGGCGTGCCGCTCGTCGAGGTGACGGCACCCTTCCCGACCGATCCGCGCGAGGTTGCGCGCGAGATCGCGGCCCGGCTTTGAGACGCACCGCGTGCTTCGCGGTCATGCCCCGCGGTGCCGTGGAGCTGACCGCGGAGGAGGGGGTGCTTCGTCACTTCCGCGCCGAATATGGCATTCCCGATGCGTCGCGACCGGTTCGCGTGGCCATTTCCATTCTCGATCGTCTGCCGGATGGCGCCGTCAGCGACCTTCACGGCCGGTACAAGACGATCAGCTGGTCCGTCAGCCTTGGCCAGGCGGATAGCGATCCGCTGCGCGCGACGCTCGCGCTAAAAGGGCGGCCGCGTTGGTTCGGCCTGTCGCTGGTCCAGGGCTTCATCATTGAGCCGCTGATCAGCCTCGCATCCGCGCTCGACGGACAGGTGCTGCTTCCCGCGGCGGGGATCGCTGAGCATGGCGGCGTCTTGCTCCTCATCGGTCGATCTCGCAGCGGCAAGAGCTCGGTCAGCGCGCGAGCGTTGGCACTCGGGCGGCAGGTGTTGGGTGACGACCAGGTGCTCGTCGATCCGGGAGGCGCCATCGGTCCGTTTCCGCGACGCATGCGGGTTTACGACGACCTCATGGTAACGAGCCCGATGGCCGTCCGTTCCCTGCCGCAACGGTTACGGCTTGGCCTTCATTTGCGGCGCGTGCTCCGCATGGCGACGCGAGGCTTCGTGGCGCCGTCACTTGCTCTTCCGCACACTGCGCTTGGCGGAGCGCGAGCGACGGTGGCCATGCCAGTCCACCGGATCGTGGTGGTTCGTCGCAGCGCAAGCGCGCAGGAGCTCTCGATGGAACCCATGGCGAGCGAAGACGTGCGCAGCGAGGCGATGGAGATCCTCAGTGAGCAGCGCGCACGGCTGAACCGCCTTCATCGCGATGATTGGCGAGTGCTTCTGCGATCGGTCGCAGAGCGCGAGTCTGCGATGCTCGACGCTGCGCTGCGCCGTGCGCCGACCTATCGCGTCATCGTGCCGGAGTCCTGGGGCGCCCCAGCAGCTGTCGAGGCGCTGGGGAGGGTGCTCGACATCACATAAACCGGGACCCATCGGGTTCCGCATCGACCACGCGGGGACGCGCCTCTCAGAAAATATTGCGTTCAAGCACTCATGGATGCTCACGACCGCGATCGACGGGACGTTCCTGACGGATCCGTAGCCCCGTCTCCGCCGTGGGCCTCAGCCGGAATCCTCTGGGACTCCGGCTCAGCAACTTCAGGGTGAGCGACGGACCTCGGCGACCTGGCCACCGGGGGTGTCGCGCACGTCGACGCCGAGGGCGGCGAGCTCATCACGCAGGGCGTCGGACGCCGCGTAGTCGCGGGCGGCGCGGGCGGTGGCGCGTCCTTCGAGCAGCTCGGCGGCGCCCTCCGGCAGCGGCGTGTCGTCCGCGGCAGGGACATCGAGTGACAGCCCCAGCACCCGATCGAAGTCGAGCAGCAGCGCGCGGCGCTGCGCATCGGTCAGGTCCGTCGCCGAGGCGACCTCATGTGCTGTCGCCACTGCCCGAGGGGTGCCCAGGTCGTCCGAGATCGCATCGGTGAAGCGCGCGCGGTAGCGCGCCATTGGTCCAGCAGAAAGGTCGGTTGGCTCCTTGGGACGCGCAGCGGCCCGGCGCAGTCGCGCGAGGCCGGAAGATGCGGCATGCAGCGCGTCCATCGTGAAATCGAGCTTGGACCGGTAGTGGGCCGTCAGCGCCAGGTAGCGGAAGGCGAGGGGCTCATGGCCGAGCGTCGGAAGGTCCGCCACGCGAATGATGTTGCCCGAACTCTTGGCCATCTTGGCGTCGGCGAGGGTGAGGAACTCGCCGTGCATCCAGACACTGACTACCGGGTGCCCCAGCACGCCCTCCGACTGCGCGATCTCGTCCTCGTGGTGCGGAAACTTCAGGTCGATCCCGCCGGTGTGGATGTCGAACCGATCGCCGAGATGCTTCAACGACATGGCCGAGCACTCGATGTGCCAGCCCGGAAAGCCATCGCCCCAGGGTGACGGCCACTTCATGAGCCGATGCTGCCGCGCGCGCTTCCAGAGTGCAAAGTCGGCTGGATCACGCTTGTCGTCCTCGACCTCGACGCGGTGGCCGGCGCGCATCTCATCCACCTTCTGACCGGAAAGCTGGCCGTACGATGGGAACGCGCTGACGTCGAAGTAGATGGTGCCGTCGACCTCGTAGGCCATGCCGTTCTCGAGCAGCCGGTCGGTCAGCGCAACCATTTCGGGGATGTGATCGGTCGCTTTTGGCATGACGTCGACCGGCAGGATGTTGAGGAGTGCCTCGTCCTCCAGCCAGGCATCGGTGTAGAAGTCGGCAATCTCGGCGGGCGTCTTGCCCTCGGTCTCGGCGGCCTGCTCGACCCTGTCCTCACCGGCCAGGGAGTCGTGATCGTCGTTGCGCATGTGGCCGACATCGGTGATGTTCTTGACATAGCGGACCTCATACCCGAGGTACTCGAGCGTCCGGTGTAGGAGATCACCGAACAGGTACGTCCGCAGGTTCCCGATGTGCGCGTAGTTGTAGACGGTGCTGCCGCAGGTGTAGATGCCGACGCGACCCGGTTCCAGGGGCCGAAGTGGCTCAGTGCGGCGGCTCAGCGAATTGTGCAGGCGGACCTGCGGGAGGGAGTCCGACATGGTCGGCGCATTGTACCGATGGAGCTGACCGCCTCAGTGAACGGCCTCGTGGTCGAGGGCGCGAAGGCGTCGGGCCACCGTCTCGAAGACGTGGAGCCGCACGTCGGGAAACTCGTCGATCAGCGTCTGGAACTCGCGCCGTGCAAGGACCAGCAGGCGCGATGCCTGGGTCAAGGTGACGGTCGCCGTGCGCGGCCCGCCGTCCAGGAGCGCGATCTCGCCGAGTACGGTGCCAGGGCCCGCGTCCGCGAGAACGCTGCCGTCGCGCTCGACGCGGGCAGCGCCGGAGACGAGGACGAACATCTCGGCGCCGCGGTCGCCCTGGCTCATGATGCGCCGGTCAGCCGGCAGGTCGACGATGTCGGCAAGGGCCGAGATGCGCTCGAGCTCGCGCTGGCGAAGCCCATGGAAGAGTGGGACGGTGCGGAGCAGGTCGATCTTCTCGTCGCGGGACATGGCGGGACGCCTCCGTTCGTGGAGCGCAGCATACCGCCGAGCACCGCTCCAACGGAAGGGGTTTGCATCGACGGATCGGTACCATGGGCCGATGCCGCAGCGCCCTGCCACCGAGGACCACCCGCTCACGCTCGGTGAGGAGCCGCGATTCTGCCCTGCCTGCGGACAGCCGGTCGAGCCACGCACGCTCGAGGAGGACCATCGTCCGCGGTTGGTCTGCCCGGATGGCCACGTCACCTGGCGGAATCCAAGGATCGTGGTCGGCGCCATCCCCGTTTCCGGCGGCCGAGTGTACCTGGCACGGCGCGCGATCGAGCCGGCTCACGGCCGATGGACCTATCCGGGCGGCTTCCTGGAGGTCGGGGAGTCGGCGCAGGAGGGAGCGCGGCGCGAGACGGAGGAAGAGACGGAGCTGCGGGTCGACATCGGGCGGTTGATCGGCGTCTACTCGCGCCCTCATGTCGGGATCGTCACCATCGTGTTCGAGGCGGGCGTGGTCGGTGGCCGCCCTCTCCCGGCGGCGGAGACCAGCGACGTGCGTGCGTACGGTCCTGATGAGATCCCGTGGGATGAGCTGGCGTTCAGCACCGTCGAGAGCGCGCTGCGGGATTGGGTCGCGTCGCTACCGGGTCGTGGTCCGCGCTTCGAGCCGGAGCTTTATATCGAGGGCGATCCGGAATAACGCGTGACCTCCCGTCGGACCGGCACCGCTGCACCCAGCAGCAGGCCGTAGCCAACCGAGGCAAGTGCCGGGATGGGGTGGGTGGCGAACTCGACGATCCCCGCGTCGCGCGATACCGCGGCTGCCACGAGGCCCCAGATCAGGAGGGTGAAGACGGGCGCGGCAATGGCGAGCGTGGCTCGTACGGTGAAGAACCGGGCGAAGAAGTACGCGAAGCACATGCCGATGAGAGCCCCTGCACCCTGGATAATCGCCAGTCCCAGCACGAACGCGAGCTCAGGAGAGCTCGCGAGCGGGGAGAACGCGAGGGCGATCGGGCGCAGCGGACGCAGGGGATCGCCGTCCGCCAGGCCGGACAGAAACATGGCGATGGCTGCCCACACGTAGCCGCCGGCCAGCCCTGCCACGAGGCCTCGATACGCCAGGCGGAGGCCATTCACTTCGGTCACCCTCGGAGGGTAGGCGGTGACGACCCGAATCCCGACCGGATCGAAGGTCCGGCCGTGACCCGTACGCGCGGCGGCCCGCGGGGTCAGCCGTCGTAGCGGGAGAAGACGCCCACGGCGTTCTGGCCGCCGAAGCCGAATCCGTTCGCGATCGCGACCTTCACCGCCATGTGACGGGCATCGTTGGGCACGTAATCGAGGTCGCAGGCTGGGTCGGGCGTCTCGTAGTTGATGGTCGGCGGGACGATACCGTCGCGGATCGCGAGGATGGCCACCAGGCCGGAGACCGCTCCGGCGGCACCGAGGGTGTGGCCGATCATGCTCTTGTTGCTGCTGACCGCCAGGCGATCGGCATGTGCCCCGAACGCGGCGCGGATCGCCTTCGTCTCGGTGGCGTCGTTCAATGGGGTGGAGGTGCCGTGCGCCACCACGTAGTCGACGGATTCCATCTCGAGGTGCGCGTCGCGTAGCGCCCGCTGCATGGCGAGCGTGGCACCGTAGCCGGACGGGTCAGGCGCGCTGATATGAAACGCATCGCCGGTCAGCGCGCCGCCCACCATCTCGCCGAGAATCGGCGCGCGGCGGGCTTCGGCATGCTGCGCGGACTCGATCACCATCACGGCGGCCGCCTCCCCGAACACGAAGCCGTCCCGATCGGCCTCGAAGGGTCGCGAGGCCTTCTCCGGCTCATCGTTCCGCTTCGACAGCGCACCCATGTTCGACAGCGCAGCGAAGGCGACCGGCAGGATGGCCGACTCCGTCCCGCCAGCGATGACGACGTCGACGTCGCCATGCTCGATCATGCGCTGCGCGTCGATGAACGCCTGCACACCGGAGGCGCATGCAGCGACGCTGGTGATGACCGCTCCACGGATCCTGTTCTGGATGCTGATCTGGGCCGCCGCCATGGATGGCGAGAACATCGGCACCATGAACGGGCTGACGCGACGCCCGCCGCGCTCGAGGAAGGTCTGCTGACCGATCGCCACGTCGCCGATACCACCGCCGCCCGTGTTGACCACCACCGCGATGTCGTCCCGGTTGTGGTCGCCGATCTCGAGGCCGGAATCGTCGATCGCCTGTCGGGCCGCGGCGACTGCCAGCTGCGCAAATCGGCTCATGCGCCGCGCCTGCTTGAGCTCGATCCAGTCCCGCGGGTCGAAGCCCTTCACCTCGGCGGCGATTCGAACCTCCTCGGCCGAGGCGTCGAACTGCGTGATCGGTCCCACACCCGAAACGCCCGCCAGCAGGTTCGCCCAGAAGGTCGTGACGTCGTTCCCGATCGGCGTCACCGCGCCCATCCCGGTGACGACGGCGCGACGAGCCGGATCGCGCGGCGGCGGTCGCCGGGTCATGGACCTGAACTTCGCCGGGGGAAGTATATATCTATATACTCGGCGGCTAACACGCTATTGCTCGTAGCGGCGGAAGATCACGCTGCTGTTGTGGCCGCCGAGGCCCATCGAGTTGGAGAGCGCGACGTTGACCGTGGCTGATCGCGCGTGGTTCGGCACGTAGTCGAGCGTCAGCTCCGGGTCGGGATGTCGGTAGTTGATCGTTGGGGGAATGCAGCCGGTGGTGATGGCCCTGACGCAGACGAACGCCTCGATCGCCCCGGCGGCACCCATCGCATGGCCGGTCATCGACTTCGTGCTGCTCACCGCCAATCGGTCCGCGTGCTCGGCGAAGACCGCGCGGATGGCCATCGTCTCGTATCGATCGTTGAGTGGCGTGCTGGTTCCGTGCGCGTTGATGTAGTCCACCTCCTTGGGCTGGATGCCGGCGCGTGCCAGTGCTGCGCGCATCGCCCGCTGGTTGCCCTCGCCGCGCTCGCCCGGAGCTGCCATGTCGTACGCATCGGCGGATGATCCGTAGCCGATGACCTCGGCAATCGGCCGCGCGCCACGCGCCAGGGCGTGCGACAGCTCCTCCAGCACCAGGACCGCCGATCCCTCGGCAACCACGAAGCCGTCGCGGGTGGCGTCGAAGGGGCGTGACGCCATCGGCGCCGAGTATTCGCCGCTGTCGGGGTCCTTCGGCGTGCCGAGGGCGCGCATCTGGCCGAAGCCCGCGAATGCGAGGGGCAGCAGCGGCGCCTCGGTACCGGCACCGAGCATGATGTCTGCCTGGCCGCGCACGATTGCCTCCATCGCCTCGCCGATGGCATGGCCGCCGGTCGCGCAGGCGCTGACGACCGCCATGTTCGGGCCGCGGAGGCCGTACTGGATCGCCACCTGGCCGGATGCCGAGTCCGGCAGCATGTGGGGCAGCATGAATGGCGAGACGCGCCGCGGTCCGCGCTCCAGTAGGATCCGGTGGCCCTCCAGCATCAGGCCCAGGCCGCCGATGCCGGTCCCGAAGACCATGCCGAACCGGTCGGCGTCGACGTCTCCGCTCACGAGCCCGTTGTCGCCCAGCAGGCCCGCGTCACGTAAGGCCTCCCCGGTCGCCGCCACCGCCAGGTGGGTGTTGCGGTCGTGTCGACGCGCGTCCTTCGCATCCATGAACTGCGTGGCGTCGAATCCCTTCACCTCGCCGGCGACATGGATGTCGAACGCGGCCGCATCGAAGAGCGTGATGTCGGCGATGCCGGTGCGGCCGGCCGTGAGCGCCTCCCAGGTTGCCTCCGATCCGATCCCGACCGGCGATACGATCCCCATGCCGGTCACCACCGCCCGTCGTACCGTCACGCCGGCAGTTCTCGCAGCGCGGTGAGGGAGGCCAGCACGGAGCGATCGCCCGGACCGTCGGCGTGATGCGTCTCGGCGTCGGGGCTGATGCGACGGATCAGGCCCGAGAGCACCTTGCTGGGTCCGACCTCCACGAAATCGGTGACCCCGCCGCTCACCATGCGGCGCACGGTGGCGCTCCACTGGACGCCATGGACGAGGTGTTCGGTCAGCTCACTGCGCAGCCCTTCGGCGGTGCTGATGACGCTGGCGTGGACGTTCCCGAGCATCGGTACCTGGGGATCACGGAACGGGACCCTGGTGAGGATCTTTCCGAACTCGTCCCGCGCTCGTCGCATGAGGGGCGAGTGGCTCGCCACGCTGACGGTCAGACGCGCCGCCTTGCGAGCGCCGACCGTCCTGCTCATCTCGAGCGCGAAGACGAGGGCAGGAATGACGCCGGAGAGCACGATCTGGCCCGGCGCATTCGCGTTGGCCACGCTGATCTCGCCGTGCTGCCTCGCCTCCTGCACGATCTCGTGGACCACCTCGTCCGACAGGCCGATGACGGCGCCCATGCCCCCCGCGATTCCACGTTCCTGCATGATCCGTCCCCGCTCGCGAACGAGGCGCAGCGCATCGGCGTAGTCGATGGCGTCAGCGGCGACGGCTGCGGCGTATTGCCCGGCGGAGTGGCCCGCCATGGCGATCGGCTTGATCTCTATCCCGGCGTCACGGGCCTCGGAGCGAATCGACTCGAGGAAGGCCATGCTCGTGGCAAGGATGGCCGGTTGCGCGTTGATCGTCCGGTCGAGATCCTCGGCTGGCCCTTCGAGGATCATGCGAGAGATCGGCATGCCGAGGGCGGCGTCCGCCCGCTCGAGGGCATCGGCGGCCGCGGGCGAGCGCGCCACCAGATCGGCGCCCATACCGACGTATTGGGAGCCCTGGCCGGGAAAGACGAATGCGATCGTGCGCGAGCGTGACGAGGGGCTCGCCTGGGGGTTCTTGGTCATGGGCTCAGGGTGCTCGGAACGTGCTCGGAATGCTCGTGCGAGTATAGTCGAGCCCGCGTGGCGCGCCGCAATGGTCAGCGGATCACGTAACGCGCCACGACCTCCGCGAGGACCGGCAGCCCGAAGGCGATGGCGCTCACCGGGACGCGCTCGTCGTGACCGTGAAAGAGCTCCAGGAATGGGAAGTCCGGCTCGAGGCGAAGCGGCGCAAACCCGTAGCACGGAATGCTCAGCTGGGCCAGTGCCTTCGCATCGGTCCCTGGCGTGATCATCATCGGCACCGCGGTGGCCTCGGGATCGGCACCCGCCAGGGCCTCGTGCATGAAGCCGACGATCTCAGCGTCGGCCGGCCACTCGACCGCGGGCAGGGTCACGACCGCCTCGACGGCTGCATCGGCGCCGACGACGCGCTGGAGGTGCGCCAGCAGTTCCGTCTGATCCGTTCCCGGCAGCGTCCGAATGTCGAGCTCCGCCTCGCCGGCCCCGGGCATGACGTTGACCTTCTTGCCCGATCGCATGACGGTCGGGGTGACGGTGTCGCGCAGCATCGCGTCGAACGACCGCCGCATGACCGGGTCGCCCACCCGCCGGGTCAGCTCAGCCGCCGCGGCAGCGGGGTCATTGGCGGCGAGGCGTGCCACGGCGTCCAGGCCGAGCGCCGCCAGGAACGCAGCGACAGCCGGCGTGACCCGCGCTCTCCGTCCGGCCTGGTCCATCGCGACGGCGCTCACGGCGCCGGCCAGTTTGACGGCCGCATTGTCTGTGTGCGGCATGGAGCCGTGGCCCGGCGTGCCGGTCGTGCGCAGCCGCGTCCAGGCGATGCCCTTCTCGGCGACCTGGATGGTGTAGAAGCGACGGCCGTCGACCGTGATCGAATACCCGCCGACCTCGTTGAGCGCGGCAGTGGCCGGCCGCCCCGCGCGGTCGTGAAACAACTCAGGTCGCTGCTCGACGAGGCCGCGTGCTCCGTGTTCGCCGCCGGCCTCCTCGTCCGCCACCGCCACGAAGATCACGTCCCGACGCAGGTCCGCTCCCGACCGTTTCAGGGCGAGCATGACGGCGAGCTCCATCGCCACCATGTCCTTCATGTCCACCGCCCCCCGTCCCCAGACGACGCCATCGATCAGCTCGCCGCCGAAGGGATCGCGGGACCACGACTCGGCATCGACCGGCACGACGTCCAGGTGGCTGAGCAGGATGAGCGGTGGTTCGGTCGCAGGTCCGGTCGCGTGCAGTCGTGCGACGCAGGAGCCGCGGCCGGGAGTCAGCTCAATCACCTCGGCCTCGATCCCGGCTGCTCCGAGCACATTGGCGCAGTACCGAGCGGCGGCCGTCTCCCCGCCGAGCGGGTCACGTCCGGCCGCGACATCGGGGCCGCCGTCGGGTGGGTTGACCGACGGAATGCGGATCAGCGCGCGAAGGTGCTCCACGCATTCGTCGACGTCCAGGTGCGGGCCAATGTCGGGATGCATGCTGTCGAGGGTACCTCCGCCGCCGGCCCCGTGCTGGTCCTTCCCCAGGGTGCCCGCCCGACATGGTGATCGGGCTCATCAGGGCTACTACGACCCTGCCGAGGCTCGCGCATGGAGGCTATGCCATTACCGGTGCCATATGACGGGAGATGCGTTGGGGGACGTGCTTGACGGCGCCTGGGCGGGGTCTGATCGATATCTCGGTGCATGGTCGGCATGGGAGGCACTTCCGCGCGGCAGCCACGGTCACATGCGTCCGATATTGCGACGGTTCCCGGCCCGGACAGCGGCTCAGGCCGGGTCTGAACGATTTTTCGACGGCACCAGTGATCGACGCCGACGTCGACGCTCGACGATGAGGCCCATGGGCAGCTCTGCCCCGAGAAGGACCAGGGTGACGATGAGGAGGATCGGTTGGGTGCTGGCCAACCCCAGCAAGAGGAGGGCAGCCAGAAAGAACAGGTGAATGGCGATGCGGGTGCCGAAGGCGAGCCGCAGGTCGAGGATCGCGGTGGCAGATCCGTCGGGGTTGCCGCGATCTGGACCGAAGACGCCCCATGCCGCTGCACCTCCAAGGCCGGCGAACGTGATCAGGAAGATGAGCATGCCCCCCCCGGGCGTCGGATCAACGACCGGTTGCAGCACGGTGAACGGCACCAGGGAGATCAGCAGGAGCACGAAGGCCGGAATCGGTATCGCCAGCTGAAGCCACTCGAGGGCACGGCGTCGCGCGCTGGCATCACGCAGCCATCGGGACAGGAAGCTGAACGCCAGGGTCACGAACAGCCAGGCGTAGAAGTTACCGGCGGGAACCCCGAACCAGCCATCGGAGGAACCGACGTCGCGCCAGGTCCAGAGGCCCATCCGGATCGCGATGGCATCGAACGCGAGATCAAGGCTGATGGCCAACACGCTGTCCACGAACGGGGCATATCTGCGACGCACGCCGAGGGCGTCGGTGATGCGCATGGCGCCGGCGATGATGAGCGCCCAGGTGAGGCCGATGACGACCGGCGCCCGATCGATCGAGAGGATCCAGGCATCGGCGTAGTTGTAGGTTTCGAAGATGAGCTGGTCGCCCTCCTCGAGGAGGAGCCCGAACAGCGCGGCGCTCACCAGCTCGAGGAACGGCAGTCTTCCGCGACGCAGCGCCAGCCAGGCGGCGATCACGAAAAAGGTGGCCGCTGCGATCTCCAAGAGCAGATAGAGAGGATCCATCACCCGATCATACGGAGCCAAGGGTTCGGCGAATGCGTTCCGAATGGGCCGCGGCGCCAGACCTCATACTCGATCCATGAACGACAGCCCATTGCTCGCCGATGCCCGAGCGCTCCTGCCCGACGTCATTGCGCTGCGCCGCGACCTCCATGGCATTCCGGAGGTCGGTCTCGAGCTGCCGCGCACCCAGGAGCGGGTCCTTCGAGCGCTGGATGGCCTGCCGCTGGAGATCCGCCGTGGCACGTCGGTCGGATCGGTCACGGCGATGCTCGAGGGTGCCCGACCCGGTCCGACCGTCATCCTGCGGGCCGACATGGACGGGCTGCCGCTGCACGAGGACACCGGTCTCGAGTTCGCCTCGGAGACCGATGGTGCCATGCATGCCTGCGGTCATGACACCCACGTCGCCATGCTGCTCGGCGCGGCACGCCTGCTCGCCGCGCGTCGCGATGAGCTTGCCGGCCGTGTCCTGCTCATGTTCCAGCCCGGTGAAGAGGGCTATCATGGCGCGCGCTTCATGCTCGACGAAGGACTGCTGGACTCGGCGGGGGACGTGCGTGGCGCCTTCGCGATCCACATCGGCACTCGGTTCCGCAGCGGCACGGTGAACCTGCGCCGCGGTCCGCTCCTCGCCGCCGGAGACACCATTCGCATCACCGTGCGCGGCCGCGGCGGGCACGCATCCGCCCCCCACCATGCGCTCGACCCGATCATGGTGGCCGCCGAGATCGCCCTGGCACTCCAGCTCATGGTCACGCGTCGCATCAACGTCTTCGATCCGGCGGTGCTGACCATCGCGAACATCACCGCGGGAACCACCACGAACATCATTCCGGAGACTGCCTTCATGCAGGGCACCATGCGCACCCTGAGCGATTCGACGCGCGAACAGATGCGGGCCAACGTCCGCCAGGTGGCCGAGGGCATCGCGGCCGCTCACGGGGCGGTGGCCGAGGTCGAGATCGAGCCGGGCTATCCGGTGACCGTCAACGACGCCGATTTCGCCGATCACGTCTCGGACCTGGCGCGCGACCTCATCGGTCCTGACGACGTGGCGGAGATGGAGGCGCCGATCATGGGCGCCGAGGATTTCAGCTACGTCCTCCAGCGCGTTCCTGGCGCCATGGCCTTTTTGGGCGCCTGCCCGCCCGGCACCGAGCCGGGCGAGGGGCCGCAGAATCACTCCAATCTCGTCGTGTTCGACGAGCCCGCCATGGCGGTCGGTGTGGCCCTGTACGCCGCGGTCGCGATGAACGCACAGATCGCACGCTCACAGCCAACCTGAGTGACGGCGGAAGCGCCGTTAGAATTTGAGCATGACCACCCAGGTCGGCGTCCCGATCCCTCGTCACGTGCGCGTCCTGCGCGCCGATGAGCTGCGCGACGGCGAACTCATGCCGGTCGAGATCGATGGGACACCGGTCGTGCTCGTGCGACATGCCGGCGAGTTCTTCGCGGTCCAGAACAACTGCAGCCACCGCGATTTTCCGCTCTCCGAGGCGGGCTTCGACCCTCGCGACGGCGTCCTGGTGTGTGCCTGGCACGGAGGCTGTTTCGACGTTCGCAGCGGCCGGGCGGTGGTGCCCCCCGCCAGCGATCCGGTCGAGACGTTCGGGGTCCGCGTCAGCGACGGATGGGTCGAGATCGCGCTGACCGGCAGTCTCGACCGCGGCCGTGGGGCGGCCTGAATTCGGATGGAGCTATCGGCGCTGCTGTTCGTCAACTGGATCTTCTGGGCGGCGCTGTCGGCGGGAACGCTGCTCGTGGTCGGGTTGACCGAGGTGCTCGGCGGGACGACGCGGGGCTATCGGCTGTTCATGGCCTGGATGCTCGTCGTGTTCGCCGCCATCCTGGTGGCGAGCGACCTGGGGCTTCCACTCGGCGTCGAAGCTTCCGCGACGGTCGACGTGCGGCGACCGCTCGCGATCGCATTCGGGGCCGGCTGCGTTGCCTACCTGGTCGCGTCGATCGCGCGCTGGCCGCGCAGCTGGCTGGCGATCGGGACCGCGATGGTTGGGCTCGCCGCTCTCGTTGTGCTCGCGGCGGCGGGTGGCAGTCGCAGCGTGCCCCTCTTCGCCGGTCAACTCCTGCTCGCGGCCCTCGCGCTCGGCGCGGTGAATGCGGCGATGCTCCTGGGACATTGGTATCTGGTCACGCCGAAACTGTCGCCCGCGCCACTGCGCCGCATGATGTGGCTGCTGATCGGCTGCCTGGTGCTCCAGGCCGTGGCGTTCGCGGTGGCGCTCATCGGTCTGGATGGCGGCGCGGCGCTCGAGGATGGGCTGGGCTGGCTCACCTGGCTGCGCCTTGCCGTGGGCACCCTGCTGCCGATCCTGATCACGGTGCTCGCCATCCTCGCGTCACGAGCCGCCTCGCTCCAGGCGTCCACCGGGCTGCTGTACATCGGCCTCGCGCTGATCATGGCGGGATCGATCGCCGGGTCGAGCATTACCTACCTGACCGGCATCCCGGTCTAACCCTCGATGCGAGTGCGGATCCGCTGTTTCGCCACCCTGCGGGAGCTGGCGCGGGACCGGACCGAACTGGCGCTGGATGAGCCGGCAACCATCGCGGACGCATGGACGGCGATGGTGGAGCGCCATCCGCGCCTGGGTCCGCACCGTCCCTACGTGCGGGCGGCACGCAACGGCGTATACGCAGCATGGACCGACCAATTGACCGATGACGACGTGGTCGCCTTCCTTCCGCCGGTCAGCGGCGGCGCCACGGCCGCCCTGGTCGACGGGCCGATCGACGTCGGCGCGCTCGAGCGCCTGGTCGCCGATTCGGGCCACGGCGCGCTCGTCACCTTCGTGGGTCGGGCGCGGGACCGTGCCGATAACGATCGCACCGTGATCGAGCTCGAGTACGAGGTCTACCCGGAGATGGCCGAGTCGGTTCTGGCCGAGATTGCCGCCGAAGCGGAGCAGCGATGGGGCGTCGCGGCGGCGGTCACCCACCGATACGGCGTCGTGCCAATCGGCGAGGCGGCGATCGCGATCGTGACCGCGGCGATGCATCGCTCCGAGGCCTACGACGCGAACCGGTTCATCATCGAGGCAACCAAGGAACGGCTGCCGATCTGGAAGCGCGAGCGATTCGCGGATGGCAGCGAGTGGAAGCGGCCCGGCGCATGATGCGACGCCTCGTCGTGGTCATCGGTCTGGCCGTCGTGGGGTTCGGTGCGCTGATCGGCGTCGAGCTGTTTCTCCTCTCCAGGCGCGAATTCCTGCCGAGCGACCCGGGGTACCGGGTCGAGGCCCGGGTCGAGCCCGCGACAGGCGCCGCCGATGCGCCGGCACTGCGCCTTGCAGTCCTGGGCGACTCGACGGTCGCCGGTGTCGGTTCGCCGACGGAAGCCGAATCGCTGCCGGTCCTCATCGCGCAGCGCGTCGCGGATCGTCTTGGGCGGCCAGTGCAGGTTAAGGGATTCGGTGTCCCGGGCGCACGGAGCGGGACGCTTACCTTCGACCAGCTCCCGCTCGAGGTGGGAGCGTTCGACGTCGCCGTGCTGGTGATCGGCTCAAACGATGCGACGCACGCCACCCCCTGGCCGGAGATGCGCCGCCAGACCGTGGAGATGCTCGAAGCGGCGACCGCCGAAGGAGCTCGCGTGATCCTTGCTGGAACTCCTCGCTTCAGCGGTACCGAGATCATCCCCGAGCCGCTGCGCACCATGGTGGACAGGTACTCCGGCATCCTCCGCGGCGAGCAGCGCTCGGCCGTGGCGGAGTTCCCGAGCGTCCGCTTCGTCGACCTCGCGGCTGATGCCAGCCCACGCTTCGAGGGTCGTCCGGACGCGACGAGCTCGGACGGCTTTCATCCATCTCCCATCGGCTACGGCTTCTGGGCCGATGCGATCGCCCCTGCCGTCGCGGCGGCAGCCGAGGCTGGTTGAAGCCGTCTTGGCATGCATGGGGTGACTGGCTGACGGCCCCGCGGCCCTGGTGGCCCGTCGTGATATTCGCGCGGCGACTCGTTGACGGTCCCGAAGCTCCGATTCCCGTCAGATATGCGTTGGGCGACTGCCGAGCTGGCGAATCACCGTTCCGGTCGTCTATCGGCTTCAGTCATATTCGGCAGGTGAATGGCTGACGGTTGGCTGCCCGGTCAGACCGTCACTGATTCCTCCGAAGCATGAACCGGTGGCATGGTGTGGAGCGGCCTCGCCACTCACTCCCGTGATGCATGATCTGGCGGTTCGGGCCCCCGGCGAGTCCGGTTACGCACCGGCGGCAAAGTTTCCAGCCAGCGCTCGGTCTCGACCGGCGAGCGAAGGCGAATGTGGCGTAGGTCTGGCCGGGCGCTCAGCTGTGCGGCCATGGTATTTCGACGGCGACGGTGCGTTGAAAGGATCCACCACAGGAGGCTGTCGCGGCGGGCGACGTGGCTCAGCCGCTCCCGATTTCCGGTGCCCGGCCAGAACTCCTCCCGCGTACGGAGGCGGGTGAGTGTCCGTCCCGCCCATCGGCGTATCACCGTGCGCATCGGATAGTCGAGCCAGATCACGGTGTCGGCCCGGGACCAGGTGAGGTCCCGGACGGGGCTGTACCCGCCGTCGGCGACCCAGTCGTCGCCGGCCAGGGCTGCTGCGAGTCGCTGACGAAAGGTCGTCTCCGGGACCGGCGTCCAGTCCGGTCCCCAGAACAGGGCATCGAGCTCCACGTGTCGGACGTTCAGCCTCGTGGCGACCGACCGCGCGAGGGTCGTCTTGCCGGAGCAGCTCGTGCCGACCACGTTGATTCGTCGCATGGGTTGCAACAGCCTAGCCCACGCCTGTGGCGTGCAATCAACGCGCGGGGCAGGCACAATGCCGCTGACATGGCGACCCCGAAGCCGGGCGAGATCAGATGCCCGACCTGCCACCGATCCACTGCGCCGGCCGCCTTCTGCACGCAGTGCGGATCGGCGATTCCGTCGGATGCCCGCATACGGCCCCGCGGAATGGACCGCGACGAGCTCCAGGATCGCATTCGGGCGCGGCGATCCGGCGCGGACCCGTACCGGAGGGGTGGAACCGCCGACGAGGGGACGGGGCCATATCAGCGCTACGAGCCGGAGCCTGACGACGCGCGAGCCCGTCGGACGCGCGGACCGGACGGATCACGCCGAGACGCGTTCGATGCGGGATCGGTGGCTACCGGGGGAGCAGCTGCGGCGTCTGCCCCGCGACCTGACATCACGCGCGACACCGACGACTGGGAGTCCTCACCGGCGCCGGAGGACCAGCCGCCTCCCGCCTCGACGCGCCCGGCGGTCACGCCGGTGGTCGAGGCCGATGAGCCGGAGCGCGTCGACAACTATGCCGAGACGGTGTATGACGACGAGAGTTATCCGTATGAGTACGACGAGTGGGATGACGGGCGCGATCAGCGCTCCTCGGGCGCGGGCGCCTTCGCGATCCTCGGCTTCCTGGCTCTGGGCGTCCTGGCGCTGCTCGGTGGCGCGGTCCTCGCCGGCGTCTTCAGCAGCGAGCCGAACGTCGGCGGCACCGATCCGACGCAGAACCCGAGTCCGACGATCCAGGAGACCGTCGCGCCGAGCATCACCGCCAGCGTGGCACCCAGCGTCGACGCCAGCGTGGCACCCAGCGCGGAGCCACCCGCCAGTGGCGAGCCCGTGGTCTTTCCCGACGGCTTCACCGCGGAGGCGCAGCCCTGCGTCCCGGGGAGCGTGACCCTGAACGGTTGCGATTCGAACGGCGCGAACAATGGTGGCCAGGTCGAGATCTGGGTCGGGTTCCAAAACGGCACCTCGGATGACGTGGTCGGTGCCAGCATCGTTGACTCCGACGGAGGCCTCGTGGGCGATGGCTCCGTGGATCTCGCCAGTATTCGGTGCGGTGCCACCTGCAACGGGTACACCTTCTTCCCGTTCAGCGGTCTTGCACCCGGCACCTACGAGGTTCAGGTCACGCGAAACGGCGAGCCCGCCAGCTCGACGAGCTTCGAGGTTTCCTGAACCGGAGGCCGCGTGGCCCCCGACGTGCAGGCTGCGTCCACGATGTCTCGGTCCACCTTCGACCTCCTGCGGCTACCCGCCGCGCTCATCCTCCTCGCGATCGTTGCGTTCTTCCTGTGGCCGCGCGGGGACAGCGACCAAACCTCCGATCTGCCAAATCCGACGCCGCGACCGAGCGTGATCGTCGGCATCCCGGGCGGCGAAGTCTTCTCTCCATCCGCGGCGCCATCGGCGGCCACCACGCCCATACCCACGCTCAGTCCGCCCCCGACGCCGGAGCCGACCCCGGAGCCGACCCAGGAGCCGACCCCGGAGCCGACCCCGGAGCCGACGGTCACGCCGTTGCCGACGCAGGCTCCGGCCGCCGACGGCTTCGCCGCCGACGTCCTGGTCTGCGGATCAATCTCCGGGTCCACCTGCAACGAACAGCTCACCATCGTTCGGGATGGGCTTGCCTCGTTTACCGCGCTGATCAGGTTCACCAACGCGAATGCGGGAGACACCATCAGTGTCGTGCTCAATGGCCCGAGCGGCACGATAGCCGGAGGTCCGTACACGCTCCAGGGTAGCGGTGATGGTTACTATTTTTCGACCGTCCAGGCCGGTGGCCTTGCAGCCGGCCGCTACACGGTGACTGCCACGCGGAATGGCGGCGCGGTCGCCACGACGAGCTTCACCAAGGGCGGCTGATCAGCCCCCGCTCGACGAGTCGCTGCCCGAACCCAGCTGCGTGATGGGCGATTGACCGGAATCGCGGCGCCTCGCCGCCAGGGCGCTGATCGCCTCGAGCACGCAGCGATGGGCAGCAGCGGCCGTGACTTCGGCCTGGTCGAACGGCGGCGAGACCTCCACGACGTCCATTCCGGCAAGCTCGACGGAGCGGACGATCTGCCGCACGGCGCGCAGCAGCTCGCGGGTCAGCAGGCCACCGGGCTCCGGCGTGCCGGTGCCCGGAGCCATGCCAGGGTCGATGACGTCGATATCGACCGACAGGTAGACCACCTCCGGGCCATCGAGCGCCTGTGCAATCGCGTCGGCGACCACCGCTTCAGCGCCACGCTCCTCGATCTCGGTCATCAGGTGCCAGCGCATCCCCTGATCGCGCATCCAGTCCAGGGTCTCGGTGCCCGGCCAGTACCCGCGCAGACCGACCTGCACGAAGTTGCGGCCGGCGACGGCCCCTGATTCGATGAGGCGTCGCATCGGCGCGCCGTGGGATCGCAGGGTCCCCCAGGTTGAATTCGCGGCATCGGCGTGTGCGTCGAAATGGACGATCCCGAGCCGGCGGGGCGCGACGTGGCGGGAGACCGCCGTCGCGGAGGGATACGTGATCGAGTGATCGCCACCGAGAACGATCGGGATGGCCCCGGATTGTGCCACCTCGAAGACCTTGCGCTCGATGACCGCGTGGGCGCGCTCGATGTTCATCGGCGTCACCGGAGCGTCGCCGGCGTCGACCACGTTGAGCCAGTCGTATGGCTCGATCCCGAGCTGGAGCGAGTTGATTGCGCCCGAGTGGTAGCTCGCCTGGCGGATGGCGCGCGGCCCGAAGCGGGCGCCCGGCCGGTGGCTGACCGCATCGTCGAACGGCGCTCCGACGATCGCCACGTCGGGTCGGTCGGCGGCCAGTGCCGCCGCTTCGGTGATCCATGGCAGCTTCTGGAAGCTCGCCAGTCCGACGTACGAGGGCAGGTTGAAGTCGTCGTAGGCGGTATAGGGGTCGGCGCCGTCGGAAGCCTCGTCGTTGATGCCGCGTCCTGCGCGGGCGGATTCGTCGGTCATGGCGCGCTCGCGCTCACCTCCGGCGGATCGGGACGGACGCCGTCGCGGTGCGGAGCAGGTCCACCCGGGAGACGATCCTAGCACGCTACCATCGCGGGACCGATGGACGATGACCCGACCTACACCTTGGACCAGGCACGCGCGCTGCTGCCGCTGATCCGCGGAACGCTGCTCCAGCTCGCCATCGAACGCCGTCGAGCGGACGACGCGCACGATGAACTGCATCACCGGCTGCGTCATGACGGCGCGGCCGGCGCGGCCGAGCGGACCCGGCTCGAGGCGGTGGCCGACGAGCTGCGAACCCGCATCCGCGACCTGCTTGATCATCTCGAGTCGCTCGGCATGGTGGTGCGTGACCTTGATGAGGGGCTCGTCGACATCCCCACGTTGCGCGGCGACGAGCGTGCCTGGCTGTGCTGGCGTCTCTCCGACCCCGAGCTGGGCTTCTGGCACAGCACGCGCGAGGGATTCAGCACCCGGCAACCGCTCTGAATGGGCGGCGCGCGCGAGGTCCTCGTCATCGGTGACGCGCTGCTGGACGTGACGGTGCAGCCAGCCGCGCCGATGCGGGCCGGAGCTGATGTGCCCGCCGAGATCCGCGTGGACTGCGGCGGACAGGGCGCCAACCTGGCGGTCCGGCTGGCCCGGCAGCGGATCGACGTCGAGCTGGTCTGCGGCCTGGGCGAGGATCATGCCGGCTCGCTGGTGACCGATGCGCTTCGCGCTGAGGGCGTGGTGGTCAGCCCCGTGCCGGCCGAGTCGACCGGCACGGTTGTCATCCTCCTCGACGAGGTCGGGGAGCGGACGATGCTGAGCCGTCGGGCGCCATTCGCAGCGCGGGCGAGCGCGCTGCCCGCCGACTGGACGCTCGTCTCGGGGTACCTCTTCCTCGAGGAGGAGGCGGCGACGCTGGCCCGCACCGTGGGTGACGCCCCCACGCGTCGCGTCGTGGTGGGATGCGCCGTCCCGCAGTCGTCGCGCTCTGCGTGGCGGGCCGCGGTGGCCGCCATGCATCCGGATCTGCTGATCCTCAACCGGGACGAGGCACTGGCGTTGGACCTCACCGATGCCGAGGGCACGGCGACCGTCATCACGGCGGCCGACGTCGTGGTGGCCTCCATCGGTGACATGCGTGTGACCGTACAGGTGCCGCCGGGCGCAAGAGCCACCGACACGACCGGTGCGGGCGATGCCTTCGCCGCCGGGCTGGTCGCCGAGCTGCGTCGCACCGCGTGGCCGCCCTCGCCCGTCGTGCTCGAAGGCGCGATGACGTCTGCTGTCGCCCTCGCATCCCAGGTGGCTCGCGTCCCGGGGGCGCAGGCACGGGTGCCCGCGGAGGGACCGGCATGATGTCGCCGCTCCTGCGTGTCTCCGACGAGGTGCGCACCGCGCTCGCTGACGGGCGAGCGGTCGTCGCGCTCGAGTCGAGCCTGATCGCGCAGGGGCTGCCGGTTCCGCACAACCTCGAAACGGCGCTGGCGGCCGAGGCGTCGGTCCGTGAGTCCGGCGCGGTGCCCGCCACGACCGCGCTCGACGGCGGCCGGCTCGTTGTCGGGGCCGATCGCGAGCTGCTCGAGCGACTCGCCGACCCGGGCCGATCCGTGGCCAAGGCGGGCTCGCGCGATCTCGGGCCGCTGCTCGCCGCCGGGCGCCTGGCGTCGACCACGGTGAGCGCCACCATGCGCATCGCCCACATGACCGGCATCGTCATCTTTGCCACGGGCGGCATCGGCGGGGTTCATCGTGGGGCGTCCGGCAGCTTCGACGTCTCGAGCGACATCGACGAGCTGGCCGCGACCGCGGTTGCGGTCGTCTCGTCGGGAGCGAAGTCGATCCTCGATCTGCCGGCGACGCTCGAAATGCTCGAGACGCGCCGCGTGCCGGTCATCGGTTACGGTGTCGATGAGCTCCCGGCGTTCTACAGCGTGAACTCCGGGCTGAAGGTCCCGCACCGGGTTGACGGGCCGCGCGCGGCGGCCGACGCGGTGCACGCACACCGAGCCATCCCCGGATCGGGAGGCGTCCTCATCGTGCAGCCGCCGCCCGCCGACGTGGCGCTGGACGCGGCGGAGGTGGACGCGTGGATCCATGACGGCCTGCGGGACGCGGCGGACGTCGGAGTGCGCGGCGGGGCGGTCACGCCTCACCTGCTCGGGTTTCTTGCCCGCGCCTCCGGGGGCCGCACCCTGGGCGTGAATATCGGCCTTATCGTCAACAACGCTCGAACAGCCGGCCTGATCGCGCTGGCGTTGATGGATCGGCCTTGACCTGCCCCACCCGACCGCTATGCTCGGGCGGCCGATCGGCACGCCAACGGAGGGATGCTCGAGCCCATGCGAATCTATGACGGCAGCCCGCGCCAGGATTGGGAAGAGGTGCTGCGCAGCATCGGCGCCTTCGCTGACGGCGAACGCCTCAAGGAGATCCTCTTCCTGGAGCTGGAGGGAGGCTTCCTCCTCCAGGGATTGGGCATGCCCACCGGCTCCACCGATTCCGACAGCTTCGGCGCGCTCATCAAGCGGACCCATGAGCTGACCGATGACCAGGTTGGTGAGATGATGGACGCGACCGCCGCCAAGCGAGGCTCGTCCGACGCCGACCGTCCTCATCCGGATCTTCTCAACTACTACGAGCTCGCGCTGCGGATCATCGGCGCCTACATCGATGGACAGAAGGCCCACGATGTCTTCCTGCTCGAGCAGGACGGTTCGTTCGTGCTGCGCCTGTTCGGCGTGAACGGCTCGCGCAGCGGTCACCAGCTCTCCGAATTCACCCGGGACGAGATCTTGGCTATGATCGAGTCCGCACCCGAGCAGCGACAGCAGCCCGCGCCGCAATCGACCGGCGCCCAGTAGTCAGGGGAGTCCCCATGAAGGCGATCAAGGTCCTTCTCATCAGCCTTGCAGCGATCATCGCGGCGATGATCGTCATCCCGCTCACCATCCTTGCCGGCCTGTTCGTGTGGCTGAAGGTCACCGAAGAGACCGATGACGAGGTGATGGAGCTCGACGACGCGATCTGACGCGCCTTGGTCGGATTTTTGCCCCTCGCCCGTACCACGAGGCTAACGGCGAACAGGAAGCGGCTCCGCGGCTATCTGCTCGTGGCACGGGTCACATCGCGTCTGAGCGCGGACAATTCCAGTTCCCGATGGACGATAGCCACGCCCCACGGGTCAACTGAGCCGGAGGGGGTCCGAATCCCGGATATTTAGCCGGTGGCCAGGGCCCAGGAAGCGGTCCAGCACACCGCGGCGATCAACATGCCCGCCCACAGCCGCCGAGCTCCGGCGATACCCTGTGCGACGGCCACGATCCCGACGGCGCCGAGCCCAGGTCCCACGCCGTGTGTGCTGCCCCCGACGACGAATGCGGTTCCCACGCCGATGCCGACCGCCATGGCCATGCCCCAGGCCAGTGCGAACGCGGTCCGGCGTCCCAGTCGCTGCGCGAGGTTGCCGGAACCGAGGCGAGCATCCGCATCGAAGTCGCGGACGGTGTTCGCGAGATGCGCGGCGACCGCGAAGGGCCCGACCAGGAGCGGCGCCGCCGCGACTCGATCCAGTGGCGCTCCCACGCCGACGGCGATCCAGATCGGCAGGAGCGCGAAGCTGACGAGGTAGGGGACGAACGATGCGACGCTTCTCGAGAGCCACAGGTTGTAGGCCATTCCCGAACCGGATGCCGCCAGCCCGAGCAGCAGCGGAGCGGCTCCGAGGGGCATCGAGGTCGCAACCTGGAGTGCCAGCCCGCTGGCCGCCAGCCTGAGCGCCACACGAGGACCCACTTGGCCGGAAGGGATCGGCTTGGTGCGCTGCACGAGTGCGTCCCGACCGCGATCGGCCCAGTCGTTGAGCGCGCCGGTCAGGATCTGGGAGCCGAGCACGCTGAGGGTGATGAGGACGACCCGCGTCGAGAAGGCAGCACCGCCTGATTGCGAGCTCAGGATCGCCCCGAGGGCTGCGGCAAGGATGACGACCGCCGCCGCCGGGGCGGGATGGATGAGGCGGGCGATCGCGAGCATGGCCGCATCCTACGCTCGGCCAAACCCGCCCCGGGCGCGACAGCTGTCCGCGCGCGACGGGCCGGCGCCTCGTGCGCTAGGATGACTTCCCGAGTAGACCGAACGGCGATCCCTACTCGCGCGCGGCCACCACGGATCCTTGCCGCCCGCTCGAGCCACCACGAGGTGCGAGGAAGACCGATGCCGAAGTACGTCTTCGTGACGGGTGGCGTGACCAGCTCACTCGGCAAGGGCATCACCGCGGCCAGCATCGGCCGCATCCTCAAGGCCCGCGGCGTGCCGGTCAGCATCCTGAAGCTCGACCCGTACATCAACATCGATCCCGGAACGATGTCGCCCTACCAGCACGGCGAGGTCTTCGTGACCGATGACGGCGCCGAGACCGACCTGGACCTGGGCCACTACGAGCGCTTCATCGACGAGAACCTGTCGCAGGCCTCCAACGTCACCACCGGCCGCATTTACCAGAGCGTGATCGCCAAGGAGCGTCGCGGCGACTACCTGGGCGGCACGGTGCAGGTCATCCCGCACATCACCAACGAGATCAAGGAGCGCATCGCGCGCGTGGCACGCGACGGTACCGGGAGCGTTGCCACGAGCGGCCTCGCGGCGCACGGCGTCGTGATCGTCGAGGTCGGTGGCACCGTCGGCGACATCGAGTCGCTTCCCTTCCTCGAGGCCATCCGGCAGATGCGCAAGGACGTCGGACGCCGCAACGTGCTGTACGTCCACGTCACCTGGCTGCCGGAGATCGGCGCCACCGGGGAGCTCAAGACCAAGCCGACCCAGCACTCGGTCAAGGAGCTGCGCAGCATCGGCATCCAGCCCGACGTGATCATCCTGCGGTCGGACCAGCCGATCGATGACGAGATCCTCGACAAGGTAAGCCTGTTCACCGATGTCGACGTGCACGCCGTCATCCCGCTCAAGACCGCCAGGAGCATCTACGAGGTGCCGATCCAGCTCGAACGAGCCGGCCTGGGCAAGCTCATCGCGCGGGAGCTGGAGCTTCCGGGTCGCGAGCCCGACCTCGCCGAATGGCAGGAGCTGGTCGGTCGTATCCGCGCGCCGCGCCCGGAGATCGAGGTCGCCATCGTCGGCAAGTACACGGAGCTGCCGGACGCCTACATCAGCGTGACCGAGGCGCTCAAGCATGCCGCGCTCCACCACAACGTGGAGGTCGTGGTCCGCTGGATCCGATCCGAGCGTCTCGAGCGGGTCGAACCGACCCAGGTGGCGGACGAGCTCGCCGGCGTCGCGGGACTCCTCGTTCCCGGTGGCTTCGGCTATCGCGGCGTGGAGGGAAAGATCCGCGCCATCCACTGGGCGCGCATGAACCGGATCCCGTTCCTCGGCCTCTGCCTTGGCCTCCAGTGCGCGGTGATCGAATTCGCCCGCGAGGCGCTCGGGACCGACGACGCCAACTCGAGCGAGTTCAACGTCTTCACCGAGCACCCGGTCATCGACCTCATGCCCGACCAGGCCGATGTCACCGACAAGGGCGGCACCATGCGCCTGGGACTCTATCCCGCCAGGCTCGAGGACGGTTCTAAGGTGCGCGCTGCCTACGGCACCGAGATTGCCTACGAGCGGCATCGCCATCGGTTCGAGGTGAACAACGGCTATCGCGAGCGGCTCTCGGCGGCCGGGATGGCGTTCAGCGGCGTCTCTCCCGACGGACGCCTGGTTGAGTACATCGAGCTGCGGGACCATCCGTGGTTCGTGGCGACGCAGGCACATCCCGAGCTGAAGAGCCGTCCGAACCGGCCGCATCCGCTCTTCCGTGACTTCGTGGGAGCATCGGCGCGAGACCTCGCGGCGGCACCAGCGAAGCGACGGACGCCGTCGCGCGCCAGCCCGGCGGAGGCTCGCGGATGACCGCCGACTCGCCCGCCGGGCTGCCGGCGCTGCGACCAGACACCGATCAGCTTGACGCGGCGATCGGCGGCGCCGAGCGTGACGCGGTCGTGGTGTGGCGCGGCGAGCGAATCCCGTTTCGGGCGCTCGAGTCGCGAATCGCAGCGATCGATGATCGTGGCGAGCGCGACGGCCTGTACGCGGGCTGGATCGAGGCGTTGGACGCGCTCAACCCTCTATATCGCGAGCGTCTGGCCACGCGACGCACGGACAGTGAAGTCGCAACGGCACTTTCGCCAGGGAGCGACGTCGAAGCCCTGACGCTCGAGCTCGAGGAACTGTCGATTCAATCGGAGACGGTCTACTACGCCGCCCTGCGCCGATATCTCGCGCTGATCGGCATCGAGCAGGGAGACGCCACGCTCGCGGACCTGTGGCACGTCCGCCGCGGTTCGGCATGGTCGCAGTGGTTCGGGCAGCGCGAGCTCGATCGCGCAGTGGGCCAGGCCGGCAGGGAACCCAGCGGCACGCGCCACGGCGAGGGCTGGCGGTCGGGCGAGTCCGGGCTCGGCGGGTCAGACACCGATGACGGGGTCCCGGCCATGGCGGTCTCGGAGCTGTACCGATCGCTCGTCGGCGATCCGGGCTGGCTGGGCGGGGCACTCCAGATGGCGCCTGACGAGATCGCCTCCTTCGCGGATTTCGTGGCATTCATCCGCCTGTGGCGGCTGCGTCGCCGGCTGGCGCAGGTTCACTACGAGATGCGGCTCTACCGCACGGACGAGGAGGCGGTCCAGCGCGCGTATTTCAGCGGCATCGTCGGACACACCACCGGCGTCGTCGTCCCCGAGGCCGCGTACCTGGTCGATATCGGCGCGCCATTCTCGTCGGTGACGGAGCTCGGGCGCATGATGCTGGCGGGGGCCATTGGTGAACGATTGTCGAGCCGGTTCGGGAGCCAATGGTGGGCGAACGAAGAGGCCCGAGCACACGTCGCGACGCTGGCGAGCATGTCGAACGTGGATGACGTTGTCGCCCAATTCGGCTATAGTGCGCTGGACTGGAGACCCGTGCTGCGTCAGATACGGACGCGGCTCATCGGCGAGATGAGCGGATACGGGGGACCCAACATCACCACCCGTGCCGGGACCCGCAAGGTCTGACCATAGACCACCCATCCCGAGCACTCAGCGCACGACCGCGGCAACGAGCCCCGAGTCGGCCTGTTCCCATAGCCGCTTCTGCCTTCCAGGCACTCGACCCCAACCGTGGAACCGAGTGTCGTGCAGGGGCGGCGCCCGAGACGCTCATCGAGGTCACTTCCTACATGAAGCAACCCTGCCAGGCGAGGCGGTCATGAACGACGAAGCTCGTCCACAGCAGCAGCGTCGCCGATCGCGGCGCCGCCAGGACTCCGCTCCGCGTCGACAGCCACAGCAGCAGCAGCGCGGTGGTTATGCACCGCGGCGGCGGAACGACTACGCATCGGGCCAGTACTCCTCGATCTTCACCGGCCCGTTTCCGTCCGACGCCGATGACCCGGGGATGAACCTGGGCGACCTCCAGGCGAAGCCGATCGACGAGCTGCGCGAGCTGGCGGCGGAGCACCAGATCGAGGGGAATGACACGCTCGAGCACTCCGATCTGGTCCTCAAGCTGCTGGACGTCGTGCAGCTCGCCCCCGCCGGGTCACAGGAACGCAACGGGCAGTCCGGCGAGGCAGAGGGAATCCTCGAGATCGTGGACGAGGGGTTCGGCTTCCTGCGCGTGAACGGCGTCATGCCGTCCAACGACGACATCTACGTCAGCACCTCCCAGGTGCGCCGATTCGGGCTGCGCACCGGTGACCGCGTCACGGGCCAGACGCGACCGCCGAAGGACCAGGAGAAGTACTGGGGCATGCTGCGGGTCGACACCGTCAACGGCGTCGCACCCGAGATCGCCAAGCGCCGGCCAAACTTCGACGCGCTGGTCCCCGTGTTCCCCGACGAGATGTTCGACCTCGAGACCGATCAGAAGAACCTCACCCAGCGCCTGATCAACCTGATCAGCCCCGTCGGCATGGGGCAGCGCGGCCTGATCCTGTCGCCCGCCAAGGCCGGCAAGACGACCGTGCTCAAGCACATCGCGTCGGGCATCACCGAGAACCATCCCGAGGCACTCCTCATGGTCGCGCTTATCGGCGAGCGGCCGGAGGAGGTCACCGATATGCAGCGCAACGTCGACGGGGAGATCTACTCGTCCACATTCGATGAGCCGACCGAGAATCACACTCGCGTCGCGGAGATGTGCCTCGAGATCGCCAAGCGCCAGGTGGAGACCGGGCGCGACGTGGTCATCCTGCTCGACTCGATCACCCGCCTGGCCCGAGCCTACAACCTCGCCCTGCCCGCATCCGGCAAGACGCTGTCCGGTGGCGTGGACCCCGTGGCGCTCTATCCGCCGAAGCGCTTCTTCGGCGCGGCGCGCAACATCGAGCACGGTGGGTCGCTGACGATCATCGCCACCTGCCTGGTCGACACCGGTTCGCGCATGGACGACGTGATCTACGAGGAGTTCAAGGGCACCGGCAACATGGAGCTCGCGCTTGACCGGAAGCTGAGCGAGAAGCGCATCTTCCCGGCGATCGACGTCCTCCGCTCCGGCACACGGCGCGAGGAGCTGCTGCTCGACGAGAACGAGCTGCGCATGGTGTGGACCATGCGCCGGATGCTCAGCGCGGTCGGTCCGAACGAGGGGATCGAGCTGCTCATGCAGCGGCTGGGCAAGACCGCCAACAACGCCGAGTTCCTCGTGTCGCTCAGCAAGAGTGTCGAGGCATCCGAGCGCTCCTAGGTCCCGGTGTGAAGCGCAGGGCGGTTCACGGCTGCGCTCTCGTCGCCCTGACGCTCGTGGTCGTTGGATGCGCCACGCCGGCGGTCAGTCCCAGCGTCGCTGCGTCGCCGTCCGTCACGCCCTCCCCGAGCACCGTGGCGTCAACGCCTGCCTCGGCTGAGCCGGTCCCCGGTGACATTGAGGCGGCGCCCGGGTCCGACAGTACGGTCTACGCGCCCAATCCGGGAGCGATCGTGGTCGCCATCGACGCAGGCCACGGTGGATGCCTGGATTGGGGCGTCCCGGATCCATCGGAGCGGGGCGAGCAGCTGGCCGAAAAAACGCTGACACTCGCCATCGCGCGGGCGTTGGAAGCCCTTCTGTCAGCGCAGGGGATCGGGGTCGTGATGATTCGCGACGATGACGAGGCACTGGCCGGCGACAGCTATCCGCCCCTCGGCTGTGAGGGTCCGTCGTGGCGCGACATGAATGGCGACGGGCTGGCCGGCTTCGGCCCAGATCTGCCGGAGGCGACACGCACTCGGGACGAGCTTCAGGCGCGGCTGGATCTCGCGAATCTTGCGCGGGCCGATGCGCTCGTCAGCATCCACATCAACTCGCCCACCGAGGGCGGGGAGCGCATCGAGATCGCCTTCAGCGAGACGTTCTACACCGATGAGACCCCGTGGGGCGCCACCGCGACCGCCACGCTGGCGGAGGCCATGCAGGCCGGGGTCGTCGAGCGCCTCGATCCCATCGCCGATTACGAGCGAGGCGACCGGGGGATCACCGCGCACAACTTCTACCTCGTGGCACCTCCTCTCCTGGAGGTGACGCCGGAGCGCCCCGATCCGCTCGCACAGCCGACGCGAGGCGGACTGATGCCGGTGGTGCTGGCCGAAGTGGGCTCGATCACGTTGCGCAGTGAGCACGACCTGCTCGCCTCGAGCGAGGGACAGGAGGCGGTCGCGGAGGGACTGCTCCTCGGACTGACCGAGTATCTGGGCGGGCGCCAGCTCGCGGCGCGAATCAGCCTTGCCGATGGGCCGATCACCACCACGCCGGCGCCGGTGGAGGGCGAGGGACCGTTGTTCTGGGCACCGGCCGCACCGGAGGGCATGATCTCGCTGCGCCTGACGAACACGGGCACGCTCGTGTGGCCTTCGGACGCAGAGCTCGTCGCCGGGTGGGCCGCATCCGACGAGCCGTACCTGGCGGTGGCGCCCACGGAGCTCGTGGCCCTGGCGACCCCCATACCGCCGCTGTCCCCGGGCGAGTCGGTCGTCGTCTCGGTCGAATTGCCGTCGCCCCCCGCAGGGTCGCGCTCCCTGGCATGGATCTCGCTCATGGCGGATGGCACGACCACCGCGGACCAGGGCTCTCCGGCAATCCAGCTTGCGAGCGAACCTTAGAACGGCCTCTACCGGAGTACGGGGTGGCTTCGCTAATTTCCGTTTGACCCGCGTCGATGAGCGCTGCTACCATGACGCCGCACGCGACCGGCCCATCGGCGCGGGGAAGCGACTCTCGGATCGACCGATCGTGGCGGCTCGTGCGGCAAGTGTTTACGACCATTCCTAGGCGGAGTTGGATTTCTATTGCCTGATCTGCGACGGCGTTACCGCCGCCTCACCGAAAGCCACCTGCCGACCCGAGTCATTGCCCACCTCTCGGTGGTCAGTCTTGTCATCGTCGCCTCTGCCGCCGGCATCGCCCAGGCGCAGGTCAGCGGATTGAACTCCACGACGAGCGCTCGCGTCGAGTCCGGGTTCCCGTCCATCGTGTCCGCCGTCCGCGGTGCTGCCGAGGATTCGCCAGCTTCCACTCCTTCGGTCCACACC